>JBOFMA010000131.1:0-1885 GCA_051658125.1 Aeromonas sp.
ACTGGCGCATGGAACGCATTAATCGCCTCACTGGCCGCCTTGGGCGGCCACTCTTTTGTATAGGACCTCAATGAATGAGTAGTTGCATGACTTCGCTGCAAAGTATTCTCTCTGCTGCCGACTGGCAAACCCAAGCGATTACCAGCCGTAACCGCTTACCGGCCCACACGCCGCTGACCAGCTGGCGCGATGAAGCCGCCGCGCGCCAAGACGCGCCGTCATCAGCTAAGTTAAGCCTAGATGGTCATTGGCAATTTAGTCATTTTGCCGCACCGGAATTAGTACCCGATAGCTGGCTGCAGCGCGATTTAGACGCCGCCTGCGCCATCACGGTGCCTGGCAATTGGCAGCTCGATAGCAGCTATTCTGCCGCACGGCCGCTGACCGATGGCCCGATTTATACCAACGTTAAATACCCGTTCCCCTGCACGCCGCCGTTGGTGCCAACTGACAACCCGACCGGCGCCTATTCGCGCGAGTTTGACCTGCCCGCCGCTTGGCAGGCCGATGGCCAAGTGCGCATCAGCTTTGATGGCGTAGCCAGCGCGTTTTATCTGTTTTGTAATGGCGCTTGGGTTGGTTATTCGCAAGATAGCCGCTTGGCCGCCGAATTTGACTTAACCCCACACCTGCAAAGCGGTAAAAACCGCTTGGCGGTGCTGGTGCTGCGCTGGTCTGATGGTTCCTACCTCGAAGACCAAGACATGTGGTGGTTGTCGGGTATTTTCCGCTCGGTAACGCTGCTGCATAAGCCCAGCCGCCATTTGAGCGATATTCGCCTCACCCCCCAACTCGATGCCTGCTATCGCGATGCAGAGCTGGCCATCAACCTGCAAACCGTCAATGGCCAAGGCTTAAACGTGCGCGCCGCCCTGTATCAGGACGAGCAGTTAGTGGTGAGCGCAACCCACGCCATCGGCACTGCCCGCATTGATGAAAAAGGTCACTATGACGATCGCTGCCAGTTTACTTTGCCGGTGCGCGAGCCGGCCAAATGGAGCGCGGAAACGCCACATCTGTATCGCTTAACCGTGAGCCTGCTCGATGAACAGGGCCAGATGATTGAATGCGAAGGCTATGATGTCGGCTTTCGGGCGGTAGAAATCAAAGATGGCTTGCTGCGGCTGAACGGCCAACCGCTGCTGATCAAAGGCGCCAACCGTCACGAGCACGATGCCGCCAAAGGCCACGCCATTGACGTAGCCAGCATGCAGCAGGATCTGCTGCTGATGAAGCAGCACAACTTTAACGCCGTGCGCTGCTCGCATTACCCGAACCACCCCGAGTTCTATCGCTTATGCGATAAGCTCGGCTTGTATGTGGTCGATGAAGCCAATATCGAAACCCACGGCATGACGCCGATGAATCGGCTATCGAATGATGCGGCATGGAGCAACGCCTTCTTAGAGCGCATGAGCCGCTTGGTGTGCCGCGACTTTAACCACCCGTCGATCATTATCTGGTCACTGGGTAACGAGTCCGGTTACGGCTGCGCCCACGATGCGATGTATGGCTGGGTCAAACGCAACGACCCGAGTCGTCCCGTGCAATACGAAGGTGGTGGCGCCGATACTCCAGCCACCGACATCATTTGCCCGATGTATGCGCGCACTGAGCAAGATCAACCCTGCAGCGCCGTGCCAAAATGGGCGATCAAAAAGTGGCTCAGCCTGCCAGGCGAAACCCGCCCGCTGATCTTGTGTGAATACGCCCACGCCATGGGTAACAGCTTGGGCGGTTTTGCTGAATACTGGCAAGCCTTCCGCGATTATCCGCGCCTGCAAGGCGGCTTTGTTTGGGATTGGGTTGACCAAGGCTTGGATAAAGCCACCGCCGATGGCCGGCATTATTGGGGCTACGGCGGCGATTTTGGTGAGGTACAAAA
>JBOFMA010000132.1:0-2448 GCA_051658125.1 Aeromonas sp.
TCTTCCCATGGATTGACGCCAACCTATCCCATCTGTAGTGTCCGCCCAGTTTGTTAATAGGAGGATACATGGCAAACGAACGCATTACCGAGTCGTTGGTGCGCGAGCAGTTGCGCGCTTTGGGCTATTTTCAAGCCGACGGCATTACGGTTGAGGAGCAAAAATCCGAGATTGCCAAGGTCAAAACCTTGCTCAGCAAGGCCAGCAAGAACGCTAAAGGCAATCACGGTTACCCTGAATTTATTATCTCTAGTCGCAAGGATGCGGCGTTTGTGATCGTGTTTGAGTGCAAGCCGGAGGTGAGAAAACACGCAAGCCCGCAGCGTGATAAGCCGGTTGAGTTCGCCGTGGATGGCGTACTGCATTACGCGCGGCACTTGGCCAAACACTACACCGTCATGGCGGTGGCAGTCAGTGGCAGTAGCGAGAGTGAATTAAAGGTTTCTACCTTTTTGCATCCAGCTAGCAGCGCGGCGGCAAAACAGCTCACCAATGAGACAGGCGTGGCGGTGACGGCGCTTTTGGCGTTTGAGGATTATTATCGCTTGGCCGCCTTTGACCCTGAGGTGGCGCAAAAGCGGCATGCCGATCTGTTGGCGTTTTCCAAAGAGCTGCATGAGCTGATCTGGACTAAGGCCAAGATTTCTGAAGAGGATAAGCCGCTGCTGGTGAGTGGTACCTTGATCGCGCTGATGGATAGTGCGTTTTTAAAAACCTTCACCGTGCACAATGCGCACGATCTACAAGCGGTGTGGCTTAGCTCGATTAAGCGCGTGCTCGATAACGCGCAGATCCCGCAGGCGAAAAAAGATACCATGCTCCAGCCCTACACCACCATCGCGGTACATCCGAACCTTGGCCGTCCCGATAGCAAAACGGCTAAAGAGTATCCAGACGGGGTGTTTAAGGAGATCATTAGTCGCATTCACGACAACGTTTGGCCCTACATCAACATCTATCACGATTTTGATGTGGTCGGGCAGTTCTACGGCGAGTTTTTGAAGTACACCGCCGGCGATAAAAAGGCGCTGGGCATTGTGCTCACCCCACGGCATGTCGCCGAGCTATTCGCCCAGCTCGCACACGTGTCACCCACTTCCACGGTACTAGATATTTGTACTGGCACGGGGGGCTTTTTGATTTCGGCGATGCAGCAGATGTTAAAAGCCGCCACCACTGAGGCGCAGCGCGTGGATATTAAGCGCAACCGCCTAATTGGGATTGAGAATAATCCCAAAATGTTTGCTTTGGCGGCCAGCAACATGATCTTGCGCGGCGATGGCAAGGCCAATTTGCATCAAGCCAGCTGTTTTGATGAGGCGGTGATCAAGTCAGTCACGGCGCAGCACCCTACCGTTGGCCTGCTTAATCCGCCGTATGCGCAATCGAAAAGCGATGCCGAGTTGCATGAGCTCTATTTTGTGAAGCAGATGCTCGATTGTTTGGCCCCCGGTGGCATTGGGGTGGCGATTGTGCCGATGTCGTGTGCGACAGCTTTTAGCCCTGTGCGCGAAGAGTTGATGAAGCATCATACGCTGGATGCAGTGATGTCGATGCCCGCCGAGCTGTTCTATCCGGTGGGGGTGGTCACCTGCATTATGGTGTGGGTGGCCGGCACACCACATGCGCAGACCCAGCGCAAAACGTGGTTTGGTTATTGGCGTGAGGATGGATTTGTTAAAACCAAGCACAAGGGGAGGATTGACCAAGACGGGCGCTGGGCAGCCATTCGTGAACGCTGGGTGGCGATGTATCGCAATCGTGAAGTGCACGCCGGTGAGAGCGTGATGCAGCAGGTGGGCGCCGAGGATGAGTGGTGCGCCGAGGCCTATATCGAGACCGATTACAGCCAGTTGACGCAAGAGGTTTTCGAAGCGGATTTAAAACGTTTTGCACTGTTTAATTTAATGCTAGACATCGAAAGTTGCGGCGCCCCAAGCGAGGCAACCGATGAGGCTTGATGCATTATTTGAGGTGAAAAATGGCATCGCAAGCACAGGCCTCACCATTTTCCCTGCGCCAGTCGCAGATAGCGTGCCTTATCTACGACCTGCCAGCACGCAGCGGCGCACTATTGCGGGTTGGATCATGCGGGCAGAGGTTGAGGCGAACCATATCCATCCAGCCGAAACCTTGTTTGTTTCTACCAACGGCGAGGGCAGTCACAGTTACGCCTACGTGAGTAGCTTTGCCTTTGTTGGCAACAGCGATGTCTGCGTTTTACTGCCACGGCAAGCGATGAGTCTGCAAGAGAAAATCTTTTATGCGCGCTGCATCAGCTTAAATCGCTATCGTTTTTCTTACGGCCGCAAGCCGAAGGGGGAGCGCTTAAAACGTGTTGAATTACCGGCATATGCGCCTGAGTGGATTAAGCGCGAACAACTTTGTGCCGAAGCATGGCCCTCTTTGCAGCGCTTGCTGCGCACCGAACACCCCGCCACCCAGCCC
>JBOFMA010000133.1:0-15480 GCA_051658125.1 Aeromonas sp.
CCACGGGGAGCCAATAGGCTCCCCGTTTTTTATGCGTGCTGCGTTGTGGCGCTTACGCTTGTGGGGCTTTGAGCCACTGCGCTACGCGCTTGGCAAAGTAGGTTAAGACGCCATCGGCACCGGCGCGCTTAAAGCACAATAATGATTCTAAAATGGTCTCGCGCTCTTTGAGCCAACCGTTTTGAATCGCCGCCATGTGCATGGCGTATTCGCCACTCACCTGATAGGCAAAGGTGGGCACGCCGAATTGATCTTTGACCCGGCGCACCACATCTAAATATGGCATGCCGGGTTTGACCATCACCATATCGGCACCTTCTTGAATATCGAGCGCCACTTCGTGCAGTGCTTCATTGCTGTTGGCCGGATCCATCTGGTAAGTGGCTTTGTTGCTTTTGCCCAAGTTGCCCGCTGAGCCAACCGCATCGCGAAACGGCCCGTAGTAGTGCGAGGCGTATTTAGCCGAGTAGGCCATGATCTGGGTGTTGATAAAGCCATTTTCTTCCAGCGCCGCGCGGATAGCGCCAATGCGGCCATCCATCATATCTGACGGTGCCACCACATCCGCACCGGCGGCGGCGTGGGACAAGGCTTGCTTGATCAAAATCTCCGTAGTGATGTCGTTTAGCACATAGCCATCGTCATCGATGATGCCGTCTTGGCCGTGAGTAGTGAACGGATCGAGCGCGACATCGGTGATCACGCCCAGTGCCGGAAACTGCGCTTTTAACGCGCGTACTGCGCGCTGCGCCAAGCCATCGGGATTGTAGGCCTCTTCGGCCAGCAAACTTTTCGCTTCGGGTGGCGTGACCGGAAACAGGGCAATGGCTGGAATACCTAGTGCTACCAATTCAGCTGCTTCTTCCAGCAGCAAGTCCAGCGACAAGCGCTCAATGCCCGGCATCGATGGCACTGCTTCGCGACGCTGCTCGCCTTCGAGCACAAACATCGGGTAGATAAGATCGTTGACCGTCAGTGCATGCTCTTGCACTAAACGGCGGCTAAAGTCCTGTTTGCGCAACCGGCGCAAGCGGCGACCGGGAAAGGCGCCGGGTAAGGTGGTGGCCATAATTCACTCCTGAAGTGGCAAGTTAAATAAGCGATGGGTAGTGGCTCGGGTGTGAGCCAACAAAACAGATAACGGCTCTGCGCGCAGATCTGCGATCACCTGCGCAATATGCGGCAATAAGGCCGGTTCGTTACATTTGGGGCGCGGGCGCAGATCGCGCGGTACTAAATAGGGCGCGTCGGTTTCCAGCAACAAGCGGCCGGCGGGGATACGAGCCACCTGCCGGCGCAGATCCTCGCCACGGCGCTCATCACATAGCCACCCGGTCACGCCGATATGCAGGCCTAGCGCAAGACATTCGTCTAGCTCGGCATCGCTGCCGGTAAAGCAGTGCAGTACCGCGCCTCTGAGCTTGGGCAGCCAAGGCGCCAGCAGCGCCACAAAACGCGCGTGCGCTTCACGACAATGCAGCAGCACCGGCAGACCTAGTTCGACGGCCAGCGCCAGTTGCGCGCTAAAGGCGGCTTCTTGCTGCGGGCGCGGTGAAAAGTCGCGGTTAAAATCAAGGCCCATCTCCCCCAGCGCGACCACTGGCGCTTGGCTGGCCAGCGCGCGCAATGCGTCAAGGCTGGCTACAGTAAATTGGCTGGCATCGTGCGGATGCACGCCGGCGGTACTAAAACAAACCCCAGGCCAGCGCGCAGCTAAGGTTGCGCTGGCTTGGCTGCTGGCGATATCCGTGCCGAGCAGCAACAGGCCGCGCACACCGGCGGCTTGCGCACGCTGCACTACGGCGTCGGCATAGGGTAACAGTTGCGGACTGGTCAGGTTAACGGCGATATCAATCATGGCAGTGGTGGCGTCGGTCAGTGGGCGTTGTGAGTGGTGGAGTGGCAAATGCACAGGGCGCCATGGGCGCCCTGCAGGTTAGGCCGCAGCGCTGTCGTCGCTTGGCTTGGTGTAAAAACGGGCGAAAAATAGTCCAACTTCCCACAGTGCCCACATGGGAATGGCCAGCAGGGTTTGAGAGAAAATATCCGGTGGCGTGAGTAGCATGCCGACCACAAACACGCCGACGATGACATATGGGCGTTTTTGTTTCAGATCAGCCGGCGTGGTGACGCCACTCCAGCACAGCAAAATGGTCGCCACTGGGATTTCAAACGCCACGCCAAAGGCAAAAAATAACGTGAGGACAAAATCTAAGTAGCTGGCGATATCGGTGGCCACCGTCACGCCGACCGGCGTGGTGCTGGTAAAAAAGCCAAATACCAACGGAAAAACCACAAAATAGGCAAAGGCCATGCCGGCGTAAAATAACAGCGCGCTGGAAACGACCAATGGCGCGATCAGTTTGCGCTCATGCTGATATAACGCTGGGGCGATAAATGCCCACGCTTGATAAAGCAGATAAGGAATGGCGGTAAAAAACGCCACCATCAAGGTGAGTTTGATCGGGGTTAAAAACGGTGTGGCCACATCGGTGGCGATCATGCTGGTGCCCGCTGGCAGTTGGCTAAGCAGCGGCTGTGCCACAAAGTCATAGATGTTGTTGGAGAAATACACCAAGCCGGCAAAAATCAGCAAAATGGCCGCCACACTACGTAGCAAGCGCGCGCGCAGTTCGATCAAGTGGCTCATCAGCGGTTGTTCTTGTGCGCTCACGGCTTAGGCTCCTGCGAGGTGGCGGTATCGGCGGCGCGCACGGGGTCAGCAGCGCTCGACGCGGCCGTTGCTGTGCTCGCGGGCGTGTCGGCGTAAGGCCGGGTCACGCTTTGCGCCGCGCTTTTAAGCTCATCAATCGATTGCTGTAGCTCTGGACTTAAATTTTGCATATTCAACGACTGGGCTTTTTTTAAGTCATCATGCAGCGCTTGCAGCTTGAGCTCTTGCTCTAGCTCCGCTTTGACCGATTGCGCCGTGCCGCGCACCAGTTTGACCCAGTGCGCCACGCTGCGAATTGCGCCCGGCAAGCGCTCGGGGCCGAGTACGACCAGCGCGACTATGCCCACAAGCAGCAGCTCCCAAAAACCAATATCAAACATGGCTTAGGCCTGATCTTTGTCTTTTTGCGCTTGTGGCTGCGCACTGACGTCTTGGGCACTGCGCTGATCGTTGATAGTCGGTTTGTTGGCTGGAAAATCGGCGTCGGCGCTGGTTTTGTTCTCTGGCTCATCGCTCATGGCTTTCTTAAAGCCCTTCACAGCGGCGCCCAGATCACCGCCCATACCGCGCAGTTTCTTGGTGCCAAACAGCAGTACGATGATGACTGCCACGATTAATAGTTGCCAAATGCTAATGCCGCCCATGGGTTTACTCCTCAAGTCGATATAAGTGTCCCAACACCGGAGTGCTGGGGCGCAGGGGAAATCAGTTACGTTGCTGTCGCCAGCCAAGCCACCAACATAGCAGCGCGGCGCCGGTTAGACCTATGCCCCAAGGCGCACTGGGCGTTTGGGCGAGCAAGAATACACCGCCAAGCAGTAAACTGGCGCCCATCCCTAAGAGATAGATCGCGCGGCCGTTCTGTTGGCGCGGGTTGGCTTGCGCTAGCCAAGCGCTGATGGCGTCTTGTTGCTGGCGGGTATGTTGCAACGTATCGAGCAATAAATCCGGCAGCAAAGGCAGTTGTTCGGCCCAAAAGGGCGCGCGCGTTTTGAGCTTATCGATCAGCGTTTGGCTACTGAGTTGACTGGCGAGCCACTGCTCTAAAAACGGTTTGGCGGTTTGCCACAAATCCAGTGCCGGATAGAGCTGACGGCCCAAGCCTTCGACATACAGCAAGGTTTTTTGCAGTAAAACCAGCTGCGGCTGCACCTGCATAGCAAATTGGCGCGCGGTACTAAACAGCTGCAGCAATACCACGCCAAATGAGATCTCGCACAGCGGTTTGGCAAAAATCGGCTCGAGTACCTCGCGCAGAGCGCGCTCAAAGGCATCCAGATCGGTATGACGCGGCACCCAACCAGCGCGCACATGCAACTCGGCCACTTGCCGGTAGTCACGATTAAAAAAGGCTAAGAAATTTTCGGCCAAATAGCGCTGATCTTGCCGATTTAAGCGCCCAACGATGCCGCAATCGATACCAATCCAGCGCGGGTCGGCCGGATCGGTGACATCGACAAACACATTGCCGGGGTGCATATCGGCGTGAAAGAAGTTGTCGCGAAACACTTGGGTGAAAAAGACGCTAACGCCGCGCTCGGCCAACAATTGCATATTAGTGCCACAAGCATTGAGTGCGGCCACATCGCTCACCGCAATGCCGTAGATACGCTCCATCACCAGCACATCACGGTGTTCAAAACCGGGAATGATGGCCGGCACATACAACTCGGCTGAATCGGCAAAGTTGGCTTTGAGCTCGCTGGCATTGCGCCCCTCTTGGCGCAGGTCCAGCTCGGCCAACAACGTGTGACGGTATTCGGCGACCACAGCTTCTGGGCGCAGACGCACGCTGGCCGGCACCCAGCGCGCGATCAGGCGGGCTAGATTGGCCATCAGGCGCAGATCGGTGGCAATTTGCGGCGCTATGTCGGGGCGGATCACTTTGATCACGATGTCTTGGCCGCTGGCTTTGAGCCGCGCGATGTGCACTTGCGCCACCGAGGCACTGGCTAGGGGCGTGAGATCAAAATCGTCAAACCAAGTGGCCAGCGGCGCACCAAGGCACTGCTCGATGCGCGCTTTTGCAGCATGGCCACAAAACGGCGGCACCCGATCTTGCAGCCGCGCCAATTCTGCTGCCAGATCATCAGGCAACAGATCACGCCGCGTAGAGAGCATCTGGCCGAATTTGATAAAAATGGGCCCAAGCTGCTCAAAGGCGAGGCGCAGGCGTTGGCCGCGGGGCAGATGCTGGCTGTGATTGGGTAACCAAAACAGGGCTTTACGCGCTAGGCGCAAGGCCAGACTGCGGTAGCGAGCAGGCACTAACTCATCGAGGCCAAACGCCAGTAGCACGCGGACAATAGCGTGCAAGCGCTGCAGATCGTGGCGCGTCATGGCGCGGCCTCTGCGGGGTTATCACGTAAAGGCGCGGGGGAGTGTTGGGCTAAGCGCGCGGCGAGGTTGGCCACGCGCGTTTCCAGCGCGTTAACCTGCGCGCTGATGTCACTGACGTCATCACAAAAGCTAGCGATAGCAAGTGGCGGTGGTGCGAGTTGTACTTCTTCGGTCACAAAGTCGGCCAGTTGGCGCAGTTGCCCATCGGCCTGCGCGCGCAGCGCGCTGTGGGCGAGCTTGGTGCTGCGCAGCAGCGTGTGGGCGGCAGCATCGCCGACGTAGCGCGACAAATGCTCTTCCCAGTCGATGGCCAGTTCGCCGACTAAGGCGGCTAATGCTTGCAGCAGCGCCAGATCGCCGTGGGCATCAATCTCACCGCGACGAATGTACTCGAGCACGGCGTTGGGCTCACGCAGCAACGATAGCGCGTCGATGCCCACGCACAGGCTGGCATCGGCCTCGCCGCCATACGCGGCCAACACATCGACGTGTTGGCCGCTGCAAACCAGCCACAGGGCAGGGGCACCGCGCAGTTCGAGCTTAACTACGCGGCCGATTAAGGGCTGCAGGCGGGCGGCGCTGGTAGCATCGAGCCGCAGCAGGTGGTTGAGGCTGGTTTCGATGGCAGCTAGCAGCCAAGGTAGCCAAGGTTCGGGAGTCGGCGTCATCTTAAAATTTATAGCCGCGATGCAGTGCCACCACGCCTTGCGTTAGGTTGTAGTAACTCACCTCTTCAAAGCCGGCCTGTTCGAGCATGCTTTTGAGGCTCTCTTGATCGGGGTGCATACGAATCGATTCCGCTAAATATTGATAGCTGTCGCGATCGCCAGTCACCACTTCGCCAATTTTGGGCAGCAAATTAAACGAGTAAGCATCGTAAATTTTGCCCAGCAGCGCGCTGGTGGGCTTGGAAAATTCCAGCACTAATAGGCGGCCGCCTGGCTTTAACACGCGAAAAATCGACGCCAGCGCCGCGGCTTTATCGGTCACATTGCGCAGGCCAAAACCGATGGTGACGAGGTCAAACTGGTTGTCGGCAAACGGCAGCGCTTGGGCATTGGCTTGCACATAGCTGATGTTATTCACCAAACCCAGATTGCGCAGCTTGTCGCGGCCGACATTGAGCATCGAGCCGTTGATGTCGGCCAGTACGACGTGGCCGCTATCGCCGACGAGACGAGAAAATTTAGCGGTCAAATCCCCCGTACCACCGGCTAAATCCAGCACCCGCTGCCCTTTGCGCACGCCGGCGCAATCGATGGCAAAGCGCTTCCACAGACGATGAATGCCCAGCGACATTAAGTCATTCATTACATCGTATTTAGCCGCCACTGAATGAAATACGCCGGCCACCAGTTGCTCTTTTTCTTGGATCGCGACAGTTTTAAAACCAAAGTGGGTGGTGGCGGCCGCTGACTCGGGCGCGGCCATAGCACGCACATCAGTGGCGCTGGACAGTGGGGGCATGGGTGACATCCTTGCACAACGAAAAGAGCGCCAGTCTAGCAGAGGCTTTTCAGCCTCGGTAGATTAAAGCCGCGCCAGTGTGAGCCCGCTCCATGCCGCCAATAAGCACAGGCCGAGGTTCAGCGCCATATTCAGCGCCGCGTTGGTCAGTTGCCCTTGCTCGAGCAACACGAGGTTATCGAGGGTAAAAGACGAAAAGGTGGTCAGGGCGCCGAGCAAGCCCACCATCAGCAGGGGTTTAACGACCGCAGGCGCGTGCGGTTGCAGTAGCCAAGCATAGGCAGCGCCCATCACTGCACTGCCAAGCACGTTGACCAGTAAGGTACCAAAGGGAAAGGCGCGGCCAAGCCACAGCGCCGTGGCCTCGCTTAGGGCAAAGCGCAGGCAGGCGCCCAGCGCGCCGCCGCCTGCGATCAGGGCCCAATAGTGCAGTGAATACGACATTATTTGCTCGCTAGCGGCGCGTGCGCGCCGTAAAGGTTAGCGCCGCCGCTTAGCGACAAAAATCCACGGTCTGCGGCTGGGCGAGAAAGATCTGGCTGTGCGCGGGCTGGGTTTGCGCCAGCAAACGGCCGTGACGAATCGAGTAGCGCACCGGCACTTGGCGGCGCACCGCATCAAAGCCACTACTGGCCGGCAGCACGATAAGGTTCATCGGTTTACCCACCTCAAGGCCATAGCGATCTTGCACCTGTAAAGTGCGGGCGCTGTGCGCGCCAATCAGCTTGATGCTGTCATCAATTTGCTCATAGCCCATCAGCTGGCAGATGTGCAGGCCCATATGCAGTACTTGCAGCATGTTGGCCGTACCCAGCGGATACCAAGGGTCAAACACATCGTCGTGGCCAAAGCAGACATTGATCCCGGCTGCCAGCAGTTCTTTTACCCGCGTCACACCGCGGCGCTTGGGGTAATCATCAAAGCGCCCTTGCAGGTGGATGTTGACCAAAGGGTTGGCGACAAAGTTAATCCCGCTCATTTTTAGCAAGCGAAACAGACGCGAGGCATAGGCGCCATTATACGAACCCATGGCGGTGGTGTGGCTGGCGGTAACGCGCGCACCAAGGCCGCGCTCATAGGCCAAGCAAGCGAGGGTTTCTAAAAAGCGTGACTGTTCGTCGTCAATTTCATCGCAGTGCACATCGATCAGCACCTGATATTTTTCGGCCAAATCGGCCATCAGGGTCAAGCTGGCGACGCCTTTTTCGCGGGTAAATTCAAAGTGTGGGATAGCGCCAATCACATCCGCGCCCAAGATTAGCGCCTGTTCGAGTAACTCGGCACCGTTGGGATAAGAGAGGATGCCCTCTTGCGGAAAGGCCACGATTTGCAACTCGACATAATCGCGCAGCTCTTCACGCACTTCGAGCATGGCTTTAAGCGCTGTCAAATGGGGGTCTGAGACATCCACGTGGGTGCGGACAAATTGCACGCCATTAGCAATTTGCCATTCCAGCGTTTGTTTAGCGCGCGCTTTGACATCCTCGTGGGTCAACAGCGCTTTGCGCTCGCTCCAGCACTCAATACCTTCAAACAAAGTGCCTGATTGATTCCAGCGCGGCTCACCGGCAGTTTGCGTGGTGTCGAGGTGAATATGCGGCTCGATGAACGGCGCCAGCGCTAAGCCACCTTCAGCATCGAGAGCGGCGGTTTGCGTGGCATCATGGGGGCTGATGGCGGTGATCAGGCCGTTTTGGCTGGCAATTTGCCATAAGCCATCGCGGCCAGGTAAACGTAAGTTATTGATTAGCATGTAGGTTCCTTAGTCACAGCGGCCGATGGTAACGCAAGGCACGCGATACGCTCAAATAGGGCGTAGCTAAGCGCTGCGCCGAGCACGGCATTGACCGGTACTACGCCTGGTAGCCAGTGGCCGGCGGCGATGCCACAGACGGTGGCGAGCAACGCTTGCCAGCGCACATTGGCAAATTGGGCGTGGGTAAAGTCGTGATAGCGGGCGCGGTGCAGTAAAAAGTCCATGATCAAAATGCCGCCAATCGGCGGAATAGCGGCACTTAAGAACGTTAGCCAGCCGACAAAGTTGTTATACAGCCACAGCGCACAGGCGGTGCCAATCAGGCCGTTGAGCATGCTTAGTGGTTTGCTTTTTAGCCCAGTGACATTGGCTAAGCCTAAGCCGGAGGCATACAGGGCGTTATCGTTGGTGGTCCAGATATTTAGGCCGAGCACGATGATGGCGGGGAGCAGTAAGCCCTGCGCTAGCATCACCTCGGAAATATCTGCTTGCCCGGTGACGGCCGCTCCAGCGGCGCCGAAGATAAACATCAAGCTGTTACCGAAAAAAAACGCCGTCAGGGTAACTAGGACGGCGTTTTTTGGTTGTTTACCAAAACGGACAAAATCGGCGGTGAGCGTGCCGGCGCTGATAAAGGAGCCGACCACCAAGGTGAGCGCGGCGCTCAACGGTAGGGGCGTGGCCGGTTGCAAGCTGGCCAAGGCGGCCACACCGCCACTGCTGCTTAGCGCTAGCCAGACCGAATAGCCGCCGAGCAAGGCAATGGCGGGAACGGCAATAAAGCTCAAGGCCATCAGCGCTGAGATACCGAAATAGACGGTGGCGGTCATCAGTAAGCCCGAAATACCAATCAGCCAGTCCACATCTAAGCCAGTGGCTTTGGTCACTGGCAGGGCAAACATGGCCACACCGACGCCAAACCAGCCAATTTGGGTGCCGCTGAGCAAAAGTGATGGCAGCCAAGAGCCTTTTTCGCCAAAGGCGTAGCGGGCAAGTAAATGCGTAGATAAGCCGGTACTAGCGCCGATATAGCCCAGCGCGGCGGTATACACCCCTAGCAGCAAGTTGCCGAGCAAAACAGCGAGGAAAAAATCATTGAGTCGCAGGCCGGTGCCCAAGGTGCCACCGGTCCACATACTGGCGGAGAAAAAGGTCAGTCCCAACATTACAACCAGCAGGGCGAAGGGGGATTTGCGGGCGTGCTGGGGCACAGGCCCCAAACAAAACTCGTTATCTTGGGACATTATTTTCTCCATGTCAGGCGCAAAGGTCGGGCACAAAATGGCCGGCATTCTACGGAGAAAACGTTTGCGGTCAATTAAAACTCATCCTCACCGCGGCTGGTCAGATCTGCATTAGGTAGCGACACAGCTGCCTTCAATAGAGGTAGAATGATCTAGCGCAAAGAGTTGATGTAAAGTTTCAAAAAAAATTGACAGGACGTTTTTGCAGTTGAAAACTCAAGCTCCCCGAAAGGAACGAACTGACAGGAGTTGCGGATGAGTGTGAGTATTGATGAGTTAGTGTTGCCACACGACGAGTGGCTGGGACGATCGTTTAGTGAGGAAGACCGCGCAGTGCTGCGCACCTACGATGGTCTGATCGATGGCCTTGCTGAGCTGTTTGGTAAGCATTGCGAGGTGGTGCTGCACTCACTGGAAAACTTGCATGAGTCAGTGATCAAAATTGCCAATGGCTTTAACACCGGCCGCACCTTGGGCGCGCCTATTACCGATTTGGCGCTGCGCATGCTCAAAGACATCGAGCGTACCGGCCAAGATCACACGCCAAGCTACTTTGCCCGCAGCCGCACCGGCGCCTTGATGAAATCAAGCACCATCGCTATTCGCAATAGCACTCGGGAAGTGATCGGCCTTATCTGCATCAACATGCACATCAATGCGCCGTTTCATGAGTTTATCGGTGAATTTTTCCCCTCACCGGCGCAGATGGCGCACCGCTCGCCAGAAACATTTGCCAATAGCGTAGAAGAGCTGGTGGCGCAGACGGTGGATAACACCATTGATGAGATCAATCGCGACAGTACGGTGGCCAATAACGCCAAAAATCGTTTTATCGTTACCCAGTTGTTTGAAAAGGGCATCTTTGACATCAAAGATTCCATCAATTTGGTAGCCGAAAAATTAAATATCTCAAAGCACACGGTTTATCTCTACATTCGCCAATGCAAGCAGGGCGATGAGGCTTAAGTTGTACGTTAATTTAGGAGCAGTTGGTTTATGACAAAACAGGTTATCGCCACCGAGCAGGCCCCCGCCGCTATTGGCCCTTATGTACAAGGCACGTGCCTTGGTGAGCTGATCTTCACCTCCGGCCAAATCCCACTCGACCCCGCCTCCATGCAAGTGGTGGACGGCGGTATTGAGGCGCAAACTGAGCAGGTGATGGCAAATTTAGTCGCCGTATTGGCCGCCGCGGGCAGCGATGCCAGTAAAGTGCTGAAAACCACCTGTTTTTTAAGCGACATGAACAATTTTGCCGCATTTAATGCCGTGTATGCGCGCTATTTTGCCGCCGGCGCGCCAGCGCGCTCGTGCGTTGAAGTGGCGCGGTTGCCCAAAGATGTGCTGGTGGAAGTCGAAGCCATCGCCCATCGTTAAGGCGTGCTTTAAGCTATGCGTTAAGCCCCGCTAGTCGGGGCTTTTTTGCAGCATTGAGGCCACCGACCCAAGACAACAACCCCAGAGCGACGCTAAATCATGAGCTTACGTTTTGCTATAGCGGTGACGGGCCCTGCGTATGGCACGCAGCAAGCGAGTAGTGCCTACCGTTTTGCGCGCGAGGTGCTGGCGCAAGGCCACCAACTGAGCCACATTTTTTTCTATCAAGCGGGCGTGGCAAATGCCAATCACCTGCTGCAGCCGGCCAGCGATGAAACGGATTTACACGCCTTGTGGTGCGCGTTGGCGCAAGAAACGGGGCTTACGCTCGAGGTGTGCGTGGCGGCAGCGCTGCGCCGTGGCGTGGTTGATGCCAGCGAGGCGCAAAGCCACGGTTTAGCGGGGCATAATTTAGCTGCTCCGTTTCGTTTAAGCGGGCTGGGGCAGTTGGCCGAAGCGCTATTAACCTGCGATCGCTTTGTGCAGTTTTAGGAGGCTTACCCATGCAGCTATCTCACCGCATTGCGGTCATTACGCGGCAAGCGCCGCACGGCAGTAGCGCTGCGCGCGAAGGGCTCGATGCCTTGCTGGCCACCTCGGCGCTGTGTGACGATCTGGCGCTATTTTTTATCGGCGATGGCGTGTATCAGCTTGTTGCCAACCAAGCGCCGCAGGCGATTTTGCAGCGGCATATCGCACCGACGTTTAAGTTATTGGAACTTTACGATATTGAACCCGTCTATGTTTGCGCCGATTCGCTGGCCGAACGGGGCCTAACCGCCGCCGATCTGCTGCTGGCCGCGACGTGCTTGCCGCGCGCTGAAATCGCCGCAACGTGGGCGACCTATTCTCAGCACATCAGCTTTTGAGGTCGCTATGTTACATCAGGTGTTAACCTCTCCGTTTACGCGCAATGACTTGGCGCAAGCGCTGGCGTATTGGCAGGCTGACGATGCGTTGCTGCTGGCACAAGATGGCGTGCTGGCGGCGGCCAGCCCCGTGTGGCAAGCGCGTTTGGTCGGTATTGCGGTCTATGTCGTAGGGGATGATCTGGCCGCGCGCGGCTTAACCGCCGGCTGTGGTCAAGTGATCTCTTTGGCGCAATGGGTGCAGTTAGTTGCCCAGTACGGTTCGCCATTGACGTGGCAGTAATCGTTCATTGGCAGGCAGCGGCGTAATTTTGTACAAAAGCGAAATTGTATAAATGTTGACTCATTGCTTGAGTGCGCATAAAATTTCGCGTCCCCGTACTCTGCGGGGAGGATTTTTCACACGTTTATGAAGTCATTATCAGGAGCCTTTTGATGGCAACTATTAACCAGTTGGTGCGTAAGCCACGTGTAAAGCTCGTTGTTAAAAGCAACGTGCCAGCACTGGAAGCGTGCCCTCAGAAGCGTGGCGTATGCACCCGTGTGTACACCACCACCCCTAAGAAGCCAAACTCAGCACTGCGTAAAGTGTGCCGTGTACGTTTGACCAACGGCTTCGAAGTTACCTCCTACATCGGCGGTGAAGGTCACAACCTGCAAGAGCACTCAGTTGTTCTGATCCGTGGCGGTCGTGTAAAAGACTTGCCAGGTGTGCGTTACCATACCGTTCGCGGTGCGTTGGACTGTGCGGGCGTTAAAGACCGTAAGCAGGCACGCTCTAAGTACGGTGTGAAGCGTCCTAAGGCTTAATGGTTCTCCGTTAAGTAAGGCCAAACGTTAATACGTTTCTAGTTAGATAACTTTCTAGTTTTGGGTAACCCCTGAAGTTTCGGAGAATTTGAAATGCCAAGACGTCGTGTTGTTGGTCAGCGTAAAATCCTGCCAGATCCTAAATTCGGATCAGAGCTGCTGGCTAAATTCGTCAACGTAGTAATGGTTGACGGTAAGAAATCTGTTGCTGAAGCTATCGTATACGGTGCTTTAGATATCATTGCCACCAAATCTGGCAAAGACCATCTGGAGCTGTTCGAAGTAGCTTTAGACAACATCCGTCCGGCGGTCGAGGTTAAATCTCGTCGCGTCGGTGGTGCCACCTACCAAGTACCAGTAGAAGTTCGTCCGGTACGTCGCAATGCGTTGGCAATGCGTTGGTTGGTTGACGCCGCTCGTAAACGTGGTGAAAAATCAATGGCTCAGCGTTTAGCTGGCGAGCTGCTGGATGCCGCTGAGAATAAGGGTTCGTCTGTTAAGAAACGCGAAGACGTTCACCGTATGGCTGAAGCGAACAAAGCTTTCGCTCACTTCCGCTGGTAATCCGCTTGCGCAGGGCCTGTTGTGGGTTCTGCGCACCTTTATATTCCTAGGGACAAGTGCCTTAGTAAGAGGATGACAATGGCTCGTACTACTCCTATTGAGCGTTATCGTAACATCGGTATCTCCGCTCACATCGACGCCGGTAAGACTACCACTACCGAACGCGTACTGTTTTATACCGGCGTAAGCCACAAGATCGGTGAAGTTCACGATGGCGCGGCCACCATGGACTGGATGGAACAAGAACAAGAGCGTGGTATCACTATCACCTCCGCTGCCACTACCGCCTTCTGGTCTGGTATGGGTAAGCAGTTCCAACCGCACCGTATTAACATCATCGATACCCCAGGCCACGTTGACTTTACTATCGAAGTAGAGCGTTCAATGCGTGTGCTGGATGGCGCGGTGATGGTGTACTGTGCCGTAGGTGGCGTACAGCCACAGTCTGAGACCGTATGGCGTCAGGCTAACAAATACAAAGTTCCTCGCATTGCGTTCGTGAACAAGATGGACCGTACTGGTGCCAACTTCATGCGCTGCGTGGAGCACATCAAAACTCGTCTGAAAGGCAACCCAGTTCCATTGCAGCTGAACATCGGCGCAGAAGAGAACTTTAAAGGTGTGGTTGACCTGATCAAGATGAAAGCCATCAACTGGAATGAAGCTGACCAAGGCGTGACCTTCGATTACGAAGAGATCCCAGCGGACATGCTTGAGCAAGCTGAAGAGCTGCGCCAGAACCTGATCGAAGCTGCGGCTGAAGCATCAGAAGAGCTGATGGAAAAGTACTTGGGCGGTGAAGACCTAACCGAGGAAGAGATCAAGGGCGCGTTGCGTCAGCGCGTGCTGAACAATGAAATCATTCTGGTTACCTGTGGTTCTGCGTTTAAAAACAAAGGCGTACAGGCAATGCTGGATGCGGTAGTTGAGTACTTGCCTGCTCCTACTGACGTTCAAGCTATCGACGGCCTTAAAATGGACGGCGAAACTAAAGATGAGCGTCATGCTTCTGACGACGAGCCATTTTCGGCTTTGGCGTTCAAGATCGCGACTGACCCATTCGTTGGTAACCTGACTTTCTTCCGCGTTTACTCTGGTGTGGTTAATTCTGGTGACACCGTACTGAACTCAGTAAAAGACAAGCGTGAGCGTTTTGGCCGTATCGTGCAGATGCACGCCAACAAGCGTGAAGAAATCAAAGAAGTACGCGCAGGCGACATCGCTGCAGCAATCGGTCTGAAAGACGTAACTACTGGTGACACACTGTGTGACCAGACCTCGCCTATCATCCTTGAGCGTATGGAATTCCCAGAGCCAGTAATCTCTATCGCGGTTGAGCCAAAAACTAAGGCTGACCAAGAGAAGATGGGTCTGGCACTTGGCCGTCTGGCGCAGGAAGATCCATCTTTCCGCGTATGGACTGACGAAGAGTCAGGTCAAACCATCATCGCCGGTATGGGCGAGCTGCACTTGGACATCATCGTTGACCGCATGCGTCGCGAGTTCAAGGTCGAAGCGAACGTAGGTAAGCCGCAGGTAGCCTACCGTGAAACTATCCGCGCGGCCGTTAAGGACGTGGAAGGTAAGCACGCTAAGCAGTCTGGTGGTCGCGGTCAGTTTGGTCATGTTGTGATTGACATGTACCCACTGGAAGAAGGCGGCAAGGGTTACGAATTTGTCAACGACATCAAAGGCGGTGTGATTCCAGGCGAATACATCCCAGGCGTTGATAAAGGTATCCAAGAGCAGCTGAAATCTGGCCCATTAGCAGGTTACCCTGTAATGGATCTGGGTGTGCGTCTGCATTACGGTTCATATCACGATGTTGACTCGTCAGAATTGGCGTTCAAAATTGCAGCCTCTTTGGCCTTTAAAGCGGCATTTGCGAAAGCAACCCCAGTGCTGCTTGAGCCAATCATGAAGGTTGAAGTTGAGACCCCAGAAGACTACATGGGTGACGTGATTGGTGACTTGAACCGTCGTCGTGGCCTGATCGAAGGCATGGAAGACGGTCCATCCGGTAAGATCGTACGCGCTCTGGTACCGTTGGCTGAAATGTTCGGCTACGCTACCGACCTGCGTTCGGCTACCCAAGGCCGCGCTTCTTACGCTATGGAATTCGGTAAGTATTCAGATGCGCCGAACAACATCGCGCAAGCTGTTATCGAAGAGCGTAAATCTAAGTAATTAACTTCTCCGCCTACGACGGTAGGCGGGTTTAACCTAGAAGGACTAAGTCGTGTCTAAAGAGAAATTTGAACGTAATAAACCGCACGTAAACGTGGGTACCATCGGCCACGTTGACCACGGTAAAACCACCCTGACTGCAGCAATCACCAACGTGCTGGCTAAGCACTTCGGTGGTAAAGCTTTCGCTTT
>JBOFMA010000134.1:0-43116 GCA_051658125.1 Aeromonas sp.
GCGACCACGGCTCAAAAAACCCCGGCGCAACCAATGTGCTGCGCTTAGGCGGGCGCGCCACCGCGCTGGCCGTGCTGCTGCTCGATATGATCAAAGGCATGGCGCCGGTGTATCTGGCTTGGTTTTTTGGCATCAAGCCGATCTATTTGGGCTTTATTGGCGTCGCCGCCTGCTTAGGGCATATGTATCCGCTGTTTTTCCATTTTCGCGGCGGCAAGGGCGTGGCCACCGCGTTAGGCGCAGTGCTGCCGATTGGCTTTAGCATGGGTGGACTGGTGATTGCTACTTGGCTTGGGGTCTTGCTGCTGGGCGGTTACTCGTCGCTGGCCTCGATCATCACCGTGCTTTTCACGCCTTTGTTTGCTTATTTCTTAAAACCTGAGTTTACGCTGCCCGTTTCTTTACTGTGCTGCCTTATCTTATTGCGCCATCAGGGAAATATTTCGCGCCTCCTTAAAGGAGAAGAGCCTAAAGTGTGGAAAAAGCATCCGTTTTCGCGCTTTAAAGTGTCTGAAATGCAGCCTTTTGAGCAAAAAAACAGCGAACGCACTAAAAGATAAAATTTATCGTTGACCGCCCCGGCGAAAACGCGTTTAATAAGCGCCAAGCCCAGATAGCTCAGTCGGTAGAGCAGGGGATTGAAAATCCCCGTGTCGGCGGTTCGATTCCGTCTCTGGGCACCATATTTGGTGCTTTGAACAATTTAATGCACACCGAGTTTTAGTGTGCCGGCTTAGCTCAGTAGGTAGAGCAACTGACTTGTAATCAGTAGGTCACCAGTTCGATTCCGGTAGCCGGCACCATTTATTTGCCCAGATAGCTCAGTCGGTAGAGCAGGGGATTGAAAATCCCCGTGTCGGCGGTTCGATTCCGTCTCTGGGCACCAAGTTGTAATTCCTCCTTAGCTCAGTCGGTAGAGCGACGGACTGTTAATCCGCAGGTCGCTGGTTCGAGCCCAGCAGGAGGAGCCACATTAAAAAGCCCTTGTCGCAAGACAAGGGCTTTTTCTTTACCGCTCAGTTAATGACCCCGTTGAAGAGAACTTTGTATGCCTTTGCCCCACGCCCACGCCCCTAACCAGCAAGAGGCTCGCCACTGGTTTGAATCAATCTTGGTCCTTAGCGCCTTGTGCGGTCTGTTTGGTTACCTCGGTGCCACCATGGGTCTTTCGGCCATGGTCAACACGCTGTTTAACACCGCCCATCAACTGCTGCTCAACACGGTTTTGTTTATCATGGGTATTACCGTGTTATCCGGCGCGCTAAGCCAACTGCTCAGCGAGTTTGGCGTCATTCATTTGCTCGAGGTGCTACTCTCGCCCTTGATGAAACCGATTTTTCGCCTGCCGGGGCGCACCGCGCTGGCGGCCCTGATGACCTTTTTCTCCGATAACCCCGCGGTGATTTCACTAGCCAATAACCCACGTTTTCGTAAAGGCTTTACCCCGTGGCAGTTAGTTTCTTTGACCAACTTTGGCACCGCCTTTGGTATGGGCTTAATTGTGGTCACGTTTATGGCCACCCTTGCCTTACCCTCGGGGGAATCGATGGCCACGCCAGCACTAATTGGCCTGGGCGGTGCGCTGATTGGTTCTGTGGTCTCCACCCGCTTAATGCAGTGGATGATTAGGCCTCTGGTGGGTGAAGTGCTCGATCTCGTGGATAATCCAGCCGATAACCAGCACGGCACCGAGGCGCTCGGCCAGCACAAAGAGCAAGGACCGGCGTGGCTGCGCGTCTTGAATTCCCTGCTTGACGGCGGCAAATCCGGCGTGGAACTGGGCATGGCAGTGATACCCGGCGTGCTGATTATCAGTACCTTTGTCATGCTGCTCACCTTTGGTCCCGGCGAAAAGGGCTATACCGGTGAAGCGTTCCAAGGCGTGGCTTTGCTGCCACTGCTGGCATCCAAAGTGGGCGGCGTATTTGAGTTTTTATTTGGTTTTAAGCAGCCTGAATTAATTGCCTTTCCGGCCACCTCACTGGGCGCTGTCGGTGCCGCCATGTCGTTAGTGCCGCCGTTTATTGCCAAAGGCTGGATTGGTGGCAACGAGGTGGCCGTGTTTACTGCCATGGGCATGTGCTGGAGCGGCTTTTTAAGCACCCACACCGCCATGCTCGATACCTTGGGTTACCGGCATCTAACCTCGCGGGCAATTAGTGCGCACACCGTGGGCGGCTTGGTGGCGGGGATCAGCGCCCACCAGTTGTTTACGCTGCTGGGGTAAGCTCAGCGCGCACAAACCACTCCTCACGCCGGCACCTGCCGGCGTTTTATTTACCTTTTTCGCCCATTTTGTCGCTTTATGATTGCTAGCTCACCACTTATTCGCCAGCATGCTTAACGTACGTTGTAGCTTTGCCATGGAGCGCTTAACGAATGAAATTAACTAACCGACTCACGTTGCTGATCGCCGGTTCGGTGATAGGCGCGGTGCTGGCGATGATTGCCGGTGGCGCCTTTAGCTTTCGCAGCATTGGCCTCGATATGCATCACAAAAAGGCCAGCTCACTGGTGGCAGTGCTCGACCGTCAACTCGACATTGCTGATGGCTTAAGCAATATGACCCACTGGCTGCCGACCTTGCTGCGCGCCTCCTATGTGGCGCAATTGGAGCTGGTCAAAGATGAGCAGCGCCTCTATTGGTATCGCGATAGCCAAGCGAAAACCTCGCCCGAGCACTTGGTGCCCTACCGCTTCTATTTACCCCGCCACCCAGAGGTGGAAGCCAAGTTACTGCTGGTGCGGCCGTTTATGGCTATCCAATATTCACTGCAAGCGCTGGCGGGCATCAGCTTAGCCGTGCTGATTGTGGTACTGGGGCTATGGCAAGCGATTCGCTGGCTGCGCCGTGAGCTGTATGGCGCCGAACAACTGGCTGAACGCGCCGCCCGTATGCTCGCGGGGAAAGCGCCCCTGCCCCATCACGATCACCGCGTAGAGTGGCCGGTGAGTGCCAGCCAAGCGCTAGATAAGTTGCAGGCCGAGCTAAGCGATGCGCGCAAAGAGCGCAGCCGTTTTGATAATTTTATCCGTGCCAATGCGTTTATTGACGAGGCCACGGGCCTGGGTAATCGGCGCTTTTTTGAAAATCGCCTTGAACACGCCATGTTAGAGGCTGACGTGATGAGCGGCGGCCTGCTGCTAATTACGCTGCAAGAGCAAGAGGCCTTTGGTCGGGATGAAATTTCCCTGCTGCAGCAGGTGAGTGCACTGGTGGCCGAATTTGCCCGCAAGCACAACGGCTCACTGCTGGCGCGCTTTGATCGGCAAACCTTGGCGCTGCTGCTGCCGTATATGTCTGAAAGCGAGCTATCGATTGCTGCGTCATCGCTGCTAAAAAGCTTGGCGCGCCTGCCATGGCCTAACACAGTGGATAGCACGCAAGCGGTGCATATCGGCGCGGTGTGCTATCAGGCGCAAGATCCACTGGCGCAGGTCATTGACGATGCGCAAACCGCCCTGAAAAGTGCCCAGTGGCGCGGCAGCAACGGCTGGTCGCTGTATGAAAAGCAACTGGTGGTCGAGCGCAGCAGCAAAGGCTCGGTGCGCTGGCGCGCGCTTTTAACTCACCGCCTGAGCCAGCCTGCGCCTGCGGGGCTTAAATTTTATGGCCAAGCGCTGCAAGCCGCGCCGGCCTCTGGCGCTCTGCTTGAGCAATTACTCGCCTATTTAGACGATGAGCAAGGGCGCGCGTTGGGCGCGGCTATTTTCATTCCTATGGCCAATAAAGTCGGTTTACAGGGCAAATTAGAGCGGCGCATCGCCCAATACGCCTTAGCGCTGACTGACCCTAGCCACAGCGCACGCCAAGCGCCCGCCGCGCCGCTGTGCTTGAGCCTTAGCGCTGCCAGTTTGCTGGATAAACAATTTTATCATTGGCTGTTTTTTGCTCTATTTGCACGACCACGCCAAGCCAACAGGCAACTGGTGATCCAATTGGCCGAATCGCAATTAAGCCGCCACTACGACGCGCTGAAAAAGCCGCTGCAAGCACTGCAAAGCTTGGGCTGCCCACTGTGCATTGATCATGCGGGGCAAGACGTGGTCAGCATCTTGTATATCAAAGAGCTCGACCTGAATTTTTTGAAAATTCACCCCAGCCTAGTGCGCGATATTTCCGCCCGCCAAGTCAATCAAATGGCGGTGCGCAGCTTAGTTGGTGGTTGCGCGAACACCCGCACATGGGTGCTCGCCGAGGGCGTAGCCACCGAGGCCGAATGGCAAATGCTACAACACTTAGGCGTGCGCGCCGGCCAAGGCACCTTCTTTGCGCGCCCCGAGCCGCTGCTGTCGGCACCGGCCGCGGGCGAATAAGCCAATCTATCGCTACATAAACCAACAGGGCGCCAATGGGCGCCCTGTTGCGTTTACTGCCGGCATTGCCCCATCAATGGCGCAAACCCACACCGCGGGAAATCAGCCACCACGCCAGACCATAGAGCGCGACAATAAAGCCCAAAATAATGCTGTAGGCCAGCCCCAGCGACACGTCACTTACGCCCAAAAAGCCATAACGAAACGCGTTGACCATATAGAGGATAGGGTTAAACGCCGAAACGCCTTGCCAAAATTTAGGCAGCAGATCGATGGAATAAAACACCCCGCCCAGATAAGTCAGCGGCGTGAGGATAAAGGTGGGGATCAGACTCACGTCATCAAAGGTTTTGGCAAAAATGGCATTGATAAGCCCGGCCAATGAGAACAGCACCGAGGTGAGCAGCACCGTGATCACCACGCTCCACAAATGATGGATCTGCAGCGGCACGAAAAACAGCGACACTAAGGTGACAATCAAGCCAACACACAAGCCACGCGCCACGCCGCCACCGACATAGCCGGCGATGATGATGTGATTGGGCACTGGCGCCACCAGCAACTCTTCAATACTGCGCTGAAATTTGGCACTAAAAAATGACGATGCCACGTTGGAATAGGCGTTGGTGATCACCGCCATCATGATAAGGCCCGGCACAATAAAGGCCATATAACTCACGCCGCCCATCTGGCCAATTCGGCTGCCAATCAAGTTGCCGAAAATAACAAAATACAGGCTCATGGTAATCGCCGGCGGCAGCAGGGTTTGGATCCAGATGCGCACAAAGCGATTGATCTCTTTGCGCATAATGCTGTTAAAGGCAATCAGGTAATGGCGGCGCCAATGGGGTAACTGACTCATGCTTTACGCCCCTCCTCAACTAAGGTGACAAATAACTCTTCCAGCCGGTTAGCTTTATTGCGCATGCTGTGCACCTGCACGCCTTGCGCTGTCAGTTCGCTAAACAGAGCATTTAATGACTGGCTTTTATCTAATTCCACTGCCAAGGTGAGCTCATCTTCCATCTGCGCCGCAAACTCGCTTAGCTGCGGGCGCGGGCTGCCTGGCGCTAAATCAAATAAAAAGGTCTCTTTGCCCAACTTGCCAAGCAGCGCTTTCATGCTGGTGTGCTCAATTAAGCGGCCTTGGTCGATAATGCCGATATTGCGGCACAGCATCTCCGCCTCTTCTAAATAGTGGGTGGTCAAAATGATGGTGATGCCTTGGGCATTGAGCTCTTTTAAAAAGCCCCACATAGAGCGGCGGATTTCAATATCGACGCCGGCAGTCGGCTCATCGAGAATGAGCAATTTGGGCTCGTGCATCAGGGCGCGCGCAATCATCAAGCGCCGTTTCATGCCGCCCGATAACGTACGCGCCGCCACATCGCGTTTGTCCCACAGATCGAGCTGGCGCAGGTATTTTTCTGCGCGGATCTTGGCCTCTTGTGGCGGTACGCCATAAAAACCGGCCTGATGGCTGACCACTTGGATCACTTTTTCAAACTGACTGAAGTTAAACTCTTGTGGCACCAAGCCCAAATGCGCTTTAGCCGCCTCTAATTCGCTGTCGATGTCGCAACCAAACACTTTGACCGTGCCGGCCGATTTATTCACCAGCGAGCTAATGATGCCGATAGTGGTGGATTTGCCAGCGCCATTGGGGCCCAGCAATGCGAAAAAATCCCCCTGCTCAACGCAGAGATCGATGCCTTTAAGCGCTTCAACGCCGCCCTTGTAGGTCTTTTTTAAACCACTGATTGCCAGTGCGTGCATGCTCGCCTCGCCGGTAAGTACTTAGAACGTACGCAGATAAGGTACTAAAAAACTGCCATCAACAGCGCCATAGCCCGCCATCAATGTGCAAATGAAAACAGTGTATTGAAACACAAACGCCGCAACGGGCGAAGGGGCTCCCGCCGCTTAACCGGCGCTAGCGGCAAAAAACACCGCCCGGCTTGGCGTTAGGCATAAAAAAAGCGCGAAGACCTGAGCCTTCGCGCTGCAACGTGGGTTAGCCCACGCGTCTTAGTCGAGCGGTACCACTTTGCCGATAAAGGGCAGGTTACGGTATTTTTGCGCGTAATCAATGCCGCAGCCGACCACAAATTCATCCGGAATGGCAAAACCAATCCAATCAACCGGCACGTCCACTTCACGGCGCGACGGCTTATCTAATAGGGTGCAAATCGCCAGCGATTTTGGCTCACGCAGCATCAGGATCTCGCGCACTTTATCCAGCGTGTAGCCGGTGTCGATGATGTCTTCAACAATCACCACATCTTTGCCGCAAATATCCCCATCTAAGTCTTTTAAAATGCGCACATCGCGTGAGGTGTGCATACCTGCGCCGTAGCTAGAGGCGGTCATAAAATCCAGCGTCACCGGGGCTTGGCACTGGCGGCACAAGTCGGCTAAAAAAACGCACGAACCACGCAATAAGCCGACCATGACCACCTCTTCGCTGCCTTGGTAATGTTGGCTTATCGCCGCGCCCAGCGCCTTAATGCGTGTTTGCACCTCTGCTTCAGAGATCAGAACTTCTACCTTGTGCTGCATGTATCCTCCCGATAAAAAGCGCCGCTGGCGTAAAAACGGCGCCATGGTAGCAGCGCGGCCGCCCCCTGTCAGCAAACGTTTCGCAAGAGGGCTCAGCGGCTTACTGGCAGGCGCCGCGCATAAAAAAACCCCGCTACAGCGGGGTTAATAAGTACAGGCGCGAGCGGCCGACTTAACGCACGTGATAAGACGCAGACAGCTCGTGCACGGCGCGCACAAAGGCGCCGGCGTGCTCTGGGTTTACATCAGGATGGATGCCATGCCCCAAGTTAAACACGTGGCCGCTACCGTGGCCAAAACCGGCCAAAATCGAAGCCACTTCTTGGCGAATGCGCTCTGGTGTGGCATACAGCATGGACGGATCCATATTGCCCTGCAGCGCCACTTTATCACCCACGCGGCGCTTGGCATCGGCGATATCAATGGTCCAGTCTAGGCCCAACGCATCGCAGCCGGTCGCGGCCATTTTTTCTAACCACTGACCACCATTTTTGGTAAACAAAGTCACTGGCACGCGGCGGCCGTCGTGTTCACGGATCAAGCCATCGACAATCTTGTGCATGTACTGCAACGAGAAATCGCCGTAATCACACGGCGTGAGCACGCCACCCCACGTATCAAATACCATCACCGACTGGGCGCCGGCTTTGATCTGGGCGTTTAAGTAACTAGTTACGCTGTCGGCCAGTTTATCTAACAGCAAATGCAGCGTTTGTGGCTCGCTGTACATCATCTGTTTGATCTTGGTAAAGGCTTTCGAGCTGCCGCCCTCAACCATATAAGTAGCCAGTGTCCACGGGCTGCCAGAAAAACCGATCAATGGCACGGCGCCTTTAAGCTCACGGCGAATTGTGCGCACCGCGTTCATCACATAACCAAGCTCATCTTCCGGATCGGGGATCGGCAGTGCTTTGACATCGCTTATCGTCTGGATTGGGCGGGCAAAGCGCGGGCCTTCGCCTGGGCCAAAGGTTAAACCCAGCCCCATGGCATCAGGAATGGTCAGAATGTCAGAAAAAAGGATGGCGGCATCCAGCGCAAAGCGGCGCAGCGGCTGCAAGGTGACTTCGCAAGCCAATTCAGCATTGCGGCACAGCGACATAAAATCGCCGGCTTGCGCGCGGGTGGCTTTATATTCAGGTAGATAACGCCCCGCTTGGCGCATCATCCATACCGGCGTCACATCAACATTTTGGCGCAGCAGCGCGCGCAAATAGCGGTCATTTTTTAATTCGTTCATCCCTATCCCAACGCTTAATACGCAAAAATGGCCGCTAGCATAGCAGTTTGCCGCGTTAATTGCTGCAGCTGTGCGCCGCCTTGCCGATGCGCGCCGTGAGCCGGATCAACTTTCTGCTGCGGGCGCGAGCGCCAATTCAATCAACTGGCGCGCCAAGGTGCCGTGCGCCGGTAAATGCGGCAGATGGGCGCGGGTATAAAAACGCGCACTGGCGATTTCGCTGGCCTGCGGCACAATCTGGCCGCCGGCGTATTCGGCAATAAAGCCCATCATTAAGCTGTGCGGAAATGGCCACGACTGGCTAGCCACATAGCGCAACTGGCGCACTTTTACGCCACACTCTTCGGCCACTTCACGGGCTACGCATTGCTCCAATGTTTCCCCCGCCTCCACAAAGCCGGCGAGCACGGTGTGCATCGCTGGCGTGTGCTGGGCGTGGCGCTGATGCAGCGCGAGCAAAATCGCCGGCTCGCCTTGCGCCGTCGATTTACGCACCGCCACAATAATGCAGGGCGAAATGCGTGGATACGCAATATGCCCTTGCGCGCACACCTGCGCCCACTCGGTGGCGCCAGAGGGCAAACGCTGCGGCGCCATCGCCGCGCCACATTCACCGCAAAACTGGTGTGTGCGGCGAAAAGTGGTCAGCTGCCACGCTCGGGCGGCGAGGGCAAACAGTTGCGATTGATGTAGCGAAAGCAACTGCCGCAGCGGCACAAAATGCGGCCCATTCGGCAGCTCACTACCCACATCCAGCAAATAGCAAGGCTTGCCATGCCAGACATCAAAGCGCACAAAGGCCGCCTTATCCCACGGCGCAGGCAAGGCGCTTTGCTCACCAAACACAATGCGCTCTTGCGCGCCGAGCCACAGCTGATAATCGCCGCCAACAACAAACCAGTAACCGGCAGCAAGGGCCGGCGGCGCGGACACGCGCGCCGGAGTGGGCATAGGCATACAGCCTCCTTGGCTAAATCAATGGCTAAATCAATCACATATAAACGCCCGCCTCAACGCGAGGTCGTCGTGTGCTAAATCGCGCACGGCCAAAATAGCGCCAAGCCAGCATAGCCTTGCCGGCAGCCAAGAGGCAAAAAAAACCGGCCTTGCCAAGGCAAGACCGGTTAAACGCCACGTGACGATTGCGCGCTAGCGCTTAGCCGCGCGGGATCTGCTGGGTGATGCAGTGGATATTACCGCCACCCAGCAGCACCTCGCGCGCCGGCACGCCAATCACCGTATGTGCGGGGAAAATCTGCGCCAAGATCTGCTGCGCTTGGCTATCGGTTGCGCTATCGAGCAGGGGATAAACGATGCGATCGTTAGTAATTAAAAAGTTCACATAAGAGCCAGCTAAGCGACCATTGGCTTCGCGTGGCACGCCACTGCCGCTCTCTACGCCAGCTGATTCTTCTGGAGTGCAATACAGCGGGCCGGGCTGTGGCAGTTTCCACACTTTTAGCTTACGGCCTTTAGCATCTACGGTATTTTCTAGCACCTTGAGCGCCGCTTGCGAGCGGGCATATTGCGGGTCGCTGGCATCATCGGTCCAGTGCAGCGCCACTTCACCTGGGCGCACAAAGCAGCACATGTTGTCGATGTGACCGTCGGTCTCATCCATGTACACGCCCTCATCGAGCCAAATAAACTGGCTCACGCCCAAGTAATCGCGCAGATGCGCTTCAATTTCGCTTTGCGTTAAATGCGGGTTGCGGTTGGCATTGAGCAAACACTCTTTGCTGGTTAAGCAGGTGCCTTCGCCATCGACGTGAATTGAGCCGCCTTCTAAGATCAGCGGCGCTTGATAGCGGCTCATGCCGTGCACGCGCAGCATGCTGGCCGCCACCTGCTCATCTTGCTGCCATGGGAAATAAAGCCCGCCGTTGTGGCCGCCCCACGCATTAAAGCCCCAATCCACACCGCGGCAGTCACCGGCGGCGTTGGTCACAATCGTTGGCCCGGTGTCACGCGCCCAGCAGTCATCGCTATTTATCTCCACCAGCGTGACGTGCGCCGGCATCACGCGGCGCGCCTCAACCATGTGCGCGGCCGGCACGCCCATAAACACCGGCGTAGCGGCGCCAATTGCCGCGGCAATCTGGGCAAACGTGGCTTGGGCAATGCGGCCGGCTTCGCGCCAGTTATCTGGGCGATAAGGCCAAATCATCCACACCGCTTGTTGCGGCGCCCACTCGGCGGGCATGGCAAAACCATCTTGTGCCGGCGTGGTGGTATGCGTGAGGTGAGTTACTTGAGTCATAGTGTTATTCCTTGGGCGCTTGGCGCCAATGGCATAAAACAACGGGTGAGCCATGGCCCACCCGCGCACTAAATTGGCAACAAAGCGCCACTTACCAGCTGGTTTCACCGTCAGAGGTGAGCAAGGTCGCGTACATTTCTGGGCGGCGATCGCGAAACAGCCCCCACGATTTACGCTGCTTGGCAATTTCGGTCAAATCAAACTCGTGCACCAACACGCACTCGCTGGTTTTGTCCGCTTGCGCGACTAACGCGCCGGTTTGATCGGCAATAAACGACGAGCCGTAGAAGGTCATTTCCCAGTTCGGCAGATACTTGCTTGCTTCGGTGCCGATGCGGTTAGAGGCAATCACTGGCACCAGATTAGCAGCCGCGTGGCCTTGCTGCACGCGCGTCCAATGTGGCTGTGAGTCAATTTCCGGATAGGCTGGCTCTGAACCAATCGCGGTAGGATAGAAAATCAGCTCGGCGCCCATCAGTGCCAATGAGCGCGCGGTTTCTGGGAACCACTGATCCCAGCAGATACCCACGCCCACCTTCGCGTAGCGAGTTTCCCACACCATAAAGCCGGTATCGCCTGGCGTGAAGAACTGCTTTTCTTGATACGCAGGCCCGTTGGGGATGTGCGTCTTGCGATACACCTCGCCCAGCGAGCCATCGGCGTCAATCATGATCAGCGAGTTGTAGTGGGCATTACCACGACGCTCGAAAAACGAGATCGGCAGCACCACTTCTAATTCAGCCGCCAGCTTAGAGAAGTGCTGGATAAGCTTGGACTCTTCGACGGTCTGCGCCAGCTCGAAGTGATCTGGGCTCTGATCGATGCAAAAATAAGGCGCTTCAAACAGCTCTTGGATCAGGATGATCTGGGCACCTTCTTTATGCGCTTGGCGCACTAATTTTTCGGCGCGCGCGATATTGCCTTCTAAATCCCAGCTGCAAGCCATCTGGGTTGCTGCGACTTTAACCTTAGCCATCACGAGACTCCTTAGGGTTCAAGCTATCAATAAAAACAAAGAGGCAACGAATGCGCCGTGGCGTGCCGCCAAAGCAGACATCAGTGCTTAGCGCGCGCAGTGTAAAAGCGCGCAGGCAAGGCGGCAAGTAAATTGCACCGCTAGCCAAGGCCGCGAGCGGATTTTTGCTTGGCAAGGGCGTCAAAAACATGCTTAAGATGACTTAACGTAAGCATTTTTAAGGCTGACCCCTTGAACCAAAATGACGACATCAACCTCACCGCGCGTCTGTTTAGCCCCACGCGTCAGGTGGTGGAAACCTCAACGATTGCCAACCACAGTGATGTAACAGCCACGCCGGATCTGGATGATGTGCCCTACATGGATGGCACCATGAATGGCCACTGGTATCGGCTGCTGCGCCGGCCCTCGTGGATTTGGCAAGGCGCCGATCCGTTGGAAGTTGACGCTGTGCTGGCGCGCATCGCCATGAGCGAAGGACCACGCAGTCATCCGGCTTTTTTTGACACCATTGCCGGCTATGTGCCCGGCAACTGGAGTTATGAATGGAGCCAACTGGCGGGCGATTATTTTAAGCACGGCCGCGCCGAACTGGCCAATGACCCCGCGCAAGCAGCGCTTGGCACGCATAGCGCCGCGTTTAAGGCGCTAGCCAAAGCCGCGCGCTACTACTCGATTGCCAGCTACCCGCATTTAAACCATGACCCACTAGCCGATCAGGCGCAATTGCTGGGTAATTTGGCTTATCGCGAAGCCGGCAAGCTGCTACCTGTGCCACTAAAAGAGATAAGCGTGCCGTTTCGCGGCAAAAGCATTCAAGGCTACATACACCTGCCAACGGATGCCAAGGCCGTACCCTTAGTGCTGGTCAGCGGCGGCATCGACTCGCTGCAGCTGGATTTTTTAAACTTTTACTTAACGCGTTTAGCGCCACTTGGCATTGGCATGCTGTCGCTCGATATGCCCGGCATTGGCTATTCCGCGCACTGGCCGCTGGTGCAGGATACCTCACGCCTGCACCAAGCGGTGCTCGATTATGTGCAAGATCTGCCGTGGATTGATAACACGCGCATCGGCATGGTCGGCATGCGCTTAGCCGGCAATGTCGCCGCGCGTTTGGCCTTTTTAGCGCCGCGCCAGCTCAAAGCCGTGGTTTGCATGGGCGCGGGGGTCAATCGCGTGTTCACCGATGCCGCGCTGTTTGACAAATTTCCGCGCATGATGCGCGATAGCTTGGCCAATCGCTTAGGCGAACAGGCTGATGATTGGCCGCGGTTACGGCCCAAATGCCAAGTATTTTCGTTAAAAACCCAAGGTCTACTCGGCAGTCGCACGCCCGTGCCGCTACTGAGCATTGGCCATAAGCGCGACTTTATCTGCCCCGAGGCCGATCTGATGGCGCTGGCCAATGCCAGCCACCAAGGCCGCGCCTTGATCTTTGATAAAGAGCCGCTGCTGGAGGTGTACGCCCAGGCGATGGACGCCACCACCGCGTGGCTCAAGCGCTACTTGTGCCCCTAAGACCTAGGGCCTGTTTTTGTTACAAGGAGGTAACTTTTATGCCGAAAAAAACTGAAAGCCCAGTGAGTCTGCCGCCGATCAAAAGCGGCTTTATCCACTTTAAGCGCTATTTGGCGACCCTTGGCCCCTATTTGCGCGAAGAGCAGTGCCAGCCAAACCTGTTCTTTTTTGATTGTTTGGCGGTGTGCGCTAGCGCCAAAGCGCCGCCAGAAAAACGCGAGTTTTGGGGCTGGTGGCTCACCCTTGCACAAACAGAGCAGCAGTTTAACTACCACGTGCATACCGGCCTGTTTCACGTCGATGGCCAGTGGCGCAATAAACCGATCCCAAAAAAACACCAAGCAGAAATTGACCGCACCTTGCGCCAATTTTTGCTGCTGCTAGAAAACAAACTCGCCAAGCAGCAAGCCACCTTGGCGGCAGCGCCTCAGCACACCCCAACCCCGGAGCTCACCTCCGCCGAGCTGTAGCAAGCCAGCGCAGTGGCCAATGCCATTTAAACCAACCACAACAGGGAGTTAGGCATGTTGGAAGCGTATTACCGTGAAAGCGCCGAGCGGGCAGCATTGGGCATCGCCCCGAAAGCATTAACTGCCGAGCACGTGGCCGAGGTGGTGCGGGGGTGCCAAGCGCCTCCCGCCGGTCAAGCACAGGAATTGTACCGTCTTTTAAGCGAGTGCGTGCCGCCGGGCGTGGATGAAGCAGCCTACGTCAAGGCCAGCTTTTTAACGGCGCTCACCACGCGTGCAGCGCACAGCCCGCTGATCAGCCCCGCGCAAGCGGTGGCGCTGCTGGGCCAGATGCAAGGCGGCTATAACGTGGCACCGCTGATTGCGCTGCTAAGCCACACCGAACTTGCCAGCGCTGCCGCCGATGCCCTTAGCCACACGCTGCTGATGTTTGATGCCTTTCACGATGTGGAACATTTAAGTCAAGCCGGCAATGAGCACGCGCGCCGCGTGCTCGAGCGCTGGGCGGCGGGTGAATGGTTTTTAGCCCGCCCGGCACTAGCGGAAAAAATCACCGTTACGGTGCTTAAAGTCGATGGCGAAACTAATACCGACGATTTGTCCCCCGCCACCGACGCGTGGTCGCGCCCAGACATTCCGCTGCATGCCCGCGCCATGCTGAAAAATCCGCGCGCCGGCATCACGCCCGATGTGCCAGGTGAAGCCGGCCCGCTGACGCTTATCGCGCAGCTAAAACAAAAAGGCTTTCCACTGGCGTATGTCGGCGATGTGGTCGGCACCGGATCATCGCGCAAATCCGCCACTAACTCCTTACTGTGGTTTATCGGCCAGCCCATTGCCCATATGCCGAATAAATGCAGCGGCGGCGTGGTGCTCGGCGGCAAAATTGCGCCGATCTTTTTTAATACCTTGGAAGATGCCGGCGCGCTGCCACTGGAGGTGGATGTCACGTCGCTGGCGTTAGGGGAAGTGATCGACATTTATCCCTACCGTGGGGAGATTTGCCGCCACGGCACCAGCGACGTGCTGGCGAGTTTTAGCTTAAAAACCCCGGTGCTAGCCGATGAAGTGCGCGCTGGCGGGCGGATTAATTTAATCATTGGCCGCGGCCTGACCGACAAAGCGCGACAAAGCTTAAAGCTGCCTGCATCAGATTTATTTGTCCGCCCCGCCTCACCCAGTGCGCGCGCCGGCGGCTTTACCTTGGCACAAAAAATGGTAGGCCGTGCCTGTGGCGTAGCCGGTGTGCGCCCTGGCACCTATTGCGAGCCCAAGATGAGCACGGTGGGCTCGCAAGACACCACCGGCCCCATGACGCGCGATGAGTTAAAAGATCTAGCCTGCTTGGGCTTTTCTGCCGATTTAGTCGTACAGTCGTTTTGCCACACCGCGGCGTATCCTAAGCCGGTGGATATAGAAACGCACCATACGCTGCCAGATTTCATCATGAACCGTGGCGGCGTGAGCCTGCGCCCAGGCGATGGCGTGATCCACTCGTGGATGAACCGCATGCTGCTGCCCGATGCCGTCGGCACCGGCGGCGATTCGCACACACGCTTTCCACTCGGGATCTCGTTTCCCGCCGGTTCTGGACTGGTCGCCTTTGCCGCCGCCACCGGCGTCATGCCGCTGGATATGCCGGAATCGGTGCTGGTGCGCTTTCACGGCGAGTTGCAACCGGGTATGACGCTGCGCGATTTGGTACACGCCATTCCCTATGTCGCTATTGCGCAAGGCCACTTAACCGTGGTCAAAGCCGGCAAAAAGAACATCTTTTCTGGGCGCATTTTAGAAATTGAAGGGCTGCCGGATTTGAAAGTTGAGCAAGCGTTTGAACTGGCCGATGCCAGCGCTGAACGCTCGGCTGCCGGTTGTACGATAAAACTCAACCCCGAACCTATCAGCGAGTATCTACACTCCAATATCGTGCTGCTGCAGTGGCTGCTAGCCGAAGGCTATGGCGATGCGCGCAGTATTGCGCGGCGCATTGAAGCGATGCAGGCGTGGCTGGCTAAGCCTGAGTTACTCGCCGCCGATAGCGATGCCGAGTATGCCGCGGTGATCGAGATTGATCTGGCGACCCTAACCGAGCCGATTTTGTGTGCGCCGAATGATCCCGACGATGCGCGGCTGTTAAGCACCGTTGCCGGCGCGCCGATTGATGAGGTGTTTATTGGTTCATGCATGACCAATATTGGCCATTTTCGCGCCGCAGGCCACGTGTTGTCGACGGCCAAAGCGCCACTCAAAACACGCTTGTGGATCGCGCCGCCCACCAAAATGGATCGGGTTCAGCTGATCAGTGAAGGGGTGTATCGCACCTTTGAGCGGGTGGGCGCGCGCCTCGAATTGCCCGGATGTTCGCTGTGCATGGGTAACCAAGCGCGTGTCGCCGATGGCGCGCGGGTGGTGTCCACCTCAACGCGCAATTTTCCTAACCGTTTAGGTAAAGATGCCGACGTTTATTTAGCCTCCGCCGAGCTGGCCGCAGTCACCGCCGAGCTAGGCCGTATTCCAACACTGGCGGAGTATCACGCCGCAGCGGCCGGTTTAGCCCGTGTGGCGGATGACACCTACCGCTACTTAAATTTTGACCAACTGCCGCACTACGTAGAAAAAGCCCAGCAGGCCGCGGATTTAGCTATTTTGCGCGTAAAAGCCTAACGGCCCAGCTAGCCTGATTTGCTGTGGCCTGAAGCAAAGGCCACCTTGCTGGCAAGTGCACTTGGTTAACTGCCGCCGCGCTTAAGTCTCGGACGCTCGGCGCTGGCCGATAGCGGCCTGCAACTCGGCCACAATCGGCGTATTGGCGGCGGGGAACGGATACTGGTGCAGGTCAGCGATAGCGACCCAGCGGCACAACTGCCCCTCTTTACCATATGGCTCGCCGCTAAAGCGGGGCACACGCCACACATCCAGCAGCACCTTTTTATCGGCATAATCGTGGCTGAGCTCTAAAAAAGGCTGACTATCGAGCACGCGAATGCCGAGCTCTTCAAACAGTTCACGATCCAGCGCCTGATGCAAATCTTCCCCCGCTTCCACCTTGCCTCCGGGAAATTCCCACCGTTCGCCTTGGTGCTGGCTCGGCGCGCGGCGGGCAATAAACACTTCACCGCGATCATTTTCAATCACACCGACGGCCACCCAAATGCGCTTAGTACTGCTGGTCATGCTGTGTTCCTTTGCTGAAGGTAAAATTTAGGCAGAAAAAAGGCGGGCACCTGGCCCGCCTAACAGCGACTTACCTTAGGTCAACTGACCGTGGCAGTGCTTGTATTTTTTCCCAGAGCCACAAGGGCAGGGGTCATTACGGCCAATTTTTGGCTCATGGCGCGGCGCAGCCTCGCCCTCGGCCAGTTGGCTTTGCGCTTCGGCATGGCTGTATTGACGCGGCATTGCTTCGGCTTGCGCCTGCTGCTGGTGCTGCATCTCTTCCACTTCCGGCTCGCTCACCTGCACACGGCTCAAAATGCTAATCACTTCGCTCTTTAAGCTTTCCAGCATTTGGGTGAACAGATCAAACGACTCACGCTTGTACTCTTGCTTGGGGTTTTTCTGCGCATAGCCGCGCAGATGGATGCCTTGACGCAGATGATCCATCGCTGCCAAGTGCTCTTTCCACAAGGTATCAAGCGTTTGCAGCATCACTGCCTTTTCAAAGTTACGCAGCACCGCTGTGCCGACTAACTCCTCTTTTTTGGCATACAAGGCGCTGGCCTCACTCAAAATGCGCTCGCGCAGTTTTTCTTCATACAGCTTTTCATCTTCCGCCAACCACTGCACCAGCGGCAGCACCAAGCCAAAATCAGCGGCTAAGCGCGCTTCTAAGCCCGGCACGTCCCACTGCTCAATCAAAGATTGCGGCGGAATGTAGCTATCAATCACGCTGCCATACACGTCGTCACGGATCACGTGAATGGTGTCGCTGATGTTGTCGCTGTCGAGCAACTCGTTGCGCTGCTCATACACCACTTTGCGCTGGTCGTTAGCTACGTCGTCAAATTCAAGCAAGCTTTTACGCATGTCAAAGTTACGCCCTTCAACTTTGCGCTGGGCATTTTCAATCGCCTTGGTCACCCACGGGTGCTCAATCGCTTCGCCCGCTTGCATACCGAGCTTTTTCATCATACCGGTCACGCGATCAGAGGCGAAAATGCGCATCAAGGTATCTTCCATCGACAGATAGAAGCGCGAAGAACCCGCATCACCCTGACGACCAGAGCGACCGCGCAACTGGTTGTCGATCCGGCGCGATTCATGCCGTTCGGTACCGATAATGTGCAGGCCGCCAGCGGCGAGCACCGCATCGTGGCGCACTTGCCACGCGGCTTTAATTTCACTGATCTGCGCTTCACTGGCTTGGCCCAAGGCGGCTACTTCTGCCTGCCAGTTGCCACCTAGCACGATGTCCGTACCACGACCGGCCATGTTGGTAGCAATAGTCACAGCGCCACTTTGACCCGCTTGGGCCACGATTTCTGCTTCCATCGCGTGGAACTTGGCGTTCAGCACTTTGTGGGCGATCTTTTCTTGATCCAAAATGCCGGAAATCAGCTCGGAGTTTTCAATCGACACCGTACCCACCAGCACGGGCTGGCCGCGCCCAACACATTCGCGAATATCCTGCACAATGGCGGCATATTTTTCTTGTGCGGTCAGATAGACCAAATCGCCCATGTCTTTACGCACCATCGGGCGGTTGGTGGGGATCACCACGGTATCTAAACCGTAGATCTGCTGAAATTCAAACGCTTCGGTATCGGCAGTACCGGTCATACCGGCCAGCTTGTTATACAAACGGAAGTAGTTCTGGAAGGTGATCGAGGCCAGCGTCTGGTTCTCGTTTTGGATCTTCACCCCTTCTTTGGCTTCCACCGCTTGGTGCAAACCTTCCGACCAGCGACGGCCCGGCATAGTGCGGCCGGTGTGCTCATCGACGATCACGATCTCGCCTTCTTGCACGATGTAATCGACGTTACGCTCAAACAGGGTGTGCGCGCGCAGGCCGGCATTCACATGGTGCAGCAGGCTGATGTTGGCGGCAGAGAATAACGAATCCTCTTCGCTGAGCAGGCCATCGGCTTTAAGCAGATCTTCCACAAAGATCTGGCCGTTTTCGGTCAGCAGCGCTTGGCGGTTTTTCTCATCCACGGTGTAGTGGCCGTCACCGGTGTACTCTTCGGTATCTTCTTTGTCTTGCTTGACTAGCTGCGGGATCAGCTTGTTAACGCGCATGTACAGCTCAGAGCTGTCTTCAGCCGGGCCAGAGATAATCAACGGCGTACGCGCTTCGTCAATCAGCACCGAGTCCACTTCATCGACCAGCGCATAGTTGAGCGGGCGCTGCACGCGCTGCTCTGGGGCAAACGCCATGTTGTCGCGCAGGTAGTCAAAACCAAATTCGTTGTTGGTGCCGTAGGTAATGTCGGTAGCATAGGCCGCGCGCTTTTGCTCCGCGTCCATACCCGGCACGTTGCAATCCACGGTCATGCCAAGGAAGGTGAACAGCGGACGGTTCGCTTCGGCGTCGCGCTTAGCCAAGTAATCGTTCACGGTGACCACGTGCACGCCTTGGCCGCTTAGCGCGTTCAAATAGGCGGGCAAGGTTGCGGTTAAGGTTTTACCTTCACCGGTTTTCATCTCGGCGATGCGGTTGGAGTTGAGCACCATGCCGCCAATCAACTGCACGTCAAAGTGGCGCATGCCAAACACACGGCGCGAGGCTTCACGCACGGTGGCAAACGCTTCGGGCAGCAGGCTATCAACGGTTTCACCTTGCTCGATACGGGTACGGAAATCCGCCGTTTTTGCTTGCAACTGCTCATCAGACAGCGCTTCAAACTGCGGTTCCATCGCGTTGATCTGTTTTACGATTTTGCGCAGCGCCTTTAAGGTACGGTCATTGCGGCTGCCGATAATCTTGGTGAGCAGTGTGCTGATCATGGGGTCCAACTTGTTGCGGTTAAGGTTCCTTAAGGGAACAACGATCGATTTACGCGCCATGGCTCATGGCGACACTTGCCGCTGATATGGGGGCAGCGGCGCCAAACTCAACCTTTGCGGGCAAAATAGCGGGCGAGGACAAACCCATCTGGCCGTAATAATACGGGCAGCATGTGGTTCGCCGTAGGAAAAGCTGGCGGGATAAAAACAACAAAACCTCGGCGCCAAGCGCCGAGGTTTTTTAACTCCTATTACGCAAGCACAAGGCCTGTGTCGTAGTAGGCAATCGGGGCTTTGGCGTTTTGCTCTTCAAAGGTCACCAATTCCCACGCTGACTGCTGCGCCAGCAAGGCACGCAATAACTTGTTATTGAGCGCATGGCCGGTTTTATAGGCGCGAAACTCGCCGATGATACTGCGGTTGCACATATACAGATCGCCGACAGCGTCGAGCATTTTGTGCTTCACAAACTCATCTTCATAGCGCAAGCCATCTTCGTTGAGTACGCGGTAGTCATCGAGGACCACGGCGTTTTCCAGGCTGCCGCCAAGGGCCAGATTTTGCGAGCGCAGGTATTCGATATCACGCATAAAACCAAAGGTGCGCGCACGGCTGATCTCTTTTACAAACGAGGCACCCGAGAAATCCAGCACGCAGCGCTGGTTACGGCCGGCAAAGACCGGATGCTGAAAATCAATTTCCAAATCCATTTTAAAGCCGTGGGCGTATGGGTGGAATTCTGCCCACTTATCGCCATCTTCGACGCGGATCGACTGCTTAATGCGCACAAATTGCTTAGCCGCGTTTTGCTCACGAATACCAACCTCTTGGAGTAGGTAGATAAACGGCTGCGCGCTACCATCCATCACCGGAACTTCCGGGGCGTCGACTTCGACATAGAGGTTATCTATGCCCATGCCGGCCAGAGCGGCGGAGAGGTGCTCGATGGTGGAAACGCGTACGCCCGCTTCATTGACCAAGGCGGTACACAACACGGTGTCGCGCACTTGATCTGCGTTCGCCGGCAGTTCAACCACCGGATTGAGATCGGTCCGCAAGTAAACGATACCGGTATTTACCGGCGCCGGACGAAAGGTCATGGTGACCTTACGGCCAGAGTGCAAGCCCACACCGGTGGCTTGAACACTCGTTTTCAAGGTTCTTTGTCTAATCATGGAGTTACCTGCTGCGCCAACGACATAAGGTGACGGCAAAAAGCGCCTAATTAGGCGGCAAACAAAATATGGCCGGCATAATAGCACAACGATTAATCATCCGACAAACCAGCCCGCACTCTGTCACCGGCAGCGCCCGCTGTGCACTGGCGCTGCGGGCGTTATTTGGCCTGACATCGCCCACCAACCGGCGGGCGCTGGCATTACGACTTGGTCTGACGCACGCGCAAGAAAGCCGGAATATCTAAATAATCAGGCTCAGCGCTGCTCACTGGGCTAGCGACGTCTGCCGCCGACTCAACCTCGGCCGCCGTTTCGCTGACCGGCACTTTACGCGCTGGGTTTTCTTTCACCTGATTGGCGCTAGCCAGTGGCACGCCGGCACTGCGACCACCAATACCGGTGGCGACCACCGTCACGCGCAATTCGCCATTGGCTTCTTCATCTAGCGAGTTACCGATCACTACTTGGGCGTTTTCTGCCGCAATGGCGCTCACCGCGGCACCCACGGTTTGGTACTCTTCCAAACCAAAATCATGGCCGGCAGTGATGCTAATCAGCACGCCTTGCGCGTCGGCCAAGTTAACATCTTCAAGCAGTGGGCAAGAGAGGGCTTCTTGGGCCGCTTCTTCGGCGCGGTTATCGCCCATGGCACTGCCAGTACCCATCATGGTAATGCCAGCGCCTTGCATCACAGTGCGCACGTCAGCAAAGTCAACGTTCACAATGCCAGGCTTGGTGATCATCTCGGCAATGCCTTGTACTGCGTTACGCAGCACATCGTTGGCCGCTTTAAACGCTTCCAACAAGGTCACGCCACGACCCAACTCTTTGAGCAGTTTGTCGTTTGGAATCGTGATCAGCGAGTCAACATATTTGGCCAACTCGTTGATGCCTTCTTGCGCAAACGCCATGCGCTTTTTGCCTTCAAAAGCAAACGGCTTGGTGACCACTCCGACGGTCAGAATGTTCATCTCGCGGGCCACTTCAGCAACCACAGGTGCCGCACCGGTACCGGTACCGCCGCCCATGCCTACGGCGATAAACACCATATCGGTGCCAACCAACAGGTCACGCAGGGCTTCACGATCTTCGAGCGCCGCCGCACGGCCTACTTCGGGGTTGGCGCCTGCGCCAAGACCACGGGTGATGCCGGCACCGATCTGTAGCGGATGAGAGGCGTTAGATTTGCGCAGCGCCTGGGCATCCGTGTTGATGGTGATAAACTCCACGCCTTCAATCTTGTGGGCGACCATGTTTTCCACGGCGTTACCGCCGCCGCCACCCACACCAATCACTTTGATGACGTGATCAAACTTCTTTTCGCCCTCGACGATTCCAAACATCTTTTATCTCTCCGCTAAATTTGCGCTGTACGCAAACCTTTTAAAATTGACCACCAAACCAATTACTCACACGCTTAAATAGGCTGCTCACCCCAGTTTTTTGGGTGCGCTCGCGCGCTTTGCTTCGCCCTTGTTGGGTGCTGCCATATTGCAACAAGCCAATGGCGGTGGAGTAAATCGGGGCTTGCACATAATCACTTAAGCCACGCACGTTGGTCGGCTCGCCTACCCGTACTTGGCAGTTAAACACTTGTTCGGCGCACTCGACTATACCTTCAACCTGCACCGCGCCGCCGGTTAAGACCACGCCCGCCGCCAGTTGATGCTTGACGCCTTGCACGCGCAGATCGTTTTTCACCCGCGTAATTTCATCATTGACCATCGACAGCAGCTCTTCATAGCGCGCCTCGACCACCTCAGCGACCTGCAAGCGGGTCAGGCTACGCGCCGGTCGGCCACCGACACTCGGCACTTCAATGGTGTCTTCTTTTTTAACCAAGCGGCTTAACGCGCAGCCGTAGCGCACTTTAATCGCTTCGGCATCGACCGGCGGGGCACTAAACGCTGTCGCCATGTCACTGGTCACAATATTGCCGGCATACGGAATAACCTTGGTATGCCGCAGAGCGCCGCCGGTAAAAATAGCGATATCCATGGTACCGCCGCCCATATCCACTACGCAGACGCCGAGCTCTTTTTCATCTTCGGTGACCACGGCATAACTTGACGCTAACGCAGAGAAGATCAGCTGTTCAACCTGTAGCCCGACCTTTTCCACACATTTTTCAATATTGCGCGCCATGTCATTGTGGCAGGTGATGAGATGCACCTTGGCTTCCATGCGCACCCCAGATAAACCCACTGGGTTTTTAATGCCTTCTTGGTAATCAATAGCAAATTCTTGCGGCAACACATGCAGTACGCGCAACTCATCGGACAGACGCACCGATTTAGCGGTGTGGATGACGTTTTCTACGTCATCTTGCGTCACCTCTTCATCCGAGATAGGCACCATGCCGGTTTCGTTACGACAATCGATGTGCTTGCCCGACACACCGAGATAGACCGAGCTTATCTGGCAATCGGCCATCATTTCGGCTTCTTCCACCGCGCGGCGCAGCGATTTCACCACCGAATCCAGATCGTTTACCCCACCTTTTTCCATACCGCGCGCGGCATGGCTACCCATGCCAATAACGTTTAACTCGCCATCCGGCAGCATCTCGCCCACCAGCACCGCAACTTTTGTGGTACCGATGTCGAGGCCGACAATCAATTTTCTCTCTGCGGTATGGGTCATGGTCGTTCTCTTACGCTCTTCTTATTTGTTTGCTTTCCAACCAACCGCGATCCCGGTGTCATAGCGCAGATCCACATAAGCCACCTGCTCATGGGGTTCTATTTCCGGAAACGCATCAATAAAGCGCTGTAGGCGCAGCACCACATCATTTCGACCAAGATAGAGCGTGATGCCGCTCTCAAGAGTCAGCTCCCACGCATGGCGCGGCGTTAAATGCACGCGCTGCAGCGGGTAGCCATGGGCTACCAGCTGCGTTTGGTAACGCAGGCTCGCGCGCAATACCGTGCTGGCTTGGTCATTTGGGCCAGAAAGCAGCAGGAGCGGCGTTTGCACTCTATCTGGAGCGGCAAAGCGCTCCCCTTGGTCATTCAAAAATTCAGTTTTATTCCAGCGCGCGGCGACGGTTTGTTCCGTTAACGCCACTTGCAAAGTGTTCGGCCAGCGCTTGCGCACTGCGGCTTGTTGCACCCACGGCAACTGCAGCAGCGCCGCCTGAATTTTCGGCGCATCCACCTGCACCACATTGAGTAAAGGCGGTATCTGGGCCGGCATCGCTGGGTCGGGCGTTGTCGGCACTAGCATTGGGGCTAACTGCTTGCGCACCGCCTGCAAGACTTCTTGCCGATCGATATAGTGTTCGGCTCCGGCCACGCGCAGCTCGGTCAGCGCCAGATAATTGGCCTTAGCTAATATTTGTTTAACATTTAAGGTCAGTTGGTAACAACCAAAAATCACGCACAAAAAGAACAGTACGCCCGCTAAAAAGCTGCCTTTCGTGCGCCCAAGCGGCCGACCTTGCGCTTTAACCTCCACACGCATGCTCCCCGTGTCACGCAGCAAACCAACCCCGTTCAGATCGGCCGGCTATTATATAGCCCTAATGGCGGCGGTCAAAATTTAGATTGGACAAACGCCGCCGATTTAGCTATCCAGCGCCTTTCATCTGCACGCAATCAAGTTGCATCTGGGCCAAGCGCTTAGCCAGCGCGCCCACATTACCCGCGCCTTGGGTCAGCAGCAGATCGCCCTCAGCGAGCAGATCGGCTAGTACGGCCGGCACATCATCTGGGGTGGCGACAAAAATCGGATCTACGCCGCCGCGGTTGCGAATGGTGCGACACAAAGCGCGGCCATCGGCGCCCGCAATGGGCTCTTCACCGGCGCTGTAAACTTCCAGCATGACCAAGACGTCAACTTTCGACAGCACGTCAGCAAAGTCTTCATACAGATCGCGGGTGCGGCTATAGCGGTGCGGCTGAAACACCATCACCAAGCGCTTTTCCGGCCAGCCGGCGCGCGCCGCTTGAATGGTGACTTTCACTTCGCTCGGGTGATGACCGTAATCATCCACCAGCATCACCTCGCCACGACCGCTAGCAAAATCGCCGTACTGCTCAAAACGGCGACCCACGCCTTCAAATTTGGCCAGCGCACGGATAATAGCCTCATCGGCAATGCCATCTTCTGTCGCCACGGCAATCGCGGCTGCCGCATTGAGCGCATTGTGCAGCCCGGGCAGGTTTAAACGCACGGCTAAATCGCCGCCTTGGCGGCGTTTAACCACAAACTGGCTATGGTGGCTGGTTTGCACAAACGCAGTGATCTGCACATCGGCATCCGCCGCCAAGCCATAGGTCAAGGTGGGGCGGCCGATCTGCGGCAGCAATTCGCGGATCACCGGATCATCCACGCACACCACGGCAAGGCCATAAAATGGCAGGTTGTGCAAAAAGTCGATGAAGGTCGCTTTGAGTTTGCCAAAATCACCGCCATAAGTGTCCATATGGTCGGCTTCGATGTTGGTCACAATCGACACCATCGGTTGCAGATGTAAAAACGACGCATCGCTCTCATCGGCTTCGGCAATTAAATAGCGACTGCTACCCAAACGAGCGTTGGTACCCGCACTGTTAAGCAGGCCACCGATCACAAAGGTCGGATCGCGCTCTGCTTCAGCATAAATACTCGCCACCAAACTGGTAGTGGTGGTTTTGCCGTGCGTGCCCGCAATGGCGATGCCGTGCCGAAAGCGCATCAGCTCCGCTAACATTTCCGCGCGGCGCACCACCGGAATGCGCGCTTCCCGTGCGGCTTCAAGCTCAGGGTTATCCGCTTTAATCGCGGTGGACACCACCACTACACTGGCGCCATGCACGTGCTCGGGCTGATGGCCGATAAAAATTTTGGCCCCTAATGAATCTAGCCGTGCGGTGACCGCATTTTGCGCCTGATCCGAGCCGGTGACTTGATAGCCTTCATTGGCCAGCACTTCGGCAATGCCGCCCATACCAGCGCCACCTATGCCAATAAAGTGGATGCGGCGCACACGGCGCATTTCAGGGATCATGCTGCGCAATTTGGCGAGTTCAATTTTGGTCATAACAATCCTTAAGGCTGGCTCAAGCGCACGCACTCATCGGCAACACGCTCGGCGGCATCGGTGATCGCCACGCGTCGCGCGGCCACCGCCATATCAAACAGGGTATCTGGCTGGGCAAAAAGCCACTGCAAACGCGCAGCCAGACTCGATGCGTTTAATTCCGCTTGGGGTAAAAATTCGGCCGCGCCAGCGCTGACCAACGTCAACGCATTGCGGGTTTGGTGATCATCCACTGCATGGGGCAGCGGCACGAAAATTGCGGCCACACCGGCGGCGGCAATTTCGGAAACCGTCAGCGCGCCCGCGCGGCACACCACCAGATCGGCCCAGGCATAAGCGCTGGCCATATCGGTAATAAAATCTGTCGCTTCGGCGGCAATATTGCTCGCCTGATACGCGGCCACCACGGCCGGGCTATTGCCTTGGCCGCACTGGTGACGCACGTCGATGGAGATCGCGGCTGCCGCGACGGCGGCCGGCAAGGTGTCATTTAGCACCCGCGCGCCCAAACTGCCACCAACCACCAACAAGCGCAGCGGCGCATGGGCCGCGCGGCGCCGAGGCTCGGGCAAATTAACCACTTCAGGGCGCACCGGATTACCGACCACCGCGCTGCGCGGCGTAAGGGCAAAGGCGCCAGGAAACGCCATTAAGATGCGATCGGCAATTTTGGCCAGCAATTTATTGGTCAAGCCCGCCGCGGCATTTTGCTCGTGCAGCACCAGCGGAATACCGGACAATTTGGCCGCCACGCCACCCGGGCCCGCCGCAAAACCGCCCATTCCCAGCACCACATCCGGTTTAACCGCCGCCAACACGCGGCGCGCTTGCCAAATGGATTTCACTACCCGAAACGGCGCGGCGGCTAAGCGCTTGAGACCATTGCCGCGCACGCCTTGAATATCAATAAACGAAATAGGGTAACCGTGCGCGGGGACTAATTGCGCTTCCATGCGGTCGGCGGTGCCCAGCCAATGAATTGTCCAGCCTTGCGCTTTGAGGCGGTCAGCCACCGCTAACCCTGGGAAGACATGGCCGCCGGTACCGCCGGCCATCACCAGTAATGTTTTGCTCACTCAACGTCTCCGTGTTCTACCGCGCGCCAGCCTTGACGCCATTCAAAATCAATGCGGATTAAAATGGCCACCGCGGTGGTCATCACAATCAAACTCGAACCACCGTAACTCACCAGTGGCAGGGTCAAGCCTTTGGTCGGCACCATGCCACTGGCCGCGCCTATATTGACGAAGGTTTGAAAACTAAACCACATGCCGATGCCAATAGCGAGATAGCCTTCATATAATCGCCCCGCTTGTAGCACCCGCTGCCCCAAATACAGTGCTTTGACCGCTAAAGCTACCAGCAAGATCAGCACTAACAGCGCGCCGATAAATCCCAGTTCTTCGGCCAAAATGGCAAAAATAAAGTCCGTATGCGCTTCTGGCAGATAGGCCATTTTTTGAATGGAATTGCCCAGACCTTCGCCGGCCCAACTGCCACGGCCAAAAGCCATTAGCGATTGGGTCAACTGATAGCCACTACCAAACGGTTCAGCCCACGGGTCTAAAAACGAGGTCACGCGGCGCACACGGTAAGGCGCGGTGGCAATCAGCACCCCGACCGCTCCCAGTCCCGCAGCCATGATCATGCCAAATTGCCACAATTTAGCGCCGGCCATAAATAACATGCCAAAGGCGGTGACAAACATCACCACCGTGGAGCCTAAATCCGGCTGCATCAGCAAAAATACGGCCAGACAGCCAAATACCAACAGTGGCTTGGCAAAACCGATAAAGGCGCTGCGCACCTCATCTTGGCGGCGCACCAAATAACTGGCCAGATAGATAAACAAGGCGAGTTTGGCGACTTCTGCGGGCTGTAAGTTAAACGGCCCCAGCGGCAACCAGCGTGTCGCGCCGTTTACGCTGCGCCCCACCAGCAGCACCAGGATCAATAAAAACAGCGCGGCAGCTAAGCCATGGCGGCTGTGGCGGTGCCATCGCGCCATCGGCACCTGCAGCACGATGCCGCCAACGCCCAGCGCCAACAGCAAAAACACGCCGTGGCGCTTAACAAACATAAACGGATCATTGCCCAGCGCGATGCCAGTGGTGATCGAGGCCGAGGCCACAATCACAATGCCCACCGCCATCAGCGACAGCGCCAGCAGGAGCAGCGAGCGATCGTACGGCAGCTGTGGATCATTAGGCAGCCACCACGCTTTTAGCTCGGCAACGGTCGGCAACGGCTGACTCATAACGCCGCCACCAGATCGGCAAAGGCGTCACCGCGCGCCGCATACGAGCTAAATTGATCCAAACTAGCGCACGCAGGGGCCAGTAATATCCAATCGCCCGGTTGTGCCATGGCCGCGGCAGCCTCGACTGCGCTGGCTAAATCGGCGACCAAGGTCGTGGCCTGCGGGTCAACGCACAGCGCCGCACCGTCTTGACCAAAACACAACAGGTGGTCGATGTCGCGGCCAAGCAGCGCCAGTAGCGGCGAGAAATCTTGCCCCTTACCTTGTCCCCCGGCGAGCAACAGCAAACGCCCACGCACCGCTTCGCGTACCCCCGCCACGGCGGCTAAGGTTGCGCCGACGTTGGTGGCTTTAGAATCATTGATATAGCGCACGCCGTTGACCTCGCGCACAAAGCAAGCGCGGTGCGGCAAGCCGCGAAAGGCGCGCAGCGCACTAATTTGGGCCGAGCGCGGCACCGTAAGATCGTGGCTACTGAGCGCATCACATAGCGCCAGCGCCGCCAAGGCGTTGGCGTGGTTATGGCTGCCAACAATGTGCAGTTCATCGCAAGGCAACACCGGTTCGCCGCGCGCGATAAGCCAAGTGCGGCCATTGATCTGGCGCCGGCCGTAGGCGTACGCGTCATCGAGCGCAAAGCCGGCCTGCACCGCGCCATGCGCGGGATAGGTCTGCGCATCATCGCCATTAGCCAGCACATAGGCCGAACCTGCGTGAATTTTTAGCTTGGCTGCGCGATAAAGATCCATGCGCCCGGCATAGCGATCGAGGTGATCTTCTGACAGATTCAAAATAACCGACGCCGCGGCCTGTAAGCTATGCGTGGTTTCCAGCTGAAAGCTCGACAGCTCAAGCACCGCTACCTGCAGGGGCGCAGCCAACAAATCCAACGCAGGAGTGCCGATGTTGCCGCCAACACCAACCGTTAAGCCCGCCGCACGCAGCATATCGCCGACCAAGGTGGTCACGGTGCTTTTGCCGTTCGAGCCGGTAATCGCAATAATCGGCGCGCGGCACGCGCGCACAAACAGTTCGATATCGCCGATGATCTCAACCCCTGCCGCGGCCGCCGCCGCCAAGGCCGGCGTGGCCAACGCCACGCCAGGGCTCGCCACGATCAACTGCGCCTGACAAAGCAGCTGCGCGTCTAGACCAACCGTTAGCTCAACCCCCGCAGGCAACTGCTCGCTGCCCGGCGGATTGGCGCGGCTATCCATCACCCGCGGCGTGATGCCTTGCGCCAGTAGAAAATTGACACAGGATAAACCGGTCGCGCCTAAGCCAATCACCACCACCATGTTAACGCACCTTTAAGGTTGCAAGACCCAGCAACACCAGCATCAGGGTAATAATCCAAAAGCGCACGATAACCCGTGGTTCTGGCCAGCCTTTTTTCTCGTAGTGGTGATGGATCGGCGCCATGCGGAAAATACGCACGCCGCGCAGCTTATACGAGCCTACCTGCAAAATGACCGACAGCGTCTCCATCACAAACACGCCGCCCATGATCACTAGCAAAAACTCTTGGCGAACCAGTACCGCGATGGTCCCCAGCGCGCCGCCCAAAGCCAGCGAACCGACATCGCCCATAAATACTTGCGCCGGATAGGTGTTAAACCATAAAAAGCCCAAACCGGCGCCAACAATGGCCGTACACACCACCACCAACTCGGCGGTTTGCGGTATATGGGGAATGTTTAAGTAACTGGCAAAATTCACATTACCGGTAGCCCACGCCACCAAGGCAAAACCGCCCGCCACCATCACGGTGGGCATGATCGCCAAGCCATCTAAGCCATCGGTGAGGTTGACCGCGTTCGAGGTGCCGACAATCACAAAATAGGTCAGCACGATAAACAGCAAGCCTAACTGGGGCATGAACTCTTTAAAAAACGGCACCACCAACTGGGTTTGGCCATCGACGCTGGCGGTGGCGTATAAAAATACCGCCACGATCAGTGCCACCGAGGATTGCCAAAAGTATTTCCAGCGCGCAATCAAGCCATCGGTATTTTTGCGCACCACCTTGCGATAATCATCGACAAAGCCAATCGCGCCGTAGGCGCCGAGCACAAACAGTACCAGCCAGACATAGGCATTATCTAAGCGGCACCACAGCAGCACCGAGACAAAAATCGCCACCAAGATCAGCAAGCCGCCCATGGTTGGCGTGCCGGCTTTGCTTAAGTGTGATTCGGGGCCATCACTGCGCACCACTTGGCCAAATTTTAAAATTTGCAAGCGCCGGATCAGGTGTGGACCAAGCCACAGCGCGACGCTAAGCCCCGTGATAATGGCCAAAATGGCGCGCAGGGTCAGATAAGAAAAGACATTAAAAAACGTAAAATGCGGGGTCAGTAACTCCGCTAACCAAACTAGCATGAGGCTGACTCCTGCGCGCGAATAACCATCTCCACCAACTCTTCCATTTTCGAGCCACGGGAGCCTTTAACTAAAATTGCCAGCGGTGTGCCGGCCTGCAGATCGACGCTAAGCGCGCCAAACAGCGCCACTTTATCGGCAAAGTGCTCGCCAGCGGCCGCCTGCGCCGTGTGCTTACTCTCGGGTCCAACACACAACACCCGATCCAGGCCGCAGGCTTTGGCATGTGCGCCGACGCGGGCGTGCTGCGCCGCTGAGCTTTCGCCCAGCTCGCGCATATCGCCAAACACTAGCACCTTTTTGCCCGCCATTAAGCACAACGCATCGATGCCGGCGAGCACCGACTCCACGCTGGCGTTATAGGTGTCATCGACCAGCGCAATGTGACCTAGTTGATGCAGGCAAAAACGGCCTTTGACCGGCGCCATCAAAGCCAGTCCCGCTTGCACATCAGCCAGCGTGGCGCCCAGCGCCAAACAACCGGCTGCCGCGGCTAAAGCATTGGCCACATTGTGCCGCCCAGGCAGCACCAAGCTAACTAGCACCTCGCCTTGCGGCGCGCACAAGGTAAATTCGGCGCAGCCGTTGGCTTTAATCTGCACTTGGCGCGCGTGATAAGGCATAGCGGGGTTATCGATGGCAAAGGCATCGCGCACGCCGTAAGCCTGCCACGCCGGCCAAAACTCACTGTCGCCGTTGACAATCGCCGCGCCGCCCTTCGGCAGACCTAAAAAGATCTCACTTTTGGCCTGAAACACGCCTTCAAGTGAGCCAAAGCCCTCTAAATGCGCCGCCGCTACGTTGTTAATAATCGCCGCATCGGGTTTGGCCAAACCAGTGGTCCACGCGATTTCACCGGGGTGATTGGCACCCAGTTCTAGCACCGCAAATTGGTGCGCAGGGGTTAAGCGCAGCAAGGTCAGTGGCACACCGACTTCATTGTTAAAGTTACCGGCCGTCGCCAGTACCGCGTCATCGCCCAGCCCTGAGCGCTGCGCCGTGCACTGCAAAATAGCGCACGCCATCTCTTTAACTGTGGTTTTACCGCAGCTGCCGGTGATCGCCAGCACCTTGGGATTGACTCGCTCACGCAGCAACAGGCCGATCAGCCCTAAGGCTTTCAGGCTATCGGCCACCACCAGTTGCGGCAGCGCCAGTGGCAGCTCGCGCTCCACCAGCAAAGCCACCGCGCCCGCCGCTAACGCGGCTTGGCAAAAATCGTGACCATCAAAATTTTCCCCTTTCAGCGCCACAAACAGGGCACCGGCGCCTAGCGCACGGGTGTCGGTGGTAACGCAGCTTAAGGTTACATCCTCCCCGACCAGACGCGCATCCAGCGCGAGGGCTAATTCTTGTAAAGTAAGGCTCAGCATGCGCATGACTCCTGAGTTAACGGGGCCGCCAACAGGCGTTCTACGGTTTCGCGATCACTCATGTGTCGCTTTTGGGCGCCAATGATTTGGTAATCCTCATGGCCTTTGCCGGCAATCAGCACTATATCGCCCGGGGCGGCTTGGCTCAGTGCCAGCGCAATCGCGCGTTCACGATCCATTTCTTGCACAGCGGGTGCCGTTAACCCCGCTTGCAGATCAACAAATATCTGCGCGGGGTCTTCGGTGCGCGGATTGTCACAGGTCAAAATCACGCGGTCGGCCAACCGTTCGGCAATCGCGGCCATCAGCGGGCGCTTACCGCGGTCGCGGTCGCCACCGCAGCCAAACACGCACCACAATTGCCCCGCGCAATGCACGCGCAGGGCGCTAAGTGCTTGCTCAAGGGCATCGGGCGTATGTGCGTAATCAACCACCGCCAGTGGCTGGGTTTGGCCGCCAAAGCACTCCATGCGCCCAGTCACTGGGCGCAGTTGCGGAGCTGTGGCCAAAAGGCGGGCAAAATCAAAGCCCAATAGCAGCAGCAACCCTAAGGCGGTGAGCAAGTTGCTGGCGTTAAAGCGACCGAGCAAGGGCGCGGATAATACACCATCGCCCCAAGTGCCGCTAAGTTCGGCGCGGATCCCTTGGCTGTGAAAGGTTAATGCGCGCGCCACCAACTGGTGCCCGTGAGTGGGCAGTGGCCCTTGGCAACTGATCGCCAGCGCTTGTGGGTATTTTTTCAGCCACGCCGCGCCCAGCGCATCATCGGCATTAATGACCATCTGCTCGGCATCGACCAGCTGCAAAATCTGCTCTTTAGCCGCGCCATAGGCCGCCATCGTGCCGTGATAATCCAAATGATCGCGGGTGAGATTGGTAAAAGCTGCCGCTGCAAAGCGCATGCCGGCAACCCGCTGCTGCACTAAGCCATGACTGGAGACTTCCATCGCCACCAAGGCCGCCCCCGCATCGGCCAACGCGCGCAGCGTGCCTTGCACCTCAATGGCGCTGCCGGTGGTGTTGCTTGCCTCGTGCAACTGCCCAACGAAGCCATTGCCCAGTGTGCCCATGACGCCGGCCGGCGCGCCGAGTAGCTCACGCCACTGCGCCACCAGCAAAGCGGTGGTGCTTTTGCCATTGGTGCCGGTAATACCCACCACTGGGATTTGCGCCGCCGGCTCGGCATAAAAGCGCGCCGCCAGCGCACTTAACTGCGTGGGTAACGCCGGCAGGCCGATACAGGGCACGTCCGTGCTGGGCGCGGCAAAATCAGCCGACGTTTCATACAATACGGCCGCGGCGCCTTGGGCGAGTGCTTGGCTAATAAACTGCCGGCCATCCACAGCATGGCCTTTGAGCGCAACAAACAGGCTGCCCACTCGCACTTGGCGGCTATCGAGGGTCATCGCCTGCAACCCTACGGCGGGCGCGGTTATACCCAACGGGGCCAATAAATTCTGTAACGTCATCTGCGGGGACAAAGCCATCGCCGTCAATTCCTTGGGGTTATATAGCTAAAGCCGGCATCGGCAGCAGGCGCTGCGTCCACGGCATCGGGACGAATATTAAATAGCTGTAACACGCCGGCCATGGCCTCGGCAAATGGCGGCGTGGCCACAGCGCCGCCGTAATAGGCGTTGCCTTTAGGCTCATTTATCACCACCACCATGGCAAAGCGCGGATTGCTCACCGGCGCAAAGCCAGCAAACCAGGCCATATAATCTTTGCCATAGCCACCGGCCACCGCCACTTTAGCCGTGCCGCTTTTACCGCCCACGCGATAGCCAGGGATCTTGGCTTTTTGAATGCCGTTATTGACCACATATTCCAAGGTTTTGATCATCGCCTTGGCATTTTGTCGGTCGATAACCTGCTCACCTTTGGGCGCTTTATCCAGCTTTAAGGTAGAAATCGGCACCCGCTTGCCTTTGTTGGCCAAGGTGGCATAGGCCGAAGCCAATTGCAGCGGCGTAACACGCAAGCCATAACCAAACGAGAGGGTAGCGCGCTCAATATCTGACCAGCGACGGCGTTGCGGCAGCATGCCGCTACTTTCGCCAATCAGACCGCTGCCGGTGTCCATGCCAAAACCAAACAGGCTTAAGGTGTTGATCATCTCTTGCGCCGGCATGCGCAGGGCAATGCGCGACATGCCGATGTTCGAGGAGTAACGCAAAATATCCGGCAAGGTATTAGCCGCATGAATACTCACGTCTTTGATTTGCTTGGCGCCAATAAACAGCGGCCCACCGGGAATGTGATCGTCCCAGCGCGTCGCCCCAGCTTGCAGGCCACTTAATAAAATCAATGGCTTAATCGTTGAGCCCGGCTCATAGGTATCAGTAACGACGCGGTTACGCACGCGGTAGGCCTGGGCTTGATACTGCTCGCGGTTGTTGGGGTTGTACGACGGCGTACTGACCATCGCCAGCACCTCGCCAGTTTTCACATCCAGCACCACCATCGAGCCCGACGTCGCTTTATGCTCATCGGTGGCGCGTTTGAGCGCGCGATAGGCCAACGCCTGCACGCGCTGATCGATACTTAAGACCAAATCATTGGCATCTTTGCCCTCTTTGACCACGCCCAAGCGCTCAATCACCCGCCCTTGGCGGTCTTTGCGCACCTTGACTTGGCCCGCGGTGGCGGTGAGCCAGGCATTGTAACTGCGCTCCACGCCTTCAATGCCGTTGCCGTCAATGTTGGTCACGCCGACCAAGTGCGCGCTGATCTCGCCCGCGGGATAAAAGCGGCGTGATTCCGGGCGCAGGTTGATGCCTTTTAGGCGCAGCCCTTTGATGTATTGCGCCACGGCCGGCGTGACTTGCCGCTGCAAATAGACAAAGCGTTTACGCGGATTGGCCACCCGCGCCTTGAGGGTGGCGACATCGAGTTTGAGCACCGCCGCCAGCGCCGCCCATTCCGCAGTTTTATTTAAGCTGCCCTCTTTGTGCACTTCTTTGGGGTCGGCCCATACAGCATCGACCGGTACCGAGACGGCCAGCTGCTCGCCGTGGCGATCGGTGATCATGCCGCGCACCGCTTGAGTCGAGGTGGTACGCACTGAGCGCAAATCACCCTCTAAGCGCAAACGATCCGGCTCAATGACTTGGATCCAGGCCAAGCGCGCGACTAAGCCTAAAAAGGCGCAGGCAATCAAGACGCTAACAGTAATAAAGCGCCAGCGATAAAAGATCGGCGCTTTGGCACTGGCGAGGGCTTTGGCAAAAAATTTACGACTCATGGCTGGGAGATCACTTTTTCCGTGGTGCCAAGCGGGCGCGCCATATCCAGCTTATCCATAGCTAAGCTCGCCACCCGTGAATGCTCCGCAAGCGTGCCTTGCTCGAGTAGCAAATGGCGCCATTCCGTGTTCAGCCGATCTTCTTCGGCCATCAGATCATCGTGGCTGGCGGTCAGTACGCGGCTCATGTTAGTGACCAAAATCACCGCAAATGCGGAACCGAGCACGGCTAAAAACAGCATGGCGCTCCACTTAAAGCGCCACAGATCGCGCAAGATCAGCGCCAGCAGCGAGCCTTTAAATGGCGGGAAAAAACGCCGCATTTACTCAGCTAACCGCTGGGCCACGCGCAGCACCGAGCTGCGCGCGCGGGCATTGGCCGCCACTTCGGTGTCGCTCGGCTTTGAGGCCTTGCCAACGGCTTTTAATTTGCGCCCACCGGCAAGCTGCGCCTCTGTGAGCGGAATGCCGTGCGGCACTTCAGGACCCTTTTCATGCTTGCGAATAAAGTGTTTAACTAAGCGATCTTCGAGCGAGTGGAAACTTATCACCGACAAGCGCCCGCCAGGCGCTAGCACATCCAGCGCGCCATTGAGCGCGGTTTCAATCTCGTCGAGTTCGCTGTTGATATAAATCCGGATCGCCTGAAAGCTGCGCGTGGCCGCGTGCTTGCCTTTTTCCTTGCTCGGATTAACCCGCGCAATCATCTCGGCCAGCGGGCGCGTGCGGGTAAAGGGTGCGGTCACCCGGTCGTGCACAATGGCGCGGGCAATTTTTTTCGCAAAGCGTTCCTCGCCAAAGGTTTTCAGCACCCACGCAATGTCATCAATATCGGCCACCGCTAACCATTCGGCTGCGCTTTGGCCGCACGTAGGATCCATGCGCATATCCAGCGGGCCATCTTTCATAAAGCTAAAGCCGCGCTCAGCTTCATCAAGCTGCGGTGACGACACGCCTAAATCGAGCAAAAAGCCATCCACTTTGCCCAGCAAACCGCGCGCGTTTAAGTAATCGCGAATACCGGAAAACGGGCCGTGCACAATTTCAAACCGTGGGTCGGTGATTTTTGCCGCTTCGGCAATGGCTTGTGGATCGCGATCAATGGCGATCAAGCGGCCAGTGGGGCCGAGCTGCTCTAAGATCAAGCGGGAGTGGCCGCCGCGCCCAAAGGTGCCGTCTACATACACGCCGTCAGGTTTGATGCCAAGGCCAGCAACGGCTTCGTGTAACAGTACTGTGATATGGGCAGGGGCGTGCGACATGAAGATGAAAGATCCTGTGAAAGTAAAACGCGAAAACAGGCATAAAGCCCGTCATACACAAAAAACCGCGCAGAGGTCAACTGCACGGTCAGCGGCCGCCGAGGGCGGCAAATCAAGCTCGCCGACCACCTGAATAAAGGGCGATCTGGCGCGGGCTGCGCGTGAGTTTAAGGAGCTAACCGCCCTATTTCAAGCGCGCAAACGTTCCCATCAGCAAACGGCCATTAAGGCCGCAGCATCAGGCGAAACAAAATGATGGCGCACAGCAAAATGCTGGTGACCACCACGGGATAAATAATGTAACTATCCCCTTGGCGCCGAGCGCGGCGACAAGCCAGCTGGCACAAGATCACGTTATACACAATCAACAGCAACGTCAGCAGCAAATTTGAACCAAACGGCAACGCGTCAGCATGGTAAAAATAGAGGCCGGTTAAGAAAAAATTCGCCAAGATCAGATATAAAAATAACTTCTGAATAGCGCGGCCAGCGACTGACGATTTAAATGTGCGAACTACCATGAACCTACTCCTTTACTGTCAAACGCTAGCTCCTACCAGCGTAATACGAAATTAGTTTATCAATCGAATGCGGTAAAAGGCTAGACTGCCAGCAAAATCCTTGAACCATATCACCTTGGGAACGATGACTATGCCCCATTTACGCCCAAAGGGCGCGGCCCTGCCGCGGGCCTGTGCGATTGGCGTGCTCACCTTGGCGCTGTGCAGCCTGCCGCCACCGGTAGCTGCCTATCCCGAGCGGGCGTGGAATCGCCAATTCCCCCTCCCCACCCATCCGCAGGGACTGGCGCAGGTCGAAGAGCAGCGCGCGGTGCTACTCAAGCAATTACCTTACTTGCAAAAGCGACTTACTCAGGTGCAACCTTTAATCCGCTGGGTGAGCGAGGAAGTAAAAACACGCAATTTGCCGCCGCTGCTGGCGTTTGTGCCGCTGGTTGAAACCAGTTATCGGCTGGAAGTGGTCTCACACGCCGGCGCGGCGGGTCCATGGCAGCTAATGCCCGATACGGCGACACGCTTTGCGGTGCCGATCACCGCCGATTACGATGGCCGTTATTCGTTGCCGCTGGCCAGTGATGCCGGCTTAACCTACTTAACTTGGCTAAATAAGTTTTTTGGCGGCGACTGGCTGCTCACCTTGGCTGGCTATAACGCCGGCGAAGGACGCATTCTTAAGGCGGTACTCAACGGCCGCAGCAAAGATGTTTGGAAACTTAAGATCCCCACCGAAACGCGCAACTATGTGGCGCGCTTTATAGCGCTGGCAGATCTGCTGGCCAACGCGCGGCGCTATAACCTAATGCTGCCCGACTGGCGCAGCGGGCCCAATTTACAGGTCGTGCGCAAACCTGACAGCTGTAATTTGCTCAGCTTTGCTCGGCAAAAAGGCGTAGCGATGAATGACATCATGAACTGGAACCCCGGCTGGCGACTTCCCGAGTTGGCACGCAAAAATAACTGCCCGATTGTTTATCTGCCGCGTCTTGACGCCGCTCCTGCCGGCACAACGAGCGAGGCGGCCACCGTGGTGGCCAGCACGCCGCCTAGCGGCCCGCGTACCGTGTCGCTCGAAAGTGTGCGCGACCCACTGATGCTGCAACCGGTGCGCGGGTTAGATTTAGCCCCCAGTGGCATTAATCTGGCACCTGTCAAAGATCCGTTTGGTCTGGGCAGCGCGCGACCGCTGATCCAACCTTGATACGCGCCGCACGCGCCCAATACCAAGCAGTAAAAACAAACAAGCCAGCCCCAAGGGGCTGGCTTGTGTTTTATGCGCAGCGTAAGCGCCTTATAACCGAGCGCCTCGACTTAGCGCGCAGGGCTGCTAGGTAGCGGTGCGGCGGCAGGGGCGGTGACCGGCGGCAGAGCGCCTTGCGCACTACCAACACTCGCGGCGGGCACTTCGACAAACGGCTCGTTGACCCGAATATCACTCACCGTGGTACTTACCGGCGCTTGGCGAATAAAGCTGCTCTGATTTTGGCCTGCGTTCTGGCTTTGGCCGCTAGCGGCGGCGCTCGGCTCAGCGACCACTGGTGTCGACGGCACCGCTAAGGCGCGCGCCGTGCGGCCCGCTTGCGCGGCGGCCTGCAGACGATCGCGCTTAATTGCTTCGCGCGCTTCTTTCACCGCCCGCTCCACTTCGCTGCTAAACAGTTGCGATAACTGCTCATCGGCTTCGGCGGTTAATACCATCAGCTCAATTCGGCGGTTACGGCTACCGGTCGGCTCACTCGGGTCATCAAGCTGGGTATCGCCCATCGCCACCACCTGACCAATGCGCTCACCCGGCATGCCGCCCATTAGCAGCACGCGGCGCGCCATCATGGCGCGATCGGAAGAGAGCTCCCAGTTACTGTAATGGCTGCCGGCAAACGGCAAGCTATCGGTGTGGCCCGAGATCATGACGCGGTTGTCGATTTTCTTAAACACCGGCGCCAGCGCCATCAGCAGTTGGCGGAAAAACGGGGTCATCCGCGCGCTGCCACGGGTGTACATCTCGCGCTCTTCGCTGTCGCGGATCAAGATGCGCACGCCTTGTGGGGCAATTTGTAAGGTGACGTTGTCGCTCGCTTTCATCTGCTTGGCTAGCGCTTCAATCATGTGCGCCAGCTTTTTCTTATCGACTTCGCCTTCCACCGTGCCGATCAGCAGTTTGTCAAACTGGCTCTCGCCTTCGCCGGTCAGCACATCCTGCATATCTTCCTTTTGCTCGTTGGCGTTGCTTTTTTCCACCACCTCTTTGAGCTCAGGCTCCTCAATCACCGTGCGTTTGCCCTCTAAGTCGACAGGAAACGGACTGTTACTGAGATCGAACGGATTTTCACCGCCTTCTAAGATGCTGTAATCGCGCAACCGGCTGGAAACTTGCTGCAGCTCTTCTTTACTGGTGACCGCTTGCAGCCACATCACCATAAAAAACGCCATCATCGCCAAGGTAAAGTCGGCAAAGGCGACTTTCCAGGCGCCACCCGCGGCACCGCCACTTTTGCGACCACCGCGTTTGACGATGATTATATTGTTATCGCTCATCGCTATGCCTTCGCTTCGACCCAGCTTTCTAAATCAGCAAAGCTTGGTTTGACCTCAGGTTCGAGCATTTTGCGGCCCGAATCCACCGCTACAATCGGTGTTTTACCGCGCAGCTGGCACAAAATAATCGTTTTCACGCAGTTAAGCAGCGCAATACGTGCTGTAACGTTCTCGTGCATCGCGTGCGCAATCGGCTCTAAGAAGCAGTAGCAAAGGAAGATGCCGATAAAAGTACCTACCAGCGCGGCCGCTACCAGCACACCGATAGTCGCCAGTGGACCGTCAAGTTTTTGCATGGTGATAACGATACCCATAACCGCAGCCAAAATACCAAAACCTGGGCAAGCTTCACCGGTTTTGTGCAGGGCGTGGGATGGCTTGAGCAGATCTTCTTCAATGATCATGATCTCCGCTTCAAGCAAGCCTTCGAGCTCGTGCGGGGTGATTTTACCCATGGTGAGCAGACGGAAGTTATCGGCGATAAATGCTAGCAAGAGCGGATCTTGTGCCACGCGCGGATGGGCTTGGAACAAAGGGCTATCTTCTGGACGCTCCATGTGATCTTCTACCGCTTTCATGCCTTTGCCGCGAATTTCATCGAGCAATTGGTACAGTAAGGTCAGGGTCTGACGGAACACATCGTGCGCATTAGGATCATTTTTAAAGCAGCCTTTCACCTGCGCAACCATCTCGTGCAGCACTTCTTTCGAGTTGCCGAGCACGGTCGAACCGATGGCCGCACCGAGGATGATGACCAATTCTGCGGGCTGCCACAGCGCGACGAGTTTACCGCCTGCGGCCATAAACCCCCCCATCACGCAGGCGAGCGTGACACCAATACCAATTAACTTTTGCATACATGCTCCCGCACATTTCACAACCCTTCATCCAGATGGACGGGGCATTTGTAATACCTATCGCTTAAATAGAATCGACCAACTTTTGCTTCAGCTGAAGTACGCATTGCTTGTGCAGCTGACAAACCCGTGATTCGGTTAAACCGAGCACCAACGCGATCTCTTTCATGTTCAGCTCTTGCTGGTAATACAGCGACAAAATCAGCTGCTCGCGCTGATCTAAGCTCTTTAATACCTTGCTCAAGGTCATGGCCAGATCGGCATCTTCGCTTTCAGCCGCAGGGGCATTGCCCCCGCCTTCAAGCCACTCTTCTAAGCTTTGTAGCGCTTCGGCTTGACTGGCATAAGCCAAGTCGCGCACCGCTTCCACCTCAATGTTGAGCACCTGCGCCAGCTCCGCTTCGCTCGGCGCGCGGCCGAGTTTGGCGTGCAATTCGCGCTGCGCTTGGTTGTGCTGGTGCACCTCTTGGCGCAGCTGGCGCGGACGCCAGTCCAAGCGGCGCAGTTCATCGAGCATCGAGCCACGAATGCGCTTAAAGGCGTAGCTCGCAAACTGGCCATCTGGCTCACTGCCATAACGGCGCCACGCTTCGAGCAGGCCCATCATGCCCACCTGCTCCATATCTTCTCGGTCAAAACTCGCTGACACTTGGCTGCGCAGATGCGCGGCCGCCCGCTTAACCAGCGGTAAATAGCGCGTCAGCACCTCTTGCTCGCTCATCAAGGGCGCCTCTACCGCCAAGGGCTGGATAGAGGACTCCTCAAAGCTTTGCGATTCTTCCCAGTCGGTCGTATTCATCATCGCTTACTGCATTAATACCTTGGTCACCAACACCTCATCTAAGAAGGTGTCATAGCCATAGCCCTGCATCGTGGTTACCAGCTTGCCGAGCAAAGATTCTTGCAGCGCGCCGATATCGCGGAACTCGTTACGGATATCATCGCGGGTGCGGTGGCTAAAATACTGCACCACCACATTGCGCAGCAGCGGACTAATGCTCTCGAAAGTATCAAGCTGCGCAGGGTTGTGGGTCACCAGCGCCAACTCCAATACCAAGTAGCTCGACTTGCCAGAGCCATCCATGCTGATGATGAATTTTTCTAGCGGCTTAAACAGTGGCGTTGGGCTCAATTCAACCGGCGGCTTAGCTTGGCCAGTCCAGATGGAGAGTTCATCGCGCTTTAAGTAAGCGCCGTAACCGACCAATGCCAGCAAACAAACGGCCACAATAACCAACAAAAACCACTTGATGATACGAACTATCATAAAACGTCACTCTCGTTATATTTCAGATACTTAAAGACAATTAAACCCAAATTGGGCTGCGCCGCTGCGGGTTACACCACCGCATCAAGCCAGCCGGAGGTCCGTTTTTCGATCGCGCCGTCGGCCTCTGCGCTTTCACGGCGACCCGCTAAAATTTTATCCGTTTGCCACTGCGCTTGGCGCGGATCCCGCTCACCTTGACCCACGTTCACTTCCACGCCACCGCTATGGTGGGTTGAAAGCGTCGAGCGCAAGCGATCCAAGTTTTGCAACAACGCTTCACGCACGGCAGGGTTGTTGGCATTAAGCTGCACCGTGAGCTTATCCCCTTCCACCTTCACCGACAGATCCAAGCGGCCCAAATCCGGCGGGTCGAGGCGAATGTGCGCCTGTTTGACCTGCTGATTAACTTGCAGTTGCACCTTATCGCGTAAAAGTGCGATCAGTTGCTGGCCCCATTGCGCTGGCGAGCTGCCCTCTAGGTGCGCGGGCGCCCATTGATACGCCATCGGCTTTACCTGCAGCCCCTGCACATTCAGCTGCATCAATTGACTCAACTCCGCGCCAGCACTGGTGGTACGGCCACCGCCTTGTAGCGCTGCCAATAGTTTTTCATTAAAGGCGCCACCTTTGGGCGCGGTCAGCAAACTGGCTAAAGCCGCGGGCATTTGCTTGCCTTCACTCTGCGCCGTTAAGTTCTCTGCATGCTTTGTGCCAAGCCGCGCATCTTTGTGACTTTGTGTGACAACTGCCGGTTTATCCTCCAGCGAGCCCACCGCCGTTTGCAACACCGCGAGTTCGCGCAATGACACCACCGCTGACGAAGTGGCGCCTTGCCGCGCAAAACCGCCGGCCAATGCCGCGCCACTAGTCAATGCTGCGCCAGCAAATTGCCCCAATCGCTGCTGAGTGAACGCACGCAACTGCTCCAAGGCCTGCGCTTGTGCCGCGCTTAGCTCGGCGGGCGCTTCTTGCGCCACTGCTGGCGCATCGGTTTGCTCTAATAGCGACTCAGAAGAGGTCTCTTTCTCCGCCGTGGGCTCGCGCTGATCGTCACTGGCAGCGCCAGGAGCCTGCTCGCTCGGCGCAACGCTTTCTTTATCATTACTGCTCTGCGGCTTTTCCGGCGCCGAGGAAGCGGCTGATTCCGGCTTTTTTTCCGCCTCTGGCGCGGTGGCGGCTTCACGCGGCTGCTCACGGCCGCGCTGACGCGGCGCCGGTGCAATTGCCGGTTCTTGGGCTAATGAGTGCGCTTGCTGATAATCACTATTCGCGCCCGCTTGGCGCGCCGCGCGCGGCGCACTCGCAGGGCCAGAGGCGCCTAGCGAGGTTAAGTTAGCCAAATTCATAAAATTCATCGCCATTGCTGCGCCTCATCATACGCTTCCACGCCTTCACGCTGGGCATTGAAGGTTTGCCATGCCTGTTTTAACCGCTCCGATTCCAGTCGACAAAGCTCGACGGCTTCACGGTAGTATTCCTTTACTTGTGCACGCACCGGTGCCATTTGCGCCCAACGCTCGGGCTGCTGTGCGCTAAAGGTTTGCGCAAACTGCACAATGCGGCCATCGGTTTGCTTAGCGGCATCCCATTCCCCTGCATGCGCTTGCTTTAACAACAGCTTGCCCAAGGTTAAAAATTGCTGCGCCAGTTTGTCGGCCTCCGCTTGGGGGGCGCTGGCGAGGGGTCGTAACATAAAAAGCCTCAATCTCGATCTACACCGCGCATCGACCGCCGGTGCGCATTAGTCACCGCGGCTGCAGCCAGTCACTTGCAAAAGTTGCGCCAAAATTAAAATGCGCCACCGCCCAAAGAGGCGGTGACGCACAAGGTAATATTTTGTGGGCACTCGGAAAGGAAGATTCCGCTTAGCGAGCGTGGTGCTGCGCCATACCTTCCCAGCCCTCTTTGAGCTCGCCTAAGATCTT
>JBOFMA010000135.1:0-3361 GCA_051658125.1 Aeromonas sp.
GCTATGCCCATTGAGCGCACATTTTCCATGATTAAACCCGATGCCGTCGCTGCCGGCCTAATTGGCGATATTTACCAGCGCATCGAGCGTGCCGGTCTTACCATCGTCGGCGCTAAATTGCTGCAGCTAAGCCCCGAACAAGCGGCTGGTTTTTATGCCGAGCACCAAGGCCGGCCGTTTTATGCTGATCTGGTCACCTTTATGAGCTCGGGGCCAACCATGGTGCAAGTGCTCGAAGGCCCCAACGCGGTGCAGCGTTATCGCGATTTGATGGGCCTAACCGATCCGGCTAAAGCCCTGTGCGGCACCTTGCGCGCCTGTTATGGCAGCAGCATTGATCGCAACGCGGTGCATGGCGCCGATAGCTTTGCCAGCGCCCAGCGCGAGATTAACTTTTTCTTTAGCGATCATGAATTGCATTCGCGCGGCCAATAACCCGCTCACTTCGGCGTTAAACGCAAAAAGCCCCGCATAAGGGCGGGGCTTTTTGTTGGGAACTGTCTGGCTTAGCGCGAGCGGAAAACAATACGTCCTTTAGAGAGATCGTAAGGCGTCAGAGCGACCGTCACCTTGTCTCCGGTTAAGATACGAATGTAGTTTTTGCGCATCTTGCCAGAAATGTGTGCGATAACCACGTGACCATTTTCCAGTTCCACCCGGAACATGGTATTGGGCAGGGTTTCTAAAATGGTGCCCTGCATCTCAATACTGTCTTCTTTAGCCATTTAATCCTCTTGATAAGCCTCAAAAAAAACGCCCTGATAATGCCGGATTTCGCGCTATGTGTAAAGTTTAGTCGCCGCCCATTGCGCGCTTTTGCCCATTTAGCCGATTAATCGAACGCATTTAGCCCGCGCGAGGCAGCTATTTACTATGTGTTCAGCCGCGTCTGCCTTCTGCTATGATGCGGCAGAAAATTTTCGCGCTTTGGAGCTTACCGATGTTGTATCACAAAACCTATGAACTGAGCCCCGCGCACGATTGGGTGGTGTTTGTGCACGGCGCCGGTGGTAGTTCGTCGATTTGGTTTAAGCAACTGCGCTTTTTTCGCGCGCATTTTAATGTGCTGCTGCTCGATCTGCGCGGTCACGGCCAATCGCATAAACTGGCGCAAGTGGTGCAAGGTCACTACAGCTTTCGCGCCGTCACCCAAGACATTGTGGAACTGCTCGATCACCTGCGCATTCATTCCGCGCACTTTGTCGGCATTTCGCTAGGCACGATTTTAATTCGCCATCTGGCTGAGCTATCCCCCGCACGAGTGAAAAGCATGGTGCTCGGCGGCGCCATTTTACGCCTTGATATTCGCTCGCGCGTATTGGTGCAACTGGGCCGCTTAGGCCAGCACATTTTGCCCTACATGTGGCTTTATCGCTTGTTTGCTTTCATCATCATGCCGCGCCAGCGCCACCAAGAATCGCGCAATTTATTTGTGCGTGAAGCGCGCAAACTGTGCCAAAACGAATTCAAACGCTGGTTTCGCTTAGCTGGCGAAGTCAATCCGTTGATGCGCTACTTTAAGCAGCGCCCGCTGCCTATCCCCACGCTGTATGTGATGGGCGAAGAAGACCACATGTTTCTTACTCCGGTGCGCGAACAGGTCAAGGGCGACCGCTACAGCCAGCTTGAGATCATTCGCGCTTGCGGGCATGTGTGCAACGTCGAGCAACCCGAGCATTTTAATCAGCACACCTTGGCTTTTTTACGCCCGTTGAGCTTATCGGCGCCGGCGATAACGCAGCAGTAAATAGCTTAAACTGCTGGCCACGCCGCAGCCGGCCATGGCTAGCGCCATCGGCAGCGGTGACGTCGGCGGCATCAAATTGACCAGCACACTCACCAGCGCGCCAATGCCAAAGCGCAAGGTGCCCGCCAGCGCTGCCGCCGTACCCGCCGCATGAGCAAAGTGCTCCAGTAACCCCGTCATCGCATTGGCACCGACCAAGCTGATATGGCCAACAAACAGCACCACTGGCAGCACGACACCCCACAGCCCACCGATACCGGTCAGGGCGCTAATCACCAGCAGTACGCCTGCCAACGGCAATACGCCCAAACCAATGCGCAGCATCGTTTCCGCGCCCATCACCTTGACCACGCGGCCATTAACCGCCGTCACCAGCATCATCAATAAAATATTTAACGCAAACAGCCAGCCGTAGTGCGCGCTGGGAACACCAAAATATTCGATATAGACATAAGGTGAGGCGCTTAAAAAGGCAAACATGCCGGAACTGGCCCACGCGCCGCACAATACATAAGCCATCGCCGGCGGATGTTTTAACACCTGCCAATAGGTGCGCAGCACCGCGCGCAGGCTAAAACGTTGTCGGGCCGCTATGGGTAAAGTTTCTGGAATAAATTTAAGCATCACCCCACACACGCTCACGCAAATCAGCGCTAACAGCCAAAAGATCAAGCGCCAATGGCCGTGCGCACTGATATAGCCACCGAGCACCGGCGCCACCAGTGGAGCTAGGGTCATGACCAAAATGACAAACGACATGGCGCGAGAAAACGCCTCTTTGGCAAATAAATCGCGCAGCAGAGCATTTACTACCACCGAGGCCGCCGCGCCACCGGCGGCTTGTAGCATACGCGCCACCAGCAGTTGCGGCAGGCTTTGTGCCAGCGCACACGCTATTGAGGCGAGCATAAATAGCAATAAGCCAATTAAGATCACCGGCTTGCGGCCAAAGCTATCGGCCAGCGGGCCATAAACCAACTGCCCCAGCGCAAAGCCGGCTAAAAAAGCACTGATAGTGCGCTGCGCGCCGGCAATATCGACGCCCAGATCGCGCGCAAGTGCCGGCATCGCCGGCAGATACATGTCAATTGCTAGCGGCGTAAGCCCAGCTAAGGCGCCGAGTAAAATAAACAATTGCCAAGGGGCAAGTGGAACCGGTAGACGGGCAGCGGCGGGCATGGTGCATCCAAGCAATAAAAAGGGGTGAGCAGTGTAGCACTCACCCCATTAGATTTTAACAACGCTGCGATTAAGCGCAGGCAACGACGGCGAGAGCCCCAGTACGCCCTTACGCTCAGGGCCTTACTCCATGCCCGCAATCACCGCTTGGGCAAACGCCGAGCACGTGCACTCGCGGGCGCCAGACATCAAGCGAGCAAAATCATAGGTCACAGTTTTATGCGCAATCGCCCGCTCCATGCCCTGCACCATCAGATCGGCCGCCTCCAGCCAGCCTAAATGGCGCAGCATCATCTCGGCCGACAAGATCAACGAACCGGGATTGACCTTATCCAGCCCGGCGTATTTGGGCGCCGTGCCGTGGGTGGCTTCAAACAAGGCAATCCCCTCACCCAAATTGGCCCCGGGCGCAATGCCAATGCCGCCGACTTGCGC
>JBOFMA010000136.1:0-6284 GCA_051658125.1 Aeromonas sp.
GAGGTTTCATACAGCCACTCTTCATAGTGAATGTCTTTGATCATATCGCGCACCGCTTCCACCGCATTACCGCGCACCGCTTCATCGCCCAAGCGCACCAGCCAGTTGCAAAACGCTTGCAGCGCGTGCAGACCGCGGCCGGATAAAAACTGCTCTAGCCCCAACTCAAAGCTGGCCGCAAATAGGCTTTTGCCACGGCCGTTAGCATATTGGCCGAGCTTTTCTAAGGTGGAGGGGCCAATTTCGCGCCGCGGCAAATTCACTACGCGCAAAAACGCGGTGTCCTCATCTGGATTAACCAGCAATTTGAGATAGGCCATGATGTCTTTGATCTCGGTGCGCGAGAAAAACGAGGTGCCACCAGAGATGCGATAGGGAATGCGGTTGGTCATCAAGGCTTTTTCAAACACCCGTGACTGGTGATTGCCGCGATACAAGATGGCGTAATCTTTGTAGCGGGTGCGGTGCATGAACTTGTGACCCAGCAACTCGGCGGCGATGCGCTCGGCTTCGTGCTCTTCGTTATTGGCAAACAGCACTTTGACCGGCACGCCGTAATCTAGCTCGGAAAACAGCGCTTTTTGAAAATCATGCGGGTTGTTGGCAATCAAGATGTTGGCGCATTTTAAGATGCGGCCTTTCGAGCGGTAGTTTTGCTCCAACTTCACCAAGCGCAATTGCGGAAAATCTTGCTGTAGCAGGGTCAAGTTTTGCGGTTTGGCGCCGCGCCACGAGTAGATCGACTGGTCATCATCACCGACCACGGTAAAGCGCGCGCGCTCGCCGACCAAGGCTTTGACCAGTTCGTACTGACTGGTGTTGGTATCTTGGTATTCATCGACCAGCAGATAGCGAATTTTGCTTTGCCAGCGCAGACGCACTTCTTCGTTGGTGGTGAGCAGCAAAGTCGGCATCACGATCAGATCGTCAAAATCCAGCGCGTTATACGCCATCATTTGCCGGTGATAGCGCTCATATAACTGCGCCATTTGCACTTCTTCTGGCCCTCGGGCGATGCGCATGGCGCGCGCCGGCAGCACCAGATCGTTTTTCCAATTGGAAATTTGGCTCACCAGTTGCGCCAATTGCTCTTTGTCGCCATCAAGCTCCGCTTCGGTCAGCTCTTTGAGCAGCGCCAGCTGGTCGGTGTCATCAAACAGGGAAAAATTGGCTTTTAGTTTCAACACCTTGTGTTCGCGGCGGATAATATCCAGCCCCAAGGTGTGAAAGGTCGACACGGTCAAGCCTTTGGCTTCTTGCCGCCCCAGCGTTTGGCTCACGCGCTCTTTCATCTCGCGCGCCGCCTTGTTGGTAAAGGTCACGGCGGCAATGTGCCGCGCGCTGTAGCCGCACTGCTTAACCAAATAGGCGATCTTGTTGGTGATCACACGCGTCTTGCCAGAACCGGCACCGGCCAGAACTAAGCAAGGCCCCGAGACATATTTCACCGCTTCGTTTTGACTGGGATTAAGTTTCATCGGCAAGACCTCGCGCGCAACACAAAAGGGCGGCATTGTAGCAGACTTTGTCGCGGCGGCATCGCTGCCTGCGACTTGTCTTTACGCACAAGATTGCGGATCATGGCGCCCTTTCGGGCCACTGCCTGCGCTGGCCCGCGCCGCTAATCTAACAAGAGTTTGCCATGCCTTTGTCCCCTCCTCCCGCGTTGCGCGCGCAATTTCCTGCCTTGGCCCAATGCGTGCATGAGCGCCCGCTGGTGTATTTAGACAACGCCGCTACCACGCAAAAGCCGCTCTGCGTGATCGAGGCGATGGCGCAGTATTACCGCTGCGATAATGCCAATGTGCACCGCGCGGCGCATGCGTTAAGCGATCGTGCGACTCGCGCCTTTGAAGCGGCGCGAGAAACGCTGGCACAATTTATCCATGCGCCGAGTAGCCAAGAGATCATCTGGACGCGCGGCACCACCGAGGCGATCAATTTGGTGGCCAACAGTTGGGGGCAAAGCCAGCTTAACGCGGGCGATGAAATTATTCTTAGCACGCTGGAGCACCACGCCAATATCGTGCCGTGGCAGCTGCTGGCCGAACGCACGGGCGCGGTGATCCGCGTCATTCCACTCGATGCCAACGGCGATTTAGATTTAACCGCTTACCAAGCGCTACTGTCGCCGCGTACCAAGCTGGTGAGTCTGTGCCATGTGTCCAATGCGCTCGGTACGGTGAACCCGATTGCGCAGTGCATTGCGCTGGCCAAGCAGGTGGGCGCGGTGACGCTGGTCGATGGCGCGCAAGCGGTGGCGCATGTGCCGGTGGATGTGCAGGCGCTCGGCTGCGACTTTTATGCCTTTTCTGGCCATAAACTGTATGGCCCGACCGGTATTGGCGTGCTGTGGGGACGCAGCGAATGGCTGGAAAAAATGCCGCCGTGGCAAGCGGGTGGCGAGATGATTGAGTATGTGAGCTTTGCCGGCACGCGTTTTAACCGGCCGCCGTTTAAGTTTGAAGCCGGCACGCCAGCGATTGCCGAGGCGATTGGGTTGGCGCGCGCAGTGGAATTTTTGCAGGCCAACGATCACGCCGCGCTGATGCGCCATGAGCAAGCGCTCACGGCGTATTTGGTCGAGCAGTTACAGCGCGTGCCGCGTGTGCGCCTGATCGGCACGCCGCGCCAACGCGCCGGCGCGGTATCGTTTGTGCTGGCCGATATTCACGCGCAAGATGCCGCCACCTTGTTAGATATGCAGGGCATTGCCATTCGCGTCGGCCATCACTGCGCCATGCCGCTAATGCAAAACCTTGGCTTAAGCGGCACGCTGCGCGCTTCAATTGCTTGCTATAACCAAGTCAGCGAGGTCGATGCCCTGATCGCAGCACTGCATAAACTCGATGACTTTTTCTAATCGCCCTACGACTGAGGCTTAACATGCTGGATTTAGCCCACTACACCTCAATTGGCCAAGACCCAACGGCCGACACTTTGCGCGCGCAATTTGCGGCGGCGCGCAGTTGGGAGGCGCAATATCGCCTGATCATTAACTTGAGCAAGTTACTACCGACGCTGCCAGCAACATGGCAACAAGAGCCGCAGCGCATTCACGGCTGTGAAAGCCAAGCCTGGCTCCTCAGTGAATGCGATGAGCAAGGGCGCTGGCATTTTGCCTGTGACAGCGATGCGCGTATTGTGCGCGGCTTGATTGTGATTATTCTAGCCGCGCTTAATCACCAAACAGCAGCGCAGATCCGCGCCTTTGATCTGCCGGCCTACTTGGCCGAGTTGGGGGTGGACAAACATCTATCGCCATCTCGCGGTAATGGCCTGCGCGGCATCGTGGAAGCCATCTTACAGCGCATTGCCTAACCGTCAGAAACAACAAAGGCAGCCGAAGCTGCCTTTGTGTTATGCCCAACGCCGTGGGCTTGTAACGTAATTAGTTACGTACTTTGTCCAGCTCACGCTCGGTGATGAACATGCTCACGCGGCCACCACGGATGTGCAGACCATCTTTAACGCGGTCCAGAGTCACGCCTACTTTGCGGTCAACATCTTCGAAGATGCCGTTCTTTTCCAAATCAACGATGGTTGGCATTTTGCCAATACGGGTCATAGCTTTCAGCACGTCAACTTTCTTCACGTGATAGCTAACTTTTGGAATGCGTGATTGGAACTCAAGCTTGTTGCCACGCTCGTAAACGCGGATCTTGGTCATCTTGCCATCAACGGTGCCAGCGCTAGCAGGCGCGATAAATGCAAATACAGACAGCAGAGCGGTCAGCATTAATACGGAGAGCTTTTTCATGATTCACCTCGACGGGATTAAGAAAAAATAAACTATTCACGATACATGAACAGACACAGTAACTAGCCACGGCCTACACAGTGACTAGAAAATAAAGTGTACTGCGGGTCGGGCATTTTGCTATATCACCCAGCCCCTGAAACAGTAGGCCGGCAGAATAACACGGCAAGCTGTTGCTATCCTGAACCAAAAAGGCCGATTTGTTGTCATTTTGTGACAACAAAAAAGCCAGCACACAATGCGCACTGGCTCTTCTTTCCTAGCGATAAGCGGACTTATCGCAGCATGGCGGTAGCGCTCTGATTAACGCAGACGCTCACGCAGGTCGCGACGGATCTCACGACGTACTTCACCACCGCGCTCACGCAGGTTCTGGCGCACTTCACGACGTACTTCGTGGCGCGCTTCACGGCGCTCACGACGCACTTCATGACGGGCTTCACGCGCTTCACGACGAGCACAGTTGACGGTATCGCAGTTACGCATTTCGCGGATACCTTCTAACTTCTCGCGACCGATTTCACGACGGCCTTCACGCGCTTCTTGACGCACGTCAAAACGGCTAGCAAACGCATCACCTGCAGACAGGGTTAACAATACCGCTAATACGCCGCTTAACATGGCTGAATTAATTTTCATGCAACACTTCTCCATCAATTACACGCCAATTTCTGGCAATTTTAGCAAATTAAATAATTCTCGCACCGAAGCAAAAACATTCATTCGCTATAGTTATGACATCGTTAGTTTTTTAATTACTAACCAAGCATAAATTTATTGTTATAAACGCACGTCAGTAATTTCACGTGGGCCAACAAACATGCTGACGCGATCACCGCGAATTTGCAGGCCGCCATCACGCTCGGCCAAAGTAACTTGCGTTTGTTCGTTAAACTTTTCCAAAATACCGTCTTTAACCACATCGACCACAGCATCAATCGACTCGCCGGTCGTCATCGCATCGTAAACATCACGATGGCTGACAAAATAACTGACTTTTGGAAAACGAGATTGGAATTCAACCACGTCACCGCGCTCATACACGCGAATTTTGGCTAGCTGACCATTAACAGCACCAGCATTGGCGGCCACTGACCAAACAAACAATGCACCCGCCATCACCTGCTTTAACATCAAACTGCGCTTCATAAGTAACTCACCAAATGTTTAACAAGTTTTATAATTACAAAGCAATAATAACAGTATGCTAGCCATAAGGGAACAGCATTTATCAATGTAACACAAAGAAGTTACAAACCTTGTCAACCATCAACTATTGGTGCTATCCGCCAATTTTTTTAGTACTCGAGAGGCAGCCACCAAGCCAAATGTAGCCGTTACGGGAGCGACTGCGCCAAAGCCTGACGCACAGTCCATCTTTAAATTGCCATCACTATTCACCTTGGCCTGACAAATGCCACCCCTGCCATCAGGGTAGGTTAACTGCTCAATAGAGAAAACACAGTCGACCCCAAATTTTCGGGCTGGGTTTTTAGTAAAGTGATGTAAACGGCGCAGATCAGAGCGTACTTTAGCCGCCAGTGGATCTTGAATTGTTTTGGCTAAATCAGCGACTTGTATTTTAGTTGGATCCATTTGCCCACCGGCGCCACCGGCGACAATTATTTTAATTTTATTGCGCTTACAAAAAGCGATCAGAGCGACTTTCGCTTTCACTGAATCAATCGCGTCGATCACATAATCAAATTCAGGTTTGATATAGTCCGGCAAGTTATCGGCCGTGACAAAATCATCTATTTCTTCGACGTGACACTCGGGATTAATCGCGCGAATACGCTCCGCCATCACGGCGGTTTTTAATTTGCCCACCGTATTTTGCAAGGTATGCACCTGGCGATTGGTATTGGTGGTACAAATATCATCCATATCAATCAAGGTAATATGGTTAATACCAGAACGGACCAGTGCTTCTGCCGCCCACGATCCTACTCCGCCCACGCCGACCACACAGACATGGGCCTGGCTGAATTTATTTAACGCCGCTTGGCCATATAAGCGCGCAATACCACCAAAACGCTGTAAATAATCTGCAGTCATTCTCATGCCCTTATTTAAATTATGTTAAATCTAGCCAATACCTGCGCGCTTACCCCAAACACAGGATAATAAAAAGCCCAGTCGGCTCGACTGGGACAGATCATGCACGCAACAAGGGCACAGATAAAGACAAGCAAAAGAAAAAAGCCCAGTCTTTCGACTGGGCTTTTAAATAGTGGCGGAGCGGACGGGACTCGAACCCGCGACCCCCGGCGTGACAGGCCGGTATTCTAACCGACTGAACTACCGCTCCGCATTCGGTTAGCTTGCGCTAAATCTTTTGCCATTTATGAGTTGTCACCCTCTGGCCAGTAACGCTTTCGCCTTACTGTTTAATTAGGTGCCTGGCAGTTCCCTACTCTCGCATAGTGAATACTACACTACCATCGGCGCTACCGCGTTTCACTGCTGAGTTCGGCATGGGATCAGGTGGTTCCACGGCGCTATGGCCGCCAGGCAAATTCTT
>JBOFMA010000137.1:0-21568 GCA_051658125.1 Aeromonas sp.
GAATATCTCTTTACGGGTTTTGTGACGTTTGCCATTGAGCTCGCCGTCCGTGAAGATTTGTTGGTGACTCATGCTGAACCTCATCCCTAACTTCAAGTGGGCCAATGATCTCACAACAACTACTTGTTCGCACTTTCCCTTAGATTCAGGGGATGAACAAGATCCATCAGCTCAAGCCTTGCGCTTACCTAGCGGCGATTATGATTATCCTTTGCAAATCAGTGATCGGCGCTTCGATGCGCAAGGTATGCTGTTTTATGATCAATTAAATCCAGATGGCGTGCTGGGGGATAAAATTGTCATCAATGGCAAAATTGAACCAAAAATGCTAGTAGCGCGGCGCAAATATCGTTTGCGTTTATTAAATGCAGGGCCAAGCCGCTTTTATAGTCTCGCGATTGTGGATGGTAGAAATAGCAAACAGAGCTTTAGCTATATCGCTAACGATGGCAATTTATTACCCGCGCCGCTGCTTGGACAAAAAGATGTTTATTTAGGTGTGGCAGAACGGGCCGATATCGTCGTGGATTTTAGCCTTTATCCTGTGGGCAGTGAGTTGTATTTAGTCAACCGCTTAGAGCAAAACTCAACACGTAAACCAGATAAGTTATTAACTGTCGGCGTAAAAATCCTAAAATTTATCGTTGATCGCGAACCTGGCAGCGTAGATCTAAGCCGCGTGCCAGCAACACTGCGGCCCTTACCGGTGCTTACAAGCGCGCAGATTGCCGCTGCCCCCATTCGCCGCTGGGTCTTTGCGCGCACCGGTGGCCTATGGACGGTGAACGACCAACTATTCGATGTGGCAAAACCTGTGATTAGCCTGAACAAAAATAGCGCCGAGATTTGGGAATTGGTCAACCCTTCCGGCGGTTGGTCGCATCCAATCCATATTCACCTTGAAGAAGGGCGCATTATTAAATTCATTCAAAATGGTGTGGTTAAACCGATCCCGAAACATATGGCGGGGCGCAAAGATGTTTATGTTTTAGAGCCTTACACGACGCTGCAAATCTATCTTAAATTTCGCGATTTCACCGGCAAATATGTCATGCATTGCCACAACCTAATTCATGAAGATCACGCCATGATGGTGCGCTTTGATATTAAAGCGACCTAACCGGTGAGGAGGCCATTATGTTAACGCGAAGAACGGCTTTAATGCTACTTGGCATGGGATCACTGGCCGCCCTGACCAGTTCATCTGCACGTAGCGAGCAGACGGCCTTACCCCGTTTGGTAGCGGGTTTGCCCAACGTAGCGCTTAAAAATCAGTGGGGGGAAACAAAATACTTTGTCGATGATCTCGCCAAAGACCATCTGCTGATTATGAATATGATGTACACCGACTGTGAGCAAAGCTGCCCGCTGGCGACAAAGAATTTAATTCACGTCGCGCAGTTACTCAAAGCCCATATCAAGCGCCCCTATGTACTCTGCTCTTTGAGCTTAAAACCGGCCGAGGATGATGTTGCCCAACTCGCCCATTACACCCAAACCCACCATCTGGCCAAGGAGTGGCAATTTTTAACCGGTGAGCCTAAGCATGTGCTGATGCTGCGCCGCGCACTGGGCTTTTATGATGTTGATCCCAACGTCGATAGCGATGCCTTGTCGCATACCGCCATGCTGCGCTTAGGCGATCTCAGTCGCCAGCGTTGGAGCATGATGCCGGCCTTGGCGGATCCTGCGCAAATTCTGGCGGCGGTTGCCCACTTAGGCCGCCAGCCGCTCACACTAAGCAGTTAGCTTGCGCGTTTCACCGGCGCTTGGCACCGGTGATTTTTTTAACGCGCATCGCGCGCTTTAAAGTCGTCCGCCTAGGTCACCTGTTTAGCTAGCCACTGCAACGCTTGCGCTCGCGTATGCACGTCGATTTTTTTAAATAAACGATAGATATGCGATTTAATCGTGTTGTCACTGACAAACAGTAATTGCGCAATAGTGTGATTTGAGTGCCCCGCACTTACGTGATTTAAAATATCCCACTCTCGGCGACTTAATGGCAGGCGACAACCGCGAGCGCGCCGCTGCTGCGCTTCTTGATAAAGCGTATCGAGCACGCGACGCGGCAGCCACAATTGCCCAGTAAGTACTTGTTCAATGCCGCGAATAACATGCGCCTCACTATCGTGGGCATAGAACACGCCGCAGCAGCCAGGCCACGCTAATAAACTCGGCAAGCCCATTTCGGCGGCGGCATTTAGCAGCATCACGCGAGGCGCTAGCGCCGCTTGCACTGCCCACGCACTTAAATAACTTTGCCAGCGCCGGATCTGCGCGGCCGATAAGCTGGCTAAATCAAATAACAGCAGTTGCGGCGGCAGATCTGGAACAGATTGCGGCGAGTGCGGCTGCACGGTAATAGTTAACGCGTGCGCTAACTGCTGAGAAAAAAGGCGCGTTTGCAAGGTGGGCGGGCAAATGAACCACAAACAAGGCGTAGCGGGCATAGTGAGCCTGGCAAGAAAAGGGGTACATGCCTGCAGTGTAGCAGGCCGCCGCACGGCTAGCCGCGTCCACTGCAAGCAACTTAATCTTTGAAAAAAACGCACAAAAAAAGCCCAACGTACTTAGCCGCTGGGCTGCAAAATCACCGTGCACGTTGCACGTTGCACGGCGCGGTTATTGATTCGCCAGCGATTAGCTATCTTTGCCTAACAGCATGCCCAAATCATTGGCATTGGTATGACGCACATCTTTGCCTTTAACGTAGTAAATGATGTATTCACAAATATGCTGACAGCGATCACCCACACGCTCAATGGCGCGCGCTGCCCACAGCACGTTAAGCACCTGCGGAATTGTGCGTGGATCTTCCATCATATAGGTCATCAATTCGCGAATAATCGACTCATATTCCCGATCGACCTTGTCATCTTCTTTGTACACCACTAAGGCGGCGTCTAAGTCCATGCGTGCAAAGGCATCCAGCACATCGTGCAGCATTTTCACGGTGCGCCGGCCCATGTTTTCCAGTGACACCAGCGGCGGCTGCGGTTTGTTGGCGTTTTCCGTCAGCATACGCGCAATGCGGTTGGCCACATCGCCAATACGCTCTAACTCGGTGATGGTTTTTATAATCGCCATCACTAAGCGCAGATCCGAGGCAGTTGGCTGGCGCTTGGCAATAATGCGTGTGCACTCTTCATCAATCGCTACTTCCATGGCGTTAACTTTGTGATCTTTGGCCACAATTTTGCGCGCCGCGTCCAAATCTTGGTCGTGCATCGCTGCAATCGCATCAATCAGCTGCTGCTCCACCAGCCCGCCCATGATCAGCACTTGGTTGCGCACGCTCTCTAATTCGGCGTTAAATTGCCCAGAAATGTGTTTGTTTAAATTCATGTTATCCATAAAACGTATCCTTAAACGCAGGAAAAATTCGCGCGGCTTAACCGTAACGGCCGGTAATGTAATCTTCGGTCTTTTTCTTCGCCGGCGTGGTGAAAATGGTGTTGGTATCGGCGTACTCGATAAGCTCGCCCATGTACATAAACGCCGTTTGATCCGACACCCGCGCCGCCTGCTGCATGTTGTGGGTCACAATCACCACGGTGAACTGGCTCTTTAACTCATTGATCAGCTCTTCAATGGTCAAGGTAGAAATCGGATCCAGCGCCGAGGTCGGCTCATCGAGCAGCAACACTTCCGGTTCAATGGCAATCGCGCGGGCAATAACCAAGCGCTGCTGCTGGCCGCCAGAGAGGCCAAAGGCATTATCGTGCAAACGATCTTTAACCTCTTCCCACAAAGCCGCACCGCGCAGTGAGCGCTCAGCCGCTTCATCTAAGGTGCGGCGATCGTTTATGCCTTGCAGGCGCAGGCCATAGACCACGTTTTCATAAATAGATTTAGGAAACGGGTTCGGGCGCTGAAACACCATACCCACTTGTCGGCGCAGCGCCGACACATCGACGGCTTTGTGATAGATATTGTGCCCATGCAGCAAAATTTCCCCATCAATGCGGCAATGCTCCACCAAATCATTCATGCGGTTAATGCAGCGCAGCAAGGTGGACTTGCCGCACCCTGACGGGCCGATAAACGCCGTCACTTGCCCTTTGGGGATCTTCATATTGACGTTATACAGCGCCTGCTTGTCGCCGTAGTACAGGCTCAAATCTTTGACTTCCAGCGCCGTTTGCGCCAAAGGCAGGTTGAGTAAATCGGTCGTAGTGTGCTGGCCGCTCGCGGCAGATAAATTAAGCATGTCAAACCTCAAAAATAAATGCGTTATAAATCAATGTTCTAGCGAGCGGAATTTTTCCCGCAGGTGATTACGAATGCCAATGGCCGTTAGGTTTAAGCCCACAATCACCGTGACTAATAAAAACGACGAGGCATAGACCAAGGGCCGCGCGGCTTCCACGTTCGGGCTTTGAAAGCCGACATCGTAGATGTGAAAGCCCAAGTGCATGAATTTGCGCTCCACATGCAGGTAGGGGAAGTTACCATCGAGCGGCAAGGTCGGAGCCAATTTCACCACCCCGACTAACATCAACGGTGCCACTTCACCGGCGGCGCGGGCGATAGCTAAAATCAAACCGGTCATGATTGCGGGGCTGGCCATCGGCAGCACAATGCGCCATAAGGTTTCCGCTTGCGTGGCGCCCAGCGCCAACGAGCCTTGTCGAATGCTGCTAGGAATGCGCGCTAAGCCCTCTTCGGTCGACACAATCACCACCGGCAGGGTCAAAATTGCTAAGGTCAGCGCCGACCAAATCACGCCCGGCGAGCCAAAGGTGGGGCTTGGCAACGCTTCGGGGTAAAACAGCTCATCAATCGAGCCGCCCAAGGTGTAGACGAAAAAGCCCAAACCAAACACGCCATACACTATCGATGGCACGCCGGCTAAGTTGATCACGGCGATGCGGATCATCTTGGTAATGGCATTTTTGCCGGCATATTCATGTAGATACACCGCTGCCACCACGCCTAAAGGCGTGACGATAATCGCCATCAAGATCACCATAAACACAGTGCCAAAAATCGCGGGGAATACGCCGCCTTCGGTGTTGGCCTCGCGGGGATCATCGCTGATAAATTTACCAATTTGATGAAACCAGTGGCCCAGTTTACCCAGCCAGCTCATGTCATTGGGCCACACCACATCGAGCACATTATTCATGTGCAAGGTGATGCGTTCACCACGCATATCTTCCACCACCAAGCTGTCGCGGCTGGCTTTATCACGCAAAGCAAACAGCTGCTTTTCAAGCGCCTGGTATTCGGCGTTTAGCGCTTGGCGCTCCGCGGCGATGGCTTGCTCCAGCACAGGGGTTAGTTGGCCATCAAGTTCCGCTTTGCGGGTTTTTAAGCGCAGCTTTTCTAACTTAAAGTTAATTGCGCCAATCGGGCCTTGCTGCAAATCGTTGGCTTCATCTGACAACCCGTTGCTGTAATCCAACATGCGCGTGAGGGCCGCCACTAGATCAGTGCGTCGCTCGGTGCCATTTTCGGTCACAGTCACAATGCGGCCATAAAAATTGCCATTCGTGGTGCGCTCAATCATGGCCAAGTCGGCCGGTTGCGTGCGCGCGGCAATATCGGTTTCCAGTACCCAGCGAAAATCAAGATCAACAAATTCGCGGTTACCGGTTTTCACCAAATAGCGGGTCAAATCACTGCGCATTTCCCCCGCCAGCGCCTGCCCCGCAGCGCGTAAGCGCTCCACTGGCACCTGCTCGCGATCGTTAATTTCGCCAATCAACATACTTTGCTGCCCGTTAGGCGCACTTAACTGCCATTGATAGATCGGGTGCGGCCAAAAGTAGACCAACCCCCGCCAGCCAATCAGCAGCAGCAAGCCTAATACGGCCAATAAACTCAAGCTCACCGAGCCTGCGGTCAGCCAAATCCACGGCGTGCCGGCACGAAACCATTTTCCCATTGTGTACATCCTTTATGTAGAACGGGCGCGTCACCACGCCCAGCAGCCTTACATAGAGCTATATTTTTCCCGCAGGCGCTGACGAATAAATTCAGCGGCGGTGTTAAATAAGAAGGTAAAAATAAACAGCACGAAGGCGGCCAAAAACAGCACGCGATAGTGAGAACTACCCACTTCCGACTCAGGCATTTCCACGGCAATATTGGCCGCCAAGGTGCGCAGGCCTTGGAACATGGAAAAATCCATGATGGGCGTGTTACCGGTGGCCATCAGTACGATCATGGTTTCCCCCACCGCGCGGCCAAGGCCCATCATCACGGCGGAAAAAATACCAGGGCTGGCAGTTAAAATCACCACGCGGCTTAAGGTCTGCCATGGCGTAGCGCCGAGCGCCAGCGAGCCTTGGGTCAAGTGCTTGGGCACCGAGAACACCGCATCTTCAGCAATCGAGAAAATAGTCGGGATCACGGCAAACCCCATGGCCAAGCCGACCACCAGCGAGTTGCGTTGGTCAAATTTCACGCCCAGATCGTTGGTCAGCCAAATGCGCGAATCGCCGTGCATAAACACCTGTTCCAGCAGCGGACTGATGCTAAAAGCGCCCCAGCCCAGCAGCAAGATGACCGGGATAAGCACAATGGCGTGCCAGCCTTCAGGCACCCAGCGCTTGCGCGCCTCGGGGATGGCATGCCACGCCAGCGCGGTTAACAGCATGCCCAAGGGCAGTAGTAACAAGAGTAAAATCACGCCCGGCAAGGTTTTTTCAATGATTGGCGCCAGCCATAAACCAGCTAAAAAGCCCAAGATAACTGTTGGCAGCGCCGCCATGATCTCCACCGTGGGTTTCACATATTTGCGCAAACCGGCCGACATGAAATACGCCGTGTAAATCGCGCCCGCCACACCAAGGGGCACAGCAAACAACATGGCATAAAATGAGGCTTTGAGCGTGCCAAATACCAGCGGCATCAGGCTTAATTTGGCTTCAAATTCATTGCTCGCCGAGGTCGATTGCCAAACATACATCGGCTCGGGATAGCCTTCGTACCACACCTCATGCCACAGCGCCGACCAGGTCACTTCTGGGTGATCGTTTTTGATAATAAAGGTCGCCAGTTCCGCGCCCTGCTCAACGAGCAGCAAATTGTGCCGTGGCGACATCGCCATCGCCCCAATCGGCGCCCTGCCCAGTGTCTGGCTCAGCAGTTTGCTCTCGCCGGTGGCATGGAAAAAGTTCAGCTGGCCGGCACGGTCGCTACTGATAAAGCCTTTGCGAAAATGCTCCGGCAGCAATTCATCGACACGGCTATCGGCCTTAAATTCGCGCACACGCGTAAATTCCCGCTTGCCTTGGCGGCTGACTTCAAACCACTGCGAAATCACGCCGTTGTCATTGCCCACCAGTAACGAAGAGGCGCCCGAGAGCAGCGCAACACGCGTCACGTGGCTGTTATCGGCGTTAATTTCCATCACGTTACGCAGGGCAATATCATTGGGATTGCGAATGTCATACACCGACAAGCGATCGCCGGCGCGCACGAACAATATATGCAAATTGGGCGTGAGCAGCAGTTGATCAATCTGACGCGGTAAGGATGGAATGCTGTAGTTTTGCTGGCTCCACTCCACTTCACCGCTAATAAAATTTTCTTCACCGGTTTGCATTGCCAGCACGCCGCGGCCATCGGCGGTAATGGCAGCAAACGCCATTTTTTCTTTAGTCGCCGCAAACACCAGTTGCGCTAACGCTTGCCCCATCGGATCAACCGCCACCGGCGCTTGGCCAAACGGGTATTTTAAGCTGGCAGTGATCACGCGCTGATCGTTGGGGTAGGTGACTTTAAACTGTGGCTCGACCACCAGTGCGCGGCCATCGGCCAAGCCATAAGCTATTTGCTTGTTGCCTGCGGCCGGCGCGGCCACTGCGCTCACGCGCCCGTCAATTTGCGCCCGGCCAAGGCTGGCGCCCGGCGCACGCTCGCCATGAGCGGTTAAAGCAAAAAAGTTCACCGCGCCGTCATGGGTAAAACGAAAGCCGATTTCATTTTGCTCTTCAACGCCAAGCCAAGCGGTGCGGCCGTTTTGCTCCAGCGCGATACGCGTGCTTGGCGTTAAGCTCGCGCCATCGAAAATCGGTTTAACCACATAAAGCAGGTAAAAAAAGATCAAAAGTAGGGCCACCAGCACTAAGCCGCCGCCCGTAGTTACACCGTACTTGGCAAATTTATCTTTAAGCCGGCGGGAGCGGCTGCCCGCCATACTTAAAGCGTGGGAATGTGATGACATGCAAAACCTCACTGTGATCCGTGCTGGCGGCAGTATAAGGCGCTTGCATGACAGTTTTGTGACATCCGGGCGCCTTAGGCGCCGCTGTGTAAGCGCCAAGGCGGCACTTAGCACTTAAATGGCGTTGTTGCCTAAATCAAATGCAGGAAAATCTTCCCTAATAAGAAAAGAGGGCGAGCTAGCGCGTTTGCGCTAATTTTTGCGCTTTTTTCTCCGCCCGCCGGCGCTTAAAAAAATTAGATAACTGCGCCGCGCACTCCGCGGCCAGCACGCCGCGGCTCACCGCCAGTTGGTGGTTATGCCGCGCATCGGTCAAGATGTTAAACACCGAGCCGGCGGCGCCAGTTTTTAGATCGCTGGCGCCATACACCACGCGCTGCACACGGCTGTGAATTAACGCGCCGGCGCACATGCAGCAAGGCTCTAAAGTGACAAACAGCTCGGTATCGAGCAGCCGATAGTTACCCAGCGCCTGACCGGCGGCGCGAATGGCCATCACTTCGGCGTGCGCGCATGCATCGTGGGTGGTAATCGAGCGATTCCAGCCCTCGCCCACCACCTGATTGCCGCGCACCAGCACAGCGCCGACCGGAATTTCACCCTCACCTTCGGCGCGTGCGGCCAATTGCATGGCATACCCCATCCAATAGGCATCCCGCGCCGCATCCGCCGCGGCACTCACTATTTGCTCATCATGCTGTAACGCTGACATAACACCCCCTGCAATATTAGCCGCGCAGTATGCCAAAAGCCGCGCAGGGGTAACAGTCGCGCGTGGGCGCAAAAAAGGCCCAGCACAAGGCTGGGCATAGTGGGATGAAAACATAACGCGGCACCAACTTAGTGCCAGTGCGCCTTGGGCTTACAGCACAGGCGGTGTGGATTCAGGCGCAGTAGCAGGCACCTCTTCGGTGGGCACCACCACTGGTTCAGCTACCGGCGTAGCTTGCGTCGCTGCGGCCGGCTCCTCCTTGGCTACGGGCGCCGACGGGTTAGTGACGGCGGCGGGAACATCTTCTCCTTGCCATGCGGCAGGCACTGGCACCTCAAGCGAGGCGAGTAAGCTACCGGTGGCGTTTAGCACCCGATAATCGGCCAGCAAGGCGTCATATTGGGCGGTGATATAGCTGCGGCGCGCTTCAAACAGTTCGTTTTCCGTGTTCAGTACATCAAGCAAAGTACGCTCGCCTAAGCCAAATTGTTTTTTATACGCCTGCACGGTTTCATAGCTCGCATCCACATGCTGCTTGATATATCCCTTTTGCGCACCAAGCGATTCTTTGGCATTCCAAGCCAAGCGCGTGCCCTCTTCAACTTGGCGATAGGCATTGGCATGCACCGATTTCGCCTGTTCATACAGCGCGGCCGCGGCCTTGGTTTGCGCTAAATCCGCGCCACCGCGAAACAGGTTATAGCGCATGCGTAGCATGGCGGTAAGATCGTCGTTAATACCGATTTGGCCATCAATATCTTCATTCCAGTTCTTATCGACTTCCACCGCAACGGTGGGATAAAAGCCCGCTTTGGCGCTTTTTTCCTGATATTGGCCGGCATCAATATCTTGCAGCGCCGAGAGCAGCGTCGGGTGGCGCGTGGTGGCGATGTGCAGCGCTTCATCTACGCTATTGGGGATGCGCGAAATATTGGCCACCGGCACGACCAAATCTTGTGGCAGGGCGTTAATTACGCGCAAAAACTGGCTTTGCGCATCTTGGTAATTATTATCGGCCGCCGCTTGGTTGGCATATGCCCGCGCCACCCGGCCTTCGATTTGAGTTTGGTCGGCACTAGAACCCAGGCCCGATGAGGTGCGCTTGCTAATATCGCCCTTGATTTGCTCGTGCACCTCAAGGTTTTGCTTAGATAACTCTAAAATTTCCTGCTCACGCAGCATGGCTAGATAAACTTCGGCCACCCGCAGGGCGGTATTTTCCGCCTCCGAGATTAGCGCTAAGCGCTGAGCGTTGCGCTCGGCGTTGGTGCGCGCCACATCGCTGCTGGTTGCAAACCCATTAAACAGAATTTGGCGCAGGCTTAGTGCCGCCTCTTTGCGCGTCAGGGTCGGATCGACCCCCGGTACTTTGGCGCGGGTGGCGGGACTATCGGTCTCTTCGTAGCCCACGCCCCCCACTAAATCAATCGTCGGCAAATAGGCCCCTTTGGCGGCCTGATGTTGATGCACGCGTGATTGATACAAGGCAAACACCTCTTGCAAACGCGGGTGAGTCGCCAAGGTTTCGGCAACAGCCTCTTCTAAGGTTTGCGCTTGGCCCACAAGCGGCGTGCACAAGGCGGCACTGACAACAACGGCGAGGATTTTTTTCATCTGCTTCTCTCCATGATCGGGATGAAAAACTTAACGTTCACGCAGCGCATTTTGCTTGGCGCGCAAAATAGGTTTTAACAAATAGTCTAAAACACTTTTTTTGCCAGTGATGATATCGGTACTCACTAACATACCCGGAATAATCGGCAGTGCGTCCACTTCATTGCCTAAATAACTCTTATTTGTGCGCACCCGCACCAAATAAAACGAGTTGCCTTTTTCATCTTGAATTGAATCGGCACTGATCTGCTCCACTTTGCCATCTAAGCCGCCGTACACGGTAAAATCATAGGCCGAGACTTTCACCTTTGCAGCTAATCCTGGGCGCAAAAAGGCAATATCTTTTGGCGCCACTTGCGCTTCAATTAGTAGCGTATCTTCTAGCGGTACTATTTCCATTAAATCCATGCCGGGCTGCACCACGCCGCCTAGAGTATTGACCTTTAATTTTTTAATTGTGCCCTTTAACGGTGCGATCACGCTGGTGCGCTCCACTTTATCGCGAAAGCCCACTTGTCCTTGACTTAATTGATCTAGCCGACTTTGTTTTTCATTGAGTTCGGCCTGCGCGTCACTGCGAAATTTAAGCGCGATATCATTGCGCTTAGAAACCGCCTCACGCAAGCTGGCCTGAATTTTTGGGATCATCAAGCGGCTGCTTTCTAATTCGCCCTGCATTTCGTTGACTTGCCGCTCAATTTTAATCAACTCAACCTGCGGCACTATGCCCTCTTTGGCCAAAGGCCGGCTGATATTTAATTCTTGCCGCGCCAACCCCACACTGCGCTCAATCGTGCGTATTTTGGCGTTAATCTCGACGAGTTCTTGCGCTTTTTGCTCATTTTGCTGGGCTAAAATATACAGCTGATTTTTCAAATTATTTAAGCGCTCTTGCTGCATCGCCCGTTGGCTCACAGCATATTGTTGCGCTTTGGCTAAAAACGCTTGTGGAAAAACAATCTCGACCGGAATTACTTTCACCTGTTCACGCCAACCTTCACCGCCCTCATTTTTTACCTGCACGCTAGCCATTTCTGATTTTAAGCGAGCGACATCGCCTTGTAAGGTATTAACCTCTTGTTCGCGTTCTTGAAAATCGGAGCGAAAACGGGTGTCATCAATGCGCAGCAGCATCTGCCCTTTTTCCACCACATCGCCCTCTTTTACAAAGATTTCTTTAACGATGCCGCCTTCTAAATTTTGGATCACCTGCAATTGCCGCGAGGGAATAACTTTACCTTGCCCCACCGTGACCTCATCTAATTGCGCAACCGCAGCCCAAATTAAGGCAATAAAACAAAACAGGGCCGCGCACCAAAGCAATTGTCTGGCACCCTTAGGGGTGTGTTCTAATACCGCAGCCGCACTGTCATCAATATAGGCGAGATCATCATCGTCAATCACATGGCCACGTGGCAGCCATAATTGCCGCACCTGCGCGCCCCAGATTTTTAATTGGCCAAATAAGTTAGACATGAGGCTCCTCCTGCATGCGCATATGGCCGCTTTTTAACTGCTGCAACACCTGCTCGCGCGGGCCATCGGCCACCACCGCGCCACGCTCAAGCACAATGATCCGGCTCGCCACCTCCAGCATCGCGGTTTTATGCGTGATCAGCACCAAGGTAGTGCTCGCCGGCAGCGCGGCAAGCTCTTGTTTTACTTTAAGTTCTGACTGGTTATCCATGTTAGACGTAGGCTCGTCGAGCAATAAGATCGGCGGATCATTAAGCAGCGCCCGCGCCAGTAAAATGGCTTGCCGCTGGCCGCCCGAGAGCAAACGCCCACCTTCACCAATTTGTCGTTCCAAGCCATTGGGGTCATGCTGGGTAAATTGCGTAACGCCTGCGCGCATGGCGGCGCGCAGCACCCGCTCATCATCGGTCAACGGATTACCGAGCATAATATTGTCGCGCACCGAGCCATAAAACAGCGTGACATCTTGCGGCACGCAGCCAATATTGCGGCGAATAACACTGGGCGCTAATTGATCTATATCAAACCCATCAAGGCGTACCGAGCCTTGACTAGCGTGATACAAGCCCATCATTAATTTCTCTAACGTGGTTTTGCCCGCGCCAATGCGGCCAATAATCGCCACCTTTTCCCCCGCTTGAATGGTCAAATCAATTCCGCGCAGGGTATGGGTTGTCATCGCCGGGTAACTAAACGACACATGCTCAAATTCTATTTTGCCGCTTAACACCGGATGGTGAATATATTGCTTACCTTCCACCTGCTCGCTTGGTGTTTGCATCACTTTTTCCAAGGTATCAAGGGCCGATTTTGCTTGGTTATAGCGCGTCGATAACAGGGAGAGTTGCACCATCGGCGATAAAGCGCGACTCGAGAGCATTACCGCGGCAATAATGCCGCCCATCGACACCAAACCTTCTGCAATTTGATACACGCCAAGCACAATTATGCCCACAGTGGTGATTTGCTGAATAAAACTAGCCAACGCCGTCATGCCATTAGTGATGCGCCGCGTTTCCACCTGCCAACGCGAGATATGCGACACCGCTTGCTCCCAGCGATGCTGAAATAAACTCTGGCCGCCAAAGATTTTTACTGTTTCCAGCCCCGCAATACTTTCAATTAAATTGGCATTTTTTTGCGAAGCCAAGCGCGAGCCCATCTCAATGGAATGTTTTAGCGGCTGCTGAATATAGGCGCTATACAAAAGCAAAATCACCATCGCCAGCAGCGGCATCACCACTAAGGGCCCCGCAAACACCCAGATAATAAATAAAAAGAAAATCGCAAACGGAATATCAATTAAGGTGGCCACGGTGGCTGAGGTAAAAAATTCCCGCACCGCTTCAAATTCTTGCAACTGTTTAGCAAAGGCACCCGTCGAGGCCGGGCGCGCCTCCATACGCATATTCATTACTTTGGCAAAAATTTTCGCCGAAAGTAAAACATCTGATTTGCGTCCGGCCACATCAATGAAATAACTGCGCAATTGGCGCATAACAAAATCAAAACTAAACACAATCAGCGCGCCAATCGATAACACCCAGAGTGAATCTATCGCCAGATTAGGCACAATTTTGTCATACACATTCATGGTAAATAGGGGGCTGGCCAGCGCAAATAAATTGATCAGCACCGAGGCAATTAACACATCGCGATAAATGTCACGCGAGGTGAGCAGCGTGCTCCAAAACCAGTGTCCTTGCGGACTGGTTAATAACTGCGGCGAGCGCTCATCAAACTTAAATGGCTTTTTCACCAGCCAACAGTCGCCGCTGTATTGCTGGCTAATTTCCATTAGTGGCCGCCAACTTTGCCCATCGCCTAAATGGGGAAAAATCACCTGCGCGCGGCCGCGCTCATGATCAATGGCCTGCAAAATGCAGGCGCCGCCCGTAGTTAACTGCAGCACGCAAGGCAGCAGCAAAGGCGATAGCTTATCTAACGGATAATGCACCGCCTTCGCCGTTAAGCCGCCTTGTTCTGCGGCGCGGGTAAACAGCGGCGCGGTTAAGCGCCCGCCTTTGAGTGGCAAGCCGGCCACCAGCGCATCGGCACTGTTGGGCACGCCATAAAAGCGTGTCAGAAACACCAAACTGGCCAGCAGTTCGTCTACCGCATGGGGCTCTGTTTGCATAACCTCTCCCTGTTTGCGCGTGCGCTCGGCCATATCCTTGGCCAGCGATCCTCTAGTACTTTGTTTTTACAGCCCTTTTCTTGCCCTTGGCAAGCACCGTCTGCGCCAGGTGGGCAGATTTTTCCTCTCGCTAACGGCTTTTTGCGCGCCAACGCCCCGCGTACATGCCGACTGGCCGCAGCAACGAGGCCGCCGTTGAGTTAGCAATTAACTGGTCACAACCAGCTGAAATGGCCGCCCGAGCGCTGAGCCCTGCGCGCCGCTGGCTTTAAGCGCCGCGTTAATTTCACTCATCGCCGTCCAGCGATTTTCACACCACAAGGGAGCCAGCAACGTCGGCCGGCGCGCCGAGGCCGACACGCGGTGATACACCACCGCGGGCGGCGTGTGCTGGATCATCGCTACCGCCGCTGCCACATACTGTTCTAAACTCGGCACGCTTAAGCGCCCTGCTTGCCACATTTTGCCCAAGGTGCTGCCAGTCACCACATGCAGGGGGTGCAATTTGATCCCCTCAACCCCCACCGCGACCACTTTTTGCAGCGTCGTTAAGCTGTCCATCGCCGCCTCGCCAGGTAAACCAACAATCAAATGGGCGCACACCTTGATGCCGCGGGCATGCGCACGCCGCACCGCATCGACATAAGCGGCAAAGCCATGGCCGCGGTTAATCCGCTTTAAGGTGGCATCATCGGCACTTTGCAGACCAAGCTCCAGCCACACCTCATAGCCTTGCGCCGCATATCCTGCCAGCAAGTCGAGCACCGCATCGGGCACACAATCAGGCCGCGTGCCCACGCAAAGCCCCACCATGTCGCTCACCGATAGCGCCTCTTCGTACATTTTTTGCAAGTACTCCACTTCGGCATAGGTGCTGGTATAGGCCTGAAAATAGGCCAAATAGCGCTTAGCCCGCGTCACTTCATCACGCCGCGCACTCAGCTGCGCCACCACCGAAAGCTGCTGCGCGGATTCATCGGCAAACGAGGCCACATTGCAAAAGGTGCAGCCGCCACGGCCCAAGGTGCCATCGCGATTAGGGCAGGTGAACGCCCCATGGATCGAGAGCTTATGAATTTTTTGTCCGTGCCGACTTTTTAAATCTTGCCCAAAGGTATTTACCAATTCATGTAATTGCATCGCGCTGTGGCCACCTTGAAAACGGCCAATCGCTGGCCAAAAAGGGCGCTATTGTACGCGGCAAAGATGCATCTGGTGAAGATGTTTAATCCACGCGTTGCATGCTGGGCCTAAGCCCGCGCGGCTGCCGCCGGATAAAGCCGGTGCGCGGCACATTTTTATTGCCCAAAAGGATTCCCCTTCCGCGTGAAAACGTTTACCTTCTTACCCCGTTTGGCGAGAGTGCATGCGGCACCCTGGCCGGTGTTTTTCCGCGCCAGCGTTGCTGGTCGCAAAGACAATGGAGTTTGTCATGGCACTGTTTGACCCACGCGTGGAGCGCGATAACTGCGGTTTTGGCCTTATGGCCCATTTAGACGGGCACGCGAGCCACAAGCTTTTGCGCCTGAGCATGGCGGGCTTAGCCCGCATGCAGCACCGCGGCGGGATTGGTAGTGATGGCAAAACCGGCGATGGCTGTGGCCTGCTAATACAAAAACCCGATAGCTTTTTTCGCGCCATTGCCGCCGAGCAAGGCTGGCATTTAGGCCGCAATTACGCCGTCGGTATGCTGTTTTTATCCCCCGATCCTGCGCTAGCCGAGCAAAGTCGCCGCGAGATCAGCGCGCAATTGCAGCAAGACAGCCTGCATTTAGTCGGTTGGCGCGAGGTGCCCATCAACCGCGCGGTACTCGGGCCCATTGCTAGCGCCTCGTTGCCGCGCATTGAACAGGTATTTATCGCCGCGCCACCGGGCTGGCAGGACCAAGACCTCGAACGCCGCCTGTACATAGTGCGCCGCCGCATCGAGCAAAAAATGGCGGCCAGCTCAGATCCACACTTTTATATCGCCAGTTTATCGGGCTTAGTTTGCGTCTATAAAGGGCTGTGCATGGCCCATGATTTACCGCAGTTTTACCAAGATTTAAGCGATATCCGCCTGCAAACCGCCATTTGCGTCTTCCACCAGCGCTTTTCCACTAACACCAGCCCGCGCTGGGCACTGGCACAGCCGTTTCGTTATCTGGCCCACAATGGCGAAATTAATACCATTGCCGGCAACCGCCAATGGGCCCGCGCCCGCGGCTATAAATTTGCTACGCCGCTTATCCCCGACTTGCAGACCGCCGCGCCGTTTGTCAGTGAAGATGGCTCAGACTCGTCGAGCTTAGATAACATGCTGGAGCTGTTTTTAGCCGGCGGCATGGACCTGTTTCGCGCCATGCGCTTATTGATGCCACCGGCGTGGCAAAAACACCCGCACATGGACGATGATCTGCGCGCTTTTTATGACTTTAACTCCATGCACATGGAGCCGTGGGATGGGCCAGCTGGGGTCGTGCTGACCGATGGCCGCTACGCCAGTTGCGCCCTTGATCGCAATGGCCTGCGCCCCGCACGCTATGTCATCACCCAAGATCGCCTGCTAACCTTGGCTTCAGAGGTGGGCATTTGGGATTACGCGCCAGATGAAGTGCTGGAAAAAGGCCGCGTTGGCCCGGGTGAATTATTTGTGGTCGACACCCAACTGGGCAAGGTATGGAGCAGTTTTGCTATCGATAACGAGCTAAAAAGCCGCCACCCCTATCGGCAATGGCTCAGTGCCCACTGCCAAAAACTCACGCCTGCGGCGGCGCAAACTGACGCCGCGCTCGCTGATGCGCCGTTTAGCCGCGCGCACTTATTGCGCGAGCAAAAACGCTTTGGCATCAGCTACGAAGAGCTCGATTGCCAACTGCGCGTGCTCGGCGAGCAGGGGCAAGAGGCCGTCGGCTCGATGGGCGATGATGCGCCGCTAGCCGTGCTCTCTGGCCAAGCGCGCTGTTTGTATGACTATTTTCGGCAGATGTTTGCCCAAGTCACCAACCCGCCGATTGACCCCTTACGAGAAAATCATGTGATGTCGCTGGCCACCTGCATCGGCCGCGAGCAAAACGTATTTAACGAAACCTTTGGCCACGCCCACCGCGTGCAGTTTGCCTCGCCTATCTTGCGCTACAGCGATTTTCAGCAGTTGCTCACCCTTACCGGCGCACCTTATCGCCAGCAGCGCTTAAGTTTGGGCTTTAGCCCCGCCCTCGGCTTGGCGGCCGCCATCGACGCCCTGTGCGCGGCGGCCAAAACTGCGGCGCAAAACGGCCATGTGCTGCTGGTGCTCTCCGATCGCGATTTAATGCCAGACTTACTGCCCATCCCCGCAGCGATGGCGGTGGGGGCGGTGCAGCGCACCTTGGTAGACAATAACCTGCGCTGCGATGCCAACCTGTTAGTAGAAACGGCGACCTGCCGCGATCCGCACCACTTTGCCGTGCTGCTCGGCTTAGGTGCCACCGCCATTTACCCGTATCTGGCGTATGCCTCGCTCACCGCCTTGGTCGAAGAGGGCGCTATCGCTTTGCCGCTTAGCGAGGTGCTCGGCCACTATCAGCACGGTATAGAGAAGGGGCTGTACAAGATCATGTCCAAAATGGGCATAAGCACCATCGCCAGCTACCGCTGCGCCCAACTTTTTGAAATTATCGGCTTAGATAGCACTATCACCGATCGCTGCTTTGCCGGCGTCAGTAGCCGGATTGGCGGCGCTAATTTTGCCGATATCGGTGCCGACCTGCTGGCCTTGCAGCGTTTAGCCAACGCCCCCAGCCAACCGCTGCCGCTGGGCGGCTTGTTAAAATTCACCCCCAAGGGTGAGTTTCATGCCTACAACCCCGACGTGGTGCAGCTGCTGCAACAGGCGGTTAAAAGTGGCGCGTATAGCGATTATCAGCGTTACGCCACCTGCATTGCCCAGCGCCCGACCGCAGCGCTGCGCGACCTGTTGCAATTAGAGACAACCCACACCACACCACTGACCTTAGACCAAGTGCAAAGCGCCCAAACGCTGTACCAGCGCTTTGATAGCGCCGCTATGTCGATTGGCGCCCTATCGCCTGAGGCCCATGAAGCGCTAGCGATGGCCATGAACCGGCTCGGCGGGCAGAGTAACTCTGGTGAAGGCGGGGAAGATCCGGCCCGCTTTGGCACCGAGAAAAATTCCCGTATTAAACAGCTGGCCTCGGGCCGCTTTGGCGTCACAGCGCACTATTTAATCAATGCCGATGTGGTGCAGATCAAAATTGCCCAAGGCGCAAAACCCGGCGAAGGCGGGCAGTTGCCAGGCGATAAAGTCACAGCGCTCATCGCCAAGTTGCGCTATTCGGTGCCTGGCGTCACTCTGATTTCGCCACCGCCGCACCACGATATTTACTCGATTGAAGATTTAGCCCAGCTGATCTTTGACTTAAAGCAGCTCAATCCGGCCTGCAAAGTTTCGGTTAAATTAGTTTCCGAACCGGGAGTGGGCACCATCGCCTGTGGCGTGGCCAAAGCCTATGCCGATTTTATTACCATTTCCGGTTATGACGGCGGCACCGGCGCCAGTCCCTTAAGCTCGGTCAAACACGCCGGCTCGCCGTGGGAGTTGGGGCTGGCCGAAGCCCACCAAGCACTGGTAGCCAATGGCCTGCGCCATAAGGTACGCCTGCAAGTTGATGGCGGGCTAAAAACCGGCCAAGACATCATCAAGGCCGCCATTTTAGGCGCCGAGAGCTTTGGCTTTGGCACCGGCCCTATGGTCGCGCTGGGCTGCAAATATTTGCGTATTTGTCACCTGAATAACTGCGCCACCGGCATTGCCACCCAAGATGACACCCTGCGCCGCGACCACTTCACCGGCTTGCCCGAGCGGGTGATGAACTACTTTAACTTTATCGCGCACGAGACCCGCGAGCTGCTGGCCGCCTTAGGCGTCGCCGATCTGCGCGAGCTGATTGGCCGCACCGATCTGCTCACACGCCGGCCAGGGCACACGGCACGCCAAGCGCAGCTTGATCTAAGCGCGCTGTTGCAAGCCACGCCTTGCCAGCTAGCGCCAGACACACCAAGCAATACGCCGTTTGATACGGGGCGGTTAAACGCGCTCTTACTACAAGAATTAGGTGACGCGGTACACGCGCGTAGCGGCGGCGCCGGCCATTACGCTATCCAAAATTTCGACCGCTCAGTCGGCGCCAGCTTAAGCGGCTTGATCGCCGCCACCCACGGCAACCAAGGCATGGCGGGCGCGCCGCTGGTGCTGCACTTTAATGGCTCGGCGGGACAAAGTTTTGGCGTGTGGAATGTGGGCGGCTTAGTGCTGCACTTGACGGGGGATGCCAACGATTATGTCGGCAAAGGCATGACCGGCGGGCTTATCAGTTTAAAACCTCACGCCGGCGTAAGTTTTGCCAGCCACGAGGCGGTGATTGCCGGCAACACCTGCTTATATGGCGCCACCGGCGGCCAATTGTATGCCGCCGGCATCGCCGGCGAACGTTTTGCCGTGCGCAATTCGGGCGCCGTGGCGGTGGTGGAAGGTGTGGGCGATAACGGCTGCGAATACATGACCGGCGGCGTCGTCACTGTACTCGGTAGCACCGGGGTAAACTTTGCCGCCGGCATGACCGGCGGCTTTGCCTATCTATACGACGCCGAGGGTGACATCGCCCAGCGTATTAATCCGCAAGGGGTGGAATGGTTGGCCGTAGCCAATTTGCCGACCTATGCCGAACATCTGCGCGGGCAACTGCAGGCCCATGTCGCCGCCACCGGCAGCCAACGGGCACAAATGCTACTAGATGACTTTACGCGCACCTGTCAGCAGTTTTGGCTAGTCAAACCCAAATCTAGCGACTTAAAGCGCCTACTCGGCCACCCCAGCCGCTCCAGCGCCGAATTGCGGATAGAAGCCGCGTAAGCGCGCACCGTAGGTCAGATTAGCCCGCAGGGCGTAATCTGACCTACGGTCTGCGGCGTGCAATGTCACGTTACGTCGTGTCGCATAACCCGCCCTACGCGGGCTACGAATAAAACCACTAGGTTAACACGCGGAAAAACAATCCATCTGCCCAAGGATGAGCCATGAGCCAAAACGTATTTCAATTTATTGATGTGGCCCGCATCGAACCGAGCAAACGCCAGCTAAGCGTGCGCCAACGTGAATTTTGTGAAATCTATCACCCATTTGAGCAAGCCCAAGTCGCCATGCAAGCCGACCGCTGCTTAAATTGCGGCACCCCTTATTGCAGCTGGCGCTGCCCGCTGCACAACGCCATTCCCACCTGGCTCAAGTTGGCCAAACAAGGGCGCATCTTGGCCGCCGCCGATCTGTGCCACCAAACCAACAGCCTGCCCGAGATCTGTGGTCGCGTCTGCCCGCAAGAGCGCCTATGTGAAGGCAGCTGCACCTTAAACGAGCGCTTTGGCGCCGTGACCATCGGCCAGATTGAAAAATACATCTGCGATGAGGCGGTTAAATTAGGCTGGCAACCCGACCTTAGCCAAGTCACACCAAGGCCGGAGCGCGTGGCCATTATTGGCGCCGGCCCTGCCGGCTTGGCCTGCGCCGACCGCCTAGCCCGCGCCGGCTTGCGCCCCGTGGTATTTGACAAAGCGAGTGAGATCGGCGGCCTACTTACCTTTGGCATACCTAGCTTTAAGTTAGATAAACGCGTCATAACCCGCCGCCGGCAACAACTCGAAGCCATGGGCGTGGAATTTTGCTTACAGCAAAACGTGGGCGATGACATCACGCTGGCTGAATTACAACGTGAGTTTGCCGCGTTATTTATTGCGGTGGGCAGCGACCGCGCCATGCGTGGCGGATTTACTCATGAAGATGCACCGGGCGTGCTCAGCGCCTTACCTTATCTGGCGGCGCAAGCCGAGCAAGAGCTGGCCCTAGCCCCGCTGCCTGCCCAGTTTAATCTCGCCGGTAAACAGGTGCTGGTGCTCGGTGGCGGCGATACGGCGATGGATTGCGTGCGCACCGCGTTGCGCCAAGGCGCCGCTAGTGCCACGTGCGTTTATCGGCGGGGTGAGACCGCTATGCCGGGGTCAAAACGTGAAGTGGCCAATGCCAAAGAAGAGGGCGCGCAGTTTATCTTTTATCGCCAGCCCCAAGCAGTAGAACTCAATGCCCACGGCCACGCCTGCGGCCTCAGCGTCAGCGACCCGCGCCAGCCAGAGCACGCGCCAGAAGTGCTGGCCGCCGATGTCATCATCGTCGCCTTTGGTTTTCGCCCCCAAGCCCTACCGTGGCTCGATGAGTTGGGGGTGGCGCGCGATAGCAACGGACGCATTTTGACCTGCATCTCTGACGATGCCGCCGCCAATACCCTAGTCCAGCAGACCAACCAAGCGGCGATTTTCGCCGGCGGCGACGCCGTGCGCGGCTCGGATCTGGTGGTATATGCCATTAAAGAGGGCCAAGACGCCGCGCAGAGCATCCTTAGCTTTTTAGATACCCGCCACA
>JBOFMA010000138.1:0-1778 GCA_051658125.1 Aeromonas sp.
AAGTGGGCGATTATGCTCACCACCTTGCTGGGTGCTGCTATTGCGGTGGCAGTGGCGTTGTATTTGCCTAACGTCTACAAAGCTGAAGCGTTATTGGCGCCATCGACCGAGCAATCGGGCGGTGGCTTGTCAGCCATGGCGGCGCAATTTGGTGGTTTAGCCAGTTTGGCGGGGGTGAATTTAAACTCCGGCGGCCCAGCGAAAACTGACATTGCCGTGGAAGTAGCTAAATCGCGCCAATTTTTGACGCAGTTTATTCGCAAATATCAGCTTGAAGTGCCGCTGCTGGCGGTGACCCACGCCGATAAAGTGAGTGGCGAATTAGTCATCGATCCGAAAATCTATGATGCGCCCAATAAACAGTGGGTGCGCGAGGTTAAGCCGCCGCAAAGTGTGGCGCCGTCAGATTGGGAATTGGTGAAAGCGGCGCGCAAGATTTTTAACGTCAGCATTGATAAGAAAAGTGGCTTGGCTAATGTGAGTGTGGAGTATTTCTCGCCGCAAGTGGCCAAAAATTGGGTCGATTGGCTAGTCGCGGATCTGAATGCCGAGATGAAGCAGCGCGATCAAGCCAATGTGAAGCGCAATATTGCTTATTTAACTGAACAATTGGCGAAAACGCCGATCGCAGATATGCAAAAGGTGTTTTATCAGTTAATCGAAGAGCAGACCAAAAACTTGATGCTAACCGAAGTGCATCAAGAGTATGTATTTAGAACCTTAGACCCTGCGGTTATCGCGGAGGAAAAGGATAAACCCAAGCGCGCGTTAATTGCGGTGCTGGGTACTTTGCTGGGGGCTATGCTCGGGGTTATGGTGGTATTGATCCGACACGCACTGCGCCGTGAAGCGGCTTAATTGTGGCTTAACCGCTCGCGTGTTGGAACAAGTTAGGTAACGCTAGACTTTAAAAAGCTCGCGTTTGCCTTTATTATCCGTGTGACTTTCTCTCGTAGGTGATGGACGTATTGGCGGCTGCTTATCACGAGAGGGGCGCACTCACTTTTTTAAGGAAAATGTGTCATGAAAAAAACTGCACTGACTCTGGCCGCTCTGCTGGCGCTGTCAACTAACGTAATGGCGGCTTCTTCTGTTGCTACTGGCGCTGCTAGCTCAACTGGCGCTGCTGGCGCTGCTGCTGGTACCACTGTAGCGGTAGCTGCTGGTGTTGCGGTTGCGGCTGTAGCTGCGGTAGTTGTGGCTGAAGCCGGCGACAACGATAGCACTGCTACTATTGCAGCTACTACTGGCACTCGCTAAGTTTTATTAGCGATGTTGTATTACTAAGGCGGCCTAGAGCCGCCTTATTTTTATCTGTGACGGTGTCAGGCAGTGAGCTAAAGCATGTTAAAACCCCTTTCCCTGCTGGTGGCGGCGCTGTTAACCGCGGCGTGTTCCAGCACCAGTCAAGATTTAGCCAGCACGCTGAATTATGCCGTGCGTGGTAGCGCAGATATTGAAGTGTCTGCGCAAAAAGTAAGCGATCTGCCCTATGCCAGCAGCTATTTGCGCGTTGGCGATAATCCACAAGCGTTTGTGGTGCTGGCCTATGCTGATACCATGGCCAAGGCGCCGCAGCAACTCAGTTGGTTGGCGGCGGATAAAAATGCCTTTATCACCCAAGGTGGGCGGCTGATCCAAACCCACGGCTTGGCCAATGATCTCTCGACTTGGCAAGTGCAAGGACAGGATTATTTGCCCCAAGGCGGCCAGTGGGCAGAAAAATTAGCCCATGATCCTGCCACGGTGACGCCCAAGGCGCAGTTTGTGGCGCAGTG
>JBOFMA010000139.1:0-72392 GCA_051658125.1 Aeromonas sp.
CTTAACCAGTGTGGCGCAGTTGCAGCAATTTAATCAGGCGGGTTACCAATTTTGCCCAGAATCGTCGAGCGCTGAACGCTTGGTTTTTCAGCGTGAGCAAAAGATTTGATAAAAAAGCATAAATAATTGAACTAAATCGACAGGGGCTGGGTCTGAAGCACTGAATCCTCTGTTGTAAGCACTTTCGAGTCTTCTTCCTTTGCCGATACCTTGTGTGTCGGCTTTTTTTTTTGGCGGTCTTTTGCCACTGCGCTTTGTAACGCGGTCACATCGGCGTAAAAAAAAACGCCACGACACAAAGGGTGCGGGCGTTGGGTAAAGACAGATGGAATGAACAGCACGCCCAGGGGGGGCAACTGCCACGCTTTGAGTCTGCCTTAGAGCAACTTAAACCTTTCTGAGATAGCTATTCAGTTTATATTCAGTTAAAAGTCGCGCTTTGCAGCGCAAAATCGCGCTGGCTTGCTTCGTGGGCCAGTAGCCATTGCTTGATGGCTAAGCCGCCGGCATAACCGGTAAGGGCGCCATTTTGGCCAATCACGCGATGGCAGGGCACAATCACACTGAGTGGATTTTTACCATTGGCCGCACCCACGGCGCGCATGGCCTTAGGGTTACCAATGCGCTCGGCAATAGTCTGATAACTGACGGTTTGGCCATACGCAATGCTTTGTAAGGCGTGCCAGACCGCGCGCTGAAACGGCGTACCCTCGGCGGCTAGCGGCAGATCAAATTGCTGTAACTCACCGGCAAAATAAGCGCGAAATTGGCTGGTAAACGGCCCAAGGGCTTGGGCATCGCGCTGCCACGCAGGATCGATCGTGACCGGTTTGGCGCCGTGCATAAATTCCACATAGCGCAGGCCTAAGCGATCAATGGCGATCAGCAGCGGGCCTTGCATGGTGGGTAACAGGTCGTAAACCATAAGAACTCCTTGGCACTTAACCTAGCGAACATTTGCCGCGGTTAGCTTTGATATCGCCTTTGCGTTTTTTGGCCTCCACGCGTTTGCGCTGCGCACTTTTCGTCGGTTTGGTGGCGCGGCGCACGGTGGGGCGCCAAGCGGCTTTATGTAGCAATTCCGCCAAACGGGCGAGGGCATCGCTGCGATTCATGGCTTGCTGGCGATGATTTTCGGCACGGATCAAGACAAAGCCATCGTGCACGCGGCTATCGCTGAGCTTATCTAAGCCCTCTTTGTACAGCGGCGTGAGGGTGGGCGATGCGCGATAGTTAAAACGCAGCCAAACCGCCGAATCGGTTTTATTCACATGCTGGCCGCCATTGCCTTGGGCGCGCATGGTTTTAAATTCCAGCTCATGATCGGGCAAGGCGAGATGGGGCGTGATGATAAGCATTGGTTGTTCCAAACCCGCGCAGGGCTGTTTAGCAAGTGGGCGCTGATTGTAAAGGGCGGCCGCCATGGGGTCGATGGTCGCGGTGAAAATGCGCAGATTAAACGCCGGCGCTGGCTTGATCTGGGATTTAAATCCATGCACAATGCAAATGACAATGGTTCTCACTGAGTTTTATGATTTTTGGAGCAAAAAATGAAAAGCAAAGCGGCAGCAGGGATTTTTTCCGTATGTGCATTGATCGGCGGGGTGTTGCCAGCCACGGCAGCCGAGCAGGTGAATGTGTACTCCAATCGTCAAGATGAGCTGATAAAGCCCATCATCGACCAGTTTGAGCAAGAGACCGGTATCAAGGTCAATGTGGTGTTTGCTAAAGAGGGCCTCAATGAGCGTTTGGCACGCGAAGGCAAACTTTCGCCAGCCGATTTGATGCTGACCACCGACATCAGCCGCTTAACTGATTTAGTGGAAAAAGATCTGGTGCAGCCGGTGCAAAGTGACCTGCTGACGCAAAATATCCCCGCGCAATACCGCGACCCTGAGCAGCGTTGGTTTGCACTCACCACCCGCGTGCGTGCGATCTATTCCAGCAAAGCGCGCTTGGGTAAATTGGCCGCCATTAGCTATGAAGATCTGGCCAAGCCTGAATTTAAAGGCAAAATCTGTACCCGTAGCGGTAAGCATGACTACAATGTCGCGTTGGTTTCCTCTATGATCGCCCACCACGGCGTGGCTGAGGCCAAAACGTGGCTTGAAGGCGTGAAAGCCAACTTGGCGCGTAAGCCGCAAGGCAACGATCGTGACCAAGTGAAAGCGATCAAAGATGGTATTTGCGATGTGTCATTGGGCAATAGCTACTACTTAGGCGCGATGCTAAAAGATCCAGCGCAAAAAGCGTGGGCCGAGGCGGTGGAGATCAACTTCCCTAACCAGCCTAATCGCGGCGCGCATGTGAATGTCAGCGGCGTGGCGATGACCAAGTACGCGAAAAACCGCGCTAATGCGCAAAAATTGATGGAGTTTTTAGCCGGCGATACCGCGCAAAAGCTCTATGCTGAAGTGAACGCCGAATATCCGGTGAAAGCGGGTGTCGAGCCCTCGGCCATGGTGAAAGGTTGGGGCGCGTTTAAAGCCGATGCCCTCCCAGTGAGTGAGTTTGCCAAGCAACGCAAACAAGCCTTGCTTCTGCTGGATGAGGTAAAATTCGATTTATAACCTAATGGGGCCGCTGGCCCCATTGATTTTCAGTGGACACATGAAAAATTTAGGATGGATTGCCAGCAGTTGGAGCTTTGGCTTGCTGCTGGTGTTGCCGGTGGCTGCGCTCGTGGTCTCGGCTTTTGCCGCAGATGGCGATGTGACCCGCCATCTGTTGGCTACGGTGCTGCCAAGTTACGCTGCCAACACGGTGGGCTTGGTGGCGGGTGTAGTGGCGCTGAGCTTGCTGTTTGGCGTGCCTACTGCGTGGCTGGTGGCGATGACGCGCGTGCCGGGACGGCGCGCCTTGCAGTGGGCGCTGATGCTGCCGATGGCCATGCCATCGTATATCGTGGCTTACGTTTATACCGATCTACTCGATTACTCCGGCCCCGTGCAGCTAGGTCTGCGCACCTTATTTGGCTGGCAAACCGCGCAAGATTACACTTTTCCGGCGATCCGCTCGCTTGGTGGCGCTATGTGGGTGCTGGCGCTGGTGCTGTTTCCTTACGTTTATCTGTTAACCCGCGCCTCTTTTTTAGAGCAATCAACCAGTCTTATTCACTCCTCACGTTTGCTTGGCTGCTCGCCGTGGCAAAGTTTTCGCCGGTTAAGTTTGCCGCTAGCGCGTCCGGCCATCATGGTTGGGGTATCGCTGGTGGCCATGGAAACCTTGGCCGATTTTGCCACCGTGCACTTTTTTGCCATCAATACCCTGACCACGGCGGTGTATGACACTTGGCTTGGCTATGGCAGCTTGGCCACCGCAGCTAAATTGTCCTGCTTTATGCTGCTGGTGGTGGTGGTGCTGGTGGCGTTTGAGCGCCATTCGCGGCGCAAGCAGCAAGTAGTACAAAAATCCATGGGCCACGAGCTGGCGCTGTGTTATCCGTTGTCGCCGGCCAAGCGTGTGCTGGCAGCGATCTGGTGTTGGGGCTTGGTGCTAGCCGGCTTTGCGCTGCCTTTTGCGGTGCTGGTGGAGTATGCCGTGCGCTATTTTGCCTTATCGTGGACGGCGGAATTTGTGCGCTTTGCTGGCAACAGTTTGACGATTTCCGCTCTCACTGCCTTACTAGCCATGTTGCTGGCGCTCTTGCTTGGCTTTGCGCGGCGCATAGATGGGCGGCGCTTAAGCGCGCTGCCGCAGCAATTGGGTAGCATGGGCTATGCCATGCCGGGTACGGTACTGGCCATCGGCGTGTTAGTGCCGCTCACCGCACTGGATTTCTCTATCAATGAGCTGGCTGAACGCGTGGGGCTTACCGGGCCCGGCTTACTGCTAACCGGCAGTTTGGCCGCGATCGTGTTTGGCTATTTGGTGCGTTTTGCAGCGATTGCCATAGGCTCGGTGGAATCGAGTTTGGGTAAAATTTCGCCGAGTTTAGATATGGCCGCGCGCGCGCTGGGCCAATCTGATCGCGGTATGCTGGCGCGGGTGCACTTGCCGCTGGTGCGCCGCGGGCTGTTTGCCGGCGGCTTGTTGGTCTTTATCGAGTCGATGAAAGAGTTGCCGGCGGCGCTGTTATTGCGGCCGTTTAATTTTGAAACACTCGCCACCCATGTCTATCAGTTTGTCTCCGATGAGATGCTCGAGCGTGGCGCGCTGGGCGCGTTAGTCATTGTGTTGGTGGGCTTAGTGCCCTTGTTGTGGGTTAATCGCAGTTTAGATAGCGCCAGTTAACGCTCGCGCCCAAATCACAGAGGGTAAGCCGTGTCTTGCTTGCAGGTGGAAAACGTCAGCTGTCGTTACAGCGGGCGCAATGTGCTGGAAAATTTGTCACTGAAAGTGGCGGAAAACGAGATCGTCTGTTTGCTTGGCGCCAGTGGCTGCGGCAAAACGACCTTGCTCAAAGCCATCGCCGGCTTATTGCCTATCAGCGCGGGGCGCATTGCCTTAGGCGAACAAACGCTCGATAGCCCACAAGGCGCCAGCGTGCCGCCAGAAGCGCGACATATCGGCATGATTTTTCAAGACTACGCTCTGTTTCCCCACTTAACCGTGGCGGAAAATATCGCCTTTGGCCTCACCGAGCGCGATAAGGCCAAGCGCCATCATGCGGTGGTCAAGGCGCTGACACTGGTCAACTTACAAGGCCTTGGCGAGCGCTATCCGCATGAACTGTCTGGCGGCCAGCAGCAGCGGGTGGCGATTGCCCGCGCGCTGGTGTGTAAGCCGCGCTTGATGCTACTCGATGAGCCGTTTTCGAATATCGACACGCAAGTGCGCATGAAGCTGATTTTGGAAATTCGCGCCTTGCTCAAACAGCAAGGCATCAGTGCGGTGTTTGTCAGCCACTCGAAAGAAGAGGCGTTTGCCTTTGCCGATCGCTTGGCGCTATTTCGTTCGGGCCATATCGAGCAAGTGGGCTTGCCTGAGCAGCTGTATCGCCAGCCACAAAACCGTTTTGTGGCGCAATTTTTGGGCGGCGTGAACTATTTGCCCGCCACCGTCATTGATGCGTACTGCGTGCAGACGCCGCTGGGGCGGGTGTGCGGCCATCAAGCGCATGGTTTTGCCGTAGGCAGTGGGTTGGAACTGATGCTGCGGCCACAGCAATTTGTGCTCAAAGAAGTAGCCAGCGGCGGCGCGGCGGATGTCACTATCGTGGAGCAGCAGTTTTTGGGCCACCATTGCCGTGTGGTGTTTGAAGGCCAAGGTCTGCGTTTGGAAGCCAGCGTTGGTGAGCCGATTGTCGGCGGCCGCGCCAGCGTGCATATTGCCGCGCACCACTTGGTTTTATTCCCCCCGCGCCCCATTTAAGGCGTTTAAATTTCCCCCTCTCTTGGCTAGGCGGCGAGCATAGGCGCGCGGCCTAGGCTTTGTTAAAAAGGATTAGTTGTATGCAAGCTCAAGCCGGACTGTGCGCTGAGGGCAATGCCCACGCGCTGTATTTGCTGTTTAACCGCTGCGGCGAGGCGAGCGCGCTGCGCGCCGCTTTGACGACGCTGCCCGCGCTGTGGCACAGCGTGGCTACTGAATTTAGTGATGCGGCCTTTAGCGGCGTGGTCGCGGTCGGCTCGGGCGATTGGGATGCGCTGTATCCGCGCGCGCGCCCGCCACTGTTTAGCGATTTCCCTGCGCAGCAAGGCCACACGCATTGCGCGCCGCACACGCCGTTTGATTTGTTTGTGCAACTGCGCGCCGACCGTGTCGATGTGCTACATCACGCCGGTCAGCGCGTGCTGGCGCAGTTGGCTGGATTGGTCGAGTTGGTGGAAGAGGTGCGCGGTTTTCGCAACTTAGATAGCCGTGATTTGACCGGCTTTGTGGATGGCACCGAAAACCCACAGGGCGAAGAAAAAGCCCCGGTGGCGCTGGTGGAAGGCGGCGAATTTGCTGGTGGCTCTTACCTGCACGTGCAGCGCTTTGTCCATGCGTTGACCGAGTGGCAGCGTTTGGCCGTTAAAGCACAAGAAGACATTATTGGCCGCACCAAGGCAGATAACATTGAATATGCCAGCGCGGACAAACCACTCACTTCTCACATCAAACGGGTTAATTTGAAAAACCCGCACGGCAAATCCATGGCGATTTTGCGCCAAAGCATGCCGTGGGGCACGATGCGCGAGCAAGGTTTGTTCTTTATCTCGTGCTGCCGCACGCCAGAGCACTTTACTGCCATGCTCGCTAGCATGTACCAAGGTGAAGGCGCGCATTTTGACCATATGCTGCGCTTTACCCGTGCGGTAACGGGCGCGGCCTTTTTTGCGCCAAGCGAAGATTTTTTACGCGCCGAAGGCGTGTAACCGGCCGGCGCCGCGACGCTTTTTTGTGGCGGCGTTCACTTAGCGCGGCCGCGCTTTGCAGGTGCGCAAAGGTTTGCCTTTGTGGTAGGATCCCGCCCGTTTTTCGGGCTCCAGAGGTTGGATAGGCGATGAGACGTGAATTAGCAATCGAATTTTCCCGCGTGACGGAAGCCGCGGCACTCGCCGGCTACAAGTGGCTTGGCCGGGGTGACAAGAATATCGCAGATGGTGCCGCCGTAGCGGCGATGCGTCATATCCTCAATGAAATCAACATCGATGGCGAAATCGTGATCGGTGAAGGCGAGATCGACGAAGCGCCGATGCTCTATATCGGCGAACGCGTCGGTACTGGCCAAGGCGATGCGGTGGATATCGCCGTGGACCCGATTGAAGGCACGCGCATGACCGCGATGGGCCAGTCAAATGCCTTGGCGGTGCTGGCAGTGGGTGACAAAGATTCGTTCTTAAAAGCGCCCGACATGTATATGGAAAAGCTGATCGTCGGCCCGGCGGCCAAAGGCGCCATTGATTTAAATCAGGCGCTGGAGCTGAACTTAAAAGCCGTGGCCAAAGCACTGGGTAAGCCGTTGTCGCGTTTGACCGTGATCACCTTGGCCAAACCGCGCCACGATAAAGCGATCAAAGAGATGCAAGGTTTAGGCGTCCGCGTCTTTGCTATCCCCGATGGCGATGTCGCGGCCTCTATTTTGACCTGCTTACCCGATAGTGAAGTCGATATGCTGTATGGCATTGGCGGCGCGCCAGAAGGGGTGATTTCCGCAGCGGTGATCCGTGCGCTGGATGGCGATATGCAGGCCCGTTTGGTGCCACGCCACCGCGTAAAGGGCGATAGCCCAGAGGTGCGTGCGTTAGGTGAGCAAGAAATTGCCCGTTGCCAAGCGTTGGGCATTGATATCAGCAAAGTGCTCAAGCTGGAAGATTTGGCGAAAAATGACAACGTCATTTTCTCGGCCACCGGTATCACCAAAGGCGATTTGCTGGAAGGCATTCACAGTGATGGCACCTTAGCCACCACCGAAACTTTGCTGATCCGCGGTAAATCACGCACCATTCGCCGCATTAAGTCGACCCACTACTTAGCACGCAAAGCTGAAGTGGTACGCGATATTATTCTGTAAACCGCCCGCGTTAACGCTGACGGATAAAAAAGCCGCGCCCTTTCGGGTGCGGCTTTTTGTTGGGCGCCGATTAGTTAGGCGAAGGCGTTAGGCCTTTGCCATGGCATTAGGCTTGGCGCAGGGCCAGCGCTTGGCGGTAGTACTCGTTGGCTTTCACCGTTAAGCGGCGTTTGTCCATCAGTTCGCCTAAGGCGTGATAGGTGGCTACGCTCGGCGCGCTGTGGACCAATTGCTCAAGCAGGGCTTGCGCGTCATCGAGTTGCCCCGCGCGCAGCAAAAACTCAGCCAGTACGGGCGCAACGCCCGCTTCATGTTGCTTCTTTTTCAATAAGGCAATCAGCGGTTGATAGTCATCGAGTTGCAGCGTGGGCAGCGCGGCCAAAATGGCGCTTGGCGCGGCTTTCTTTAAGCTCTCACTCCACGCTTTAGCCGCCTCGCTGTGGGCACCGAGCGCGCATAGACACTGGCCATAATGCGCTTGCAGCGCCGCGCTTTGGCGCGCAGCTTTTGGCGCCTCGGCCCATAGCTGTGTTAACTCGCTGGCCGTTGTCGCGGCCGCTAAATGCGGCTGCCACGCGCTCTCTAGCAACTCTTGCTCATCGCTGGCCGAGAGTTTTTTCGCCTTGACTAAGCTGGCTAACAGATCGCATAACGCGGCCCAGTTGTGCTGCCCCGTGTGCACTTGGCGCAGCTGCTCAAGCACCATGGGATGGCGTGGATGCATGGCATACAGCGGCTCAAGGCGTGCGAAGGCATTGGCGTATTGCTGTTGGCTGATTAGCAGCTGGCTTTGGGTCAGGGTCAAGGCTAATTCTGCCTCGGGGTGGCTGGCTTGCGCTTGCTGCAAATAGAGCTCACTTTGCGCCGTATCACCGCGCTTGGCCGCCGCTTTGGCAGCGGTTAAGTAGTTCAGCAGCGGGGTGTCGCTGTTATCTACGCTTTTGAGCACTAATTTTTCCGCTTGGGCATACTGGCCTTCGGCCAGCGCCAAGGTCGCCGCCACCGCGCGCTCGTTAGCTTTGCGGCGTTGACGCAGGCCATACCAACCGCGGGTTTTGCTACGCAGCCCGAATAAGCGGCGCAGCAGCCATTCTAAGGCCAGCAGTGCGCCATACAGCAGTACCAGCAAGATGGCTGCGCTGGTGGCGGATGATTCCACGGTGTAGTTGCCCAGGGCGATCAGCACGTAGCCCTTGTTGCCCGCGGCTTGTGGGCCAAAGGCCAGTCCCGCGACTAAGGCGGCGACCAAAATTAGCAAACGGATCATGCGTGCTCCTTAGTTGTTGCTCAGCATGCGCTGCAGACGTTCGTTGAGGGCATTATCGAGCATCAATTGGGCTTTGAGCGCGTTGGGATAAGCCAGCTTGATTGGCTGCGCTTTGAGCTCAGTCACCTGCGTGAGCAAGGCGCGAGTGGCCGGTTGCTCGCGATCAAAGTATTGCGCGACCCAGGCTTGGGCCTGGTTCAAGCTGGCTTGATACAGCGCTTGCTCCTCGCGGTACACGCTCAGCTGTGCTTGTAGCAGTTTAGTTTTCACATTCTCGCGTAAATAAACCTCTTGCTCGGGCGACAATAGCGCTTCCACGGCGCCATCGCGGCGGCGAATGGTGATGAAGTTTTCGGTAAATTGCAGCCAGTTTTGCGTCAAATTTTGCTGCCAATCGGTGACATCTTGGCTCACGCCGGCCTCGGGCGCGGTTTGCGCGTTGGGCATATCAACGTTGGTCAGCGGCAGGCTATCCATTTGCTGTGACAGGGCGGCTAATTTTAAGCTCAAGCCTTCGCGATCGAGCACCGGCAAGCCTTTGAGTTGGGCGATATCTTCCGCCAGCGCTTGGCGAATGACCATCAGGCTCGGGTCAGCCAGCGCCTTGATCCGCTCGTCTGCGTTATCGAGCAGGGCAATGGTGGACACTACGTCGTGTTCTAGCGCCAGTTTACGGCCAGCGATGCGCACTAAGTAATCGGCCTCGGCCAGTAGCCAGTCGTTGGGGCGCTTTTCATCTAAGTCGAGCACCCGGCTTTGTAGCCCTTGCAGCTCTTTGTGCAGCACGCGCTGTTTTTGCTCCAAGCTGGCCAGTTGGTCACGGGCAAAGCTGCCGTTTTCTGCCAATTGGCTGGCGGCGCCTTGGAGTTGCTGCTTGAGGGCGCGAATTTCATCTTGCTGCGCCACGGCTTTTTTATGGCCATGCAGATACAGGCCACCGGTTAAGCCCAGGGTGAGTAAAATGGCCACGCTGCCGAGCAGGGCGCCGGAGCGGCCGCTTTTGGCGGGGGCTGCCGTGGTGGGCACCGCGTTGTCTTCATGTTGCTTGGTCATGCAAATATCCTTGTTCGAGCGCCGCGAGCATGGCGCTGTTGGCGGCGCTGCGCGCCACAGAAATGTTGGTAAAGCCGGCGGCTTTAGCCGCATCAGCCAGTCGTGGACTTGGCAGCACCAAGTGACGACGGTATAGCCAAGGCCGGGCGCTAGGCGCCACCAAGGCGATGAGACGATCTAATAATTCCCCGCTCGTTACCAGCAGGCTATCGACCCCCGCCGCTTGCCATTGGGCGGTTAAATGCTCGCCCGCGAGCGGAGGGTAGTGCCGCGCATAGACGGCGCAGTAGTGTACCAGAGCGCCGCGCAGAGTTAAGGTCTCGGCCAGCAAATCCCGCCCGTCGTTGCCGCGCAAAATGAGCACGCGCCGCGCATCGATAGCTTGCAGCTCGGCTTGCGCCAGCAAGCCTTCGCTGCGCGGGTCATCGGGCGTTAGCGCTGTAATACCTTGGCGCGCAAACGCCGCTTGGGTCGCGCGACCAATGGCGGCATAGCGGCAACGGGGCCAGTGTAGCCCGTTTTGTTGCAGGTGTTGGCTGGCAAACTCCACCGCAGCCACGCTCACTGCAATCACCCAATCGGCGGCGACCAAATGCGCCGGCAAGGCGCTAAGTTCGTTGCCCGCCACAATATCAAGCAGCGGGCAGGTTAGCGCCGTATGGCCATGGGCCCGCAGCAGGGCCGCCATCGCACTGGCTTGCGGTTCCGGCCGCGTGACCAGCGCAATGCGCGTGCAGGTTGGCATACCCACGTTTAGTCACCGTAAACCGCGGCGAGGATTTTATCCGCGCCTTGGCTAAGTAACTGGGCGGCGATGCACTCACCTAAGGCTTGTGCATCGGCGCAAGCAGCGCGGCCTTCAGCGCGCAAAATGTGCTCGCCGTCCACACTGCCGACTAAACCGCGCAGCCACAGTTGCTCATTTTCAATTACCGCATAAGCGCCGATGGGCACTTGGCAGCCACCTTGCAGAGCGCGGTTCATTGCGCGCTCACACACTACGCGGGCGCGGGTCGGTGCGTGTTCTAAGGGCGCGAGTAGCGCGTGCACCGCGCTGTCATCGAGTCGGCATTCAATGCCCACCGCGCCTTGGCCGTTGGCCGGCAAGCTGTATTCCGGCGCAATCAAGGCGCGGATGCGGTCGCTCATCGCTAGGCGCTTTAAGCCGGCGGCGGCCAAGATAATTGCGTCATATTCGCCGGCATCGAGCTTGGCTAGACGGGTGTTCACATTGCCGCGCAGATCTTTGATGACTAAATCGGGGCGTGCGGCGCGCAGTTGGCATTGGCGGCGCAGGCTAGAGGTGCCTACTACCGCGCCTTGGGGCAGCGCCTCGATGCTGGCAAATTGATTTGACACCAACGCATCACGCGGATCTTCGCGCTCACAAATGGTGTGCAGGCCTAAGCCCGCAGGAAAATCCATCGGCACATCTTTCATTGAATGCACGGCAATATCGGCGCGCCCATCGAGCAGTGCTTGCTCTAACTCTTTGACAAATAAGCCTTTACCGCCAACTTTGGCCAGCGGCGTATCTAAAATCTTGTCACCTTGCGTGCTCATCGGCACCAATTCCACCGCAAGGTCGGGGTGGTGAGCTTCAAGCTGTGCTTTTACAAAATAGGCTTGCCACAGCGCTAAAGGGCTTTTGCGGGTGGCGATCTTCACGAGTCTGGCGGCCATAATCATCGCTTTTTAAAATGGGCTAAAGATAAATAGCCGCGATGTTACCACTCTTTAGCGGGGCTTTCATGACGGCAAGCGCAAAAGCGCGCCTTAAGCCGCGCTTTTGCCCGTTTTCGTTTTGCGGCCGAGCGTTTAAGATGCCGGCCTTACTTAGCCCTTCTGTCACTTAGGCGCCCTTATGACCCCAGATCACCTTTTGCCGGCGGCGTTAGCCAGCCATACGCCGATGATGCAGCAATATTTGACCCTTAAAGCGCAAAATCCGGACATTTTGCTGTTTTATCGTATGGGCGATTTTTATGAGCTGTTTTATGACGACGCGCGCAAGGCTTCGCAACTATTAGATATTTCCCTGACCAAGCGCGGCCAGTCGGCAGGCACGCCTATCCCTATGGCGGGCGTGCCGTATCATGCGGTCGAGGGCTATCTGGCCAAATTGGTGCAACTGGGTGAATCGGCGGCGATCTGTGAGCAAATTGGCGATCCAGCCACCAGTAAAGGGCCGGTGGAGCGTAAAGTGGTGCGCATCATTACCCCCGGCACTGTCTCTGATGAGGCGCTGCTTAGTGAGCGGCAAGATAACCTGCTGGCGGCGGTGTATCACGATGGCCGCCGTTTTGGTTTTGGCACCTTGGATATGGGCTCGGGGCGCTTTTTTATTCAGCAATTTAGCCGTCAAGAAACCCTGCTGGCCGAGTTGCAACGCACGCAACCGGCCGAGCTGCTCTATCCAGAGTCCTTTGCTTTTATGCCGCTCCTTGATGGCGCGCGCGGCTTGCGCCGGCGCCCCGAATGGGAGTTTGAGCTCGGCACAGCGCGCACGTTGCTGTGTCAGCAATTTGGCACGCAAGATTTAGTCGGCTTTGGTGTGGAGCAAAGTGACACGGCGCTGTGCGCCGCGGGTTGCTTACTGCAATACGTAAAAGATACCCAGCGCACGGCGCTGCCGCACATTCGCGGCGTGCGTTTAGAGCAGCCAGATCACGCGGTGATCATGGATGCGGCTACGCGGCGCAATTTGGAATTAACGCAAAACTTAGCCGGTGGCACCGACAACACAGTGGCTGCAGTGCTTGATGCCACGGTCACGCCGATGGGCAGTCGCTTGTTAAAACGCTGGCTGCATCAGCCGATCCGCGATCGAGTGGTGCTGGGCGGGCGGCAAAGTGCCATTGCGAGCTTAATTGATACCGATGCGTATGACGAACTTGGTCAAGGGCTGCGCCCAGTGGGCGATATGGAGCGTGTGCTGGCCCGTTTAGCGCTACGCTCACTGCGCCCGCGGGATTTAACCCGCTTGCGCCAAGCCTTTGCGCAATTGCCCAGCGTAAATCAAACGTTGGCGGCGTGTGAGCAAGAAGCGCTGCTGCAGTTGCGTGAGCGAGTAGGCGAATTTCCCGCCTTGCACGATTTATTAGCGTGCGCGGTGATGGACACGCCGCCGGTGCTGATCCGCGATGGCGGCGTGATCCGCGATGGCTATCACAGCGAGCTCGATGAGCTGCGTGATTTGGCTAATGGCGCCACGGCGAGCTTGGCGCGCATTGAAGAGCGCGAGCGCCAGCTTACCGGTATCAGCACGTTGAAAGTCGGCTACAACAAGGTGCATGGCTTTTTTATTGAAGTCAGCCGTGCCAGCAGCCACTTGGTGCCGGTGCACTATATGCGTCGGCAAACGTTAAAAAATAACGAGCGCTATATCATTGATGAGCTGAAAACCTATGAAGACAAGGTACTCAGCGCCCAATCCCAAGCCCTAGCCTTGGAAAAGCGCCTGTATGAAGCGTTAATCGATAGTTTGCTGCCGCATCTGCCGGCGCTGCAAGAGTCGGCCGCGGCATTAGCCGAGCTCGATGTGCTGGCTGGTTTAGCCGAGCGCGCGCAGGCACTGGACTATCACTGCCCGCAGTTGGTTGATAGCCCCTGCATCAGCATTGAGCAGGGCCGCCATCCGGTAGTGGAGCATGTGCTGCGCGCGCCGTTTATTCCCAATCCGGTGGCGCTGCATGCCGAGCGGCGCATGCTGATCATTACCGGGCCAAATATGGGCGGTAAATCGACCTATATGCGGCAAACGGCGCTGATCGTGTTGCTCGCGCATATAGGCGCCTTTGTGCCGGCCGCGGCGGCGCGCATCGGGCCGGTGGATCGCATTTTCACTCGCATTGGCGCGTCAGATGATCTGGCGTCGGGCCGTTCGACCTTTATGGTGGAAATGACCGAAACGGCGAATATTTTAAATAACGCCACTGCGCAAAGCTTGGTGCTGATGGATGAAATTGGCCGCGGCACCAGTACCTACGATGGCCTGTCATTGGCTTGGGCGTGCGCCGAGCAGCTCGATAACATTGGCGCCTATACCCTGTTTGCTACCCACTATTTTGAGCTCACCGAGTTGCCGCAGCGCTTGCATGCGCTGGCCAATGTGCATCTCGATGCGCTCGAACATGGCGATAGCATTGCCTTTATGCATGCGGTGCAAGATGGCGCGGCCAGTCGCTCGTATGGTTTACAAGTGGCTGCGCTGGCGGGCGTGCCGAAAAGCGTGATTACCACCGCGCGGCACAAGCTAGCCCAGCTTGAAGCCAGCGCGCCGAGCAGTGATGCCACCTGCGCTTTGCCTGCGCCCGTTGCTTTGCCCGCACCCCATCCGGTGCTCGATGCGCTGGCCGAGCTAGCGGTAGATGACCTGTCGCCCCGTCAAGCGTTGGCCCTGCTGTATCAGCTCAAAGCACAGCTTAACTAAGCACGGTAAATGCCAGCGTCTTGTGCCATGCTGGCCGTTAAGTCGGCGCTTAAGGCTGCATCTTCGCCACAGAGGGCAAGGCGATGGCACTGGACACCTCAGTCACGCTGTGGCGTGATATTCAACCGATGTATGGCGCGCTGGTGTCGCTAGCCATAGGTCTTATTATTGGCTTAGAGCGCGGCTGGCAGGTGCGCAGGTTGGGTGATAGTCAACGCATCGCCGGTATGCGCACCTATGGTTTGCTCGGTTTGCTCGGCGGGGTGTGTGCGCTGCTCCCGCCCTCCTTGGGGGTAGGGCTTATCTTGCTGGGTTTGCTGGCGGTGCTAGCGGGATGCGCGCTGTCGATTTGACTGGCGCAGCGCGCCCACGGCGAGTTTGGCCTCACCAGTGCGGTGGCCCGCGCCGTGCTGGCCGCCCTACTGATGGGGCTCAAAGGCCCGATCCAGCAAGGCATGCTGTTTTTAAGTGAAACCGAATTTCACGCCACTTTGCGTTTTTTGCTCATCTCCTTTGTGCTCTTACCCGTCCTGCCCAATCAAGAGTTAGGCCCGCTTGGCGCCTTTAATCCATTTAAAATCTGGCTGATGGTGGTGATCATCGCCGCCATCTCGTTTTGTGGGCATTTTGCGGTGCGCTTGCTCGGCACACGGGCCGGTTTGGTCAGCTCGGTGGTCAAAGGCATCTTGGCGCAGGTGCTCGGCGGGCGCAGTTTAGGTCTGCGCGTAATGCTGCCGTACGCGGTGTCGGTGCTGGCGATTGTGCCGCTGTTATGGTGGCTGCGTTAAGCCCACATTAGCCTTGGCTCAGTAGAGTGGGGTAAATTTTTGCCGCAAAGAGAACGTTATGGGCAAGCAAAACATGAGTTGGCTGCTGTGGTTGCCGCTGCTCGCCGGTGGCTGGCTCGGGTTTAGTCTGCAGCAATGGGCGCCGCTGGGGCTAACGTTAGCCATGAGTGGACTGAGTTTTATTGCGTATGGCTGGGACAAGCGCCAAGCCCGTTTGGGGCGTTGGCGTTTGCCCGAATCACGCCTGCTGTTACTGGCGATGCTGGGCGGCTGGCCGGGCGCGTTACTGGGCGCTGATTATTGGCGGCATAAAACCCAAAAGCAGCCTTATGTGCGCTGGCTGCTGGCGGTGATTGCTCTACATTACCTGCTGTGGAGTCTTTACCTTTTTGCGCCGTACACCTTGCTGGCGTTACTGCCGTGGCTGGGTTTGTAGCGTGAGCTTAGAGGGTTTGCTCAAACAGCTCTAAGGCGGAGTGATACAACTCTTCAATCGGGGTGTCGCGAGTGGGGGTGATAAAGATGGTGTCATCACCGGCGATGGTGCCCAAGATGCCTTCAGCTTTGCCCAGTGAATCTAGCAGTCGAGCGATCAGTTGTGCGGCCCCTGGACTGGTGTGAATGACCACGAGCGCGCTGTTATAGCCAATATCGAGCACCAGATTTTTTAACGGGCTGGTGGTGGTAGGCACGCCAAATTCAACCGGCAGGCAATACACCATCTCCATTTTGGCATTACGGGTACGCACGGCGCCGTAGCGGCTAAGCATGCGCGAGATTTTCGATTGGTTGATATTGTTAAAACCCATCTCCTGCAAGGCACTGACGATCTCAGCTTGGGAGCCAAAACGCTCCTCTTTGAGCAAGGCTTTAAAGGCTTTCGCCAGTTTTTCTTGCTTATCGGTGTGTTTCATTTTGGTTCCATTGGCCGTGTGCGCGGCATCGGTAGGCAAGTGGCTGCGGCCGTGTAAAGGCTGCGGTAACGTGGCGGCGCCGACGAGATGTGCACTTAATCTCGCCCAAACGCCGCTGCATTTTGCATGACTATGCCATTTATCGCAAGAAAATGGCGGTTGCATTGCATATTGATGCATTAATGCTTGCGCATGAAAATAAACTGCGTAATATCAGGCCAAATTTGCAAATTTATTCAGATCTACTGATGGGCATTGAATTAACAAGCATTAATAAGGCGTGGCACGGTGTGCCGGTATTGCAGCAGGTGAGCTTCGTCACCGCCCCTGGTGAAACCTTGGTACTGCTGGGCCCAAGCGGCGCCGGCAAGAGTTCGCTCCTGCGCATGATGAATCTGCTCGATACCCCAGATAGCGGCAGCTTGCGTATTGCTGGTAGTGAATTTTCATTTCCTTTTGCCCACGGGGAAGCCGCCTACCAGCGCCAAGCGCAGCAACTGCGGCGCAAAGTGGGCATGGTGTTTCAGCAGTATCACCTGTGGCCGCATTTAACGGTGCTGGAAAATTTAATCGAGGCGCCGATGAAGGTGCTGGGCATGACGAAAGCCGCTGCGCTGGAAAAAGCCAGTTACCTGCTCAGCCAATTGCAATTGGCCGATAAAAGCGGCGCGTGGCCGGCGCGTTTATCGGGCGGCCAGCAGCAGCGGGTCGCGATTGCCCGCACGCTGATGATGGATCCGCAGGTGCTGTTGTTCGATGAGCCGACCGCAGCGCTGGATCCCGAGATCACCAATGAAGTGGCGGAGATCATTCGCACTTTGCGCCAAACCGGCATCACCCAAGTGGTGGTGACCCATGAAGTGGAGTTTGCGCGCAAAGTGGCCAGTCAAGTTATCTATTTAGAAAAAGGCGGCATTGTGGAGATCGGCGGGCAGGACATTTTTGCTCAGCCGCAGACCCAGCGTTTTGCCGAGTTTTTAAACCATTAACGTCAATCGATTATCTTCACGTCAATCAAGGAAGCTGTCATGAAAAAAGTGTTGTTAGTTGCCGCTATGGGCTTGTTGAGCACGCAGGTGCTGGCGCAAGAGATCAAGATCGCCACTGAAGCGACCTATGCGCCCTTTGAGTATTTGGACGAGAAAAACGAATTCCAAGGCTTTGACATCGATTTGGCGCGTGCGTTGTGTGCCGAAGCCCAGCTGGAGTGTACCTTTCACAATCAAGCTTTTGACAGCCTGATCCCGAGCCTGAAATTTAAGCGTTATGACGCGGCGATTGCGGCGATGGATGTGACCCCAGAGCGGGCGCAGCAAGTTGATTTTTCTAATATTTATTATGAAAACTCAGCGGTATTTGTAACCAAAAAAGCCGCCTTTGCCACGCCAGAAGAGCTGAAAGAGAAAACGGTAGGCGTGCAAAATGGTTCATCGCATCAAGCCTATATCGCAGATAACTGGACCGCTAAGGGCCTGCTTAGCATGCCGTATGCCAGCTATCAAAGTGCATTTTTGGATTTAACCAATGGCCGCACGCAAAGCGTGTTTGCTGACACCGCAGTGGCAGCCGAGTGGCTGAAAAGCCACACCGACTACGCCATGCTCGGCGCGCCGGTCACCGATGCCAAGTACTTTGGCACTGGCTTTGGTATCGCGGTGGCAAAGGGCAACAGCGAGTTGTTAGGCCAATTTAACCAAGCGCTGGCGGCAATCAAAGCCAATGGCACTTATCAAAAAATCTACGACAAGCACTTTGCGCGGTAAGTCATGCTGAGTCTGTTATTCACCGCCACTTGGATGACGCTGGGGTTAGCACTGCTTTCTTTAGTCGGTGGCATGGTGTTGGCGCTGCTGTTTAGTGCCGCTGAGTTATCGAAAAAGGCATGGATTGGGTGGCCGGTGGCCACCCTCACCACCTTGATCCGTGGCCTGCCTGAGTTGCTGGTAGTGCTGTTTATTTTCTTTGGTTCAACGCAGGTGTTGTTTTTCATCACCGGTGAATATGTTGAATTTAGCCCGTTTGCGTGCGGCGTATTGGCGCTCTCGTTACTGTTTGCCAGCTATGCCAGTCAAACGTTACGCGGCGCGCTCAATGCCGTGCCCAAAGGGCAGTGGTTAGCTGGTTTGGCGCTTGGTTTAACCAAGTCACAGATATTTTTGCGCGTGGTGTTGCCCCAAGCGTGGCGTCACGCTTTGCCGGGCCTTGGCAACCAATGGTTGGTGCTACTAAAAGACACAGCCTTAGTCTCGCTGATTGGCGTGCACGAGATGATGCGCCAAGCCCAACTGGCGGCGGCCAGTACCTATGAGCCGTTTACCTGGTATGCGGCCGCAGCGCTGATCTATTTGGCGATAAGCTTAGTCAGTGAATATGGCTTGGCGCGCGCCACGCGCTATTACCAGCGCTATGGAGGCTAACCGTGCTTGATTACCTATTAACGCTGCTTGGTGGCTTAGCGCTGACCTTGCAACTGACGGTGGCTAGCCTCGGATTCGGGCTAACATTGGCTCTGCTGATGACCTGGGTGTTGTCGGCTAAATGGCCGTTGGCCACACAACTGGTGCAGTTTGTGGTGCTGCTGTTTACCGGTACGCCGCTACTGATCCAGATCTTTTTGATTTACTACGGCCCGGGCCAATTTGCGTGGCTCAAAGAGAGCTTCTTGTGGGCGTGGTTCAAGCAACCGTGGTTTTGTGCGGTGCTGGCGCTGGGGTTAAACACCGCGGCTTATTCGACCCGCTTGTTTAAAGGCGCGCTTGAAGCTATTCCAGCTGGGGAAGTGGAAGCGTGCCGCGCGCTGGGCTTTAGCCCACGGCAAACGCTGTGGATGAAAACCCGGCATGCCGCGCGGCGCTTGGTGCCGGCCTATTCTAACGAGGTGATCTTGGTGCTCAAAGGCAGTTCGCTCGCCAGCACTATTACCCTGATGGACATAATGGGCTTGGCGCAGCAACTCAATGCCCGCACCTATGACACCTTGGCGGTTTTTACCGCCGCCGGTGTGCTGTATTTGAGCATGAATGGTTTACTGACGTTGCTGTTTCGCTGGTGCGAGCGGCGCGCACTGGCCTATCAAAACTAGCGCAATCGGGATGGACGTTTAGGCAAAGGAGCGCATGCGCTCCTTTGGTTTTTTGTGCTACGAGCTAAGTCAAAGCCCACCACCTCGCTAGCGCGCGCGTCAGATCACAGCATGAATAAGCGCGCTGGGCTGTGATTGCGCTTGTTCAACTAATCCTTTAAGGTTTAAATAATTTATTAAACCTCGATTTGCCCTGTTATTTCGGTTTGGGAGCTTAGTATGAAAGTGGCCATTTTGGGCGCAGCTGGCGGTATTGGCCAAGCGCTTGCTCTATTGTTAAAAAACCGTCTGCCTGCGGGTACGGCGCTGAGTTTGTATGATGTGGCGCCGGCCACCCCTGGCGTGGCGGCCGATTTAAGCCATATTCCCACTGATGTCACCGTGACCGGTTTTGCGGGTAGCGATGTGGCACCGGCGTTAGTCAACGCCGATGTGGTGCTGATCAGTGCGGGGGTCGCGCGCAAACCCGGAATGGATCGCAGCGATCTGTTCAATGTTAATGCCGACATCGTGAAAAACTTAGTCGAGCAGTGCGCCGCGCACTGCCCACAGGCGTTGATTGGGCTGATCACCAATCCGGTAAATAGCACAGTGCCGATTGCCGCCGCGGTGCTGAAAGCCGCCGGCGTGTACGATAAGCGCCGCCTGTTTGGTATCAGCACATTAGATGTGCTGCGCAGTGAAACCTTCGTCGCGCAAGCGGCGGGGTTGAAGGTGGATGACGTACGGGTCAATGTTATCGGTGGCCACAGCGGCGTGACGATTTTACCGCTGCTATCGCAAGTGGCAGGGGCGTCGCTTAGTGCCGAGCAGATCGCCATGATGACCAAGCGTATTCAAAATGCCGGTACCGAGGTAGTGGAGGCCAAAGCCGGCGGTGGTTCAGCCACCTTGTCGATGGGGCAGGCGGCATGCCGCTTTGCGCTGTCACTAATCAAGGGCTTGCAGGGCGAGGCCAACGTGGTGGAGTGCGCGTTTGTGGAAGGTGAAAGCGAGTACGCGGCCTTCTTTGCGCAGCCATTATTGTTGGGTAAAAACGGCATCGAGCAGTGGCTGCCCCATGGCGAGCTCAGCGCGTTTGAGCGTGATGCCTTGACCCAAATGCTGCCGACGTTGCAGGCGGACATTGCCCAAGGTGTGGAGTTTATGCGCTAAGCGCATGGCCGCCGGTCTGTTGCGCAATAAAAAAACCGAAGCCTAGGCTTCGGTTTTTTTATTCATCAAACGGTCATGCCACGGTCACAACAGTATCACCGCAGCGCGTTAAGCTCGTGAAGAGTTAAGCAAACACCGCGCGCATCACATAGTAAATGATGATCGACAGCACAGCGCCGGCGGGCAGGGTGATCACCCAAGAGACCACGATGTTACGCAGCACGCCTAAGTTCAGCGCTGCGATACCGCGGGCGAGGCCCACGCCCATCACTGCACCCACGAGGGTTTGGGTGGTGGAAATTGGCAGGCCGGTGCCGGAGGCGATAACCACGGTGGCAGCGGTGGCCAACTGCGCGGCAAAGCCACGGCTTGGCGTCAGGTGGGTAATACCGGTACCGACAGTGGCCATGACTTTTTCACCCATGGTCGCCAGACCGATCACGATACCCACGCCGCCCAGTGGCAAAATCCACCATGCAATGGTGGCTTCACCAGCAATTTGACCACCGGTGCCGACGATAGAGGCAACGGCAGACAAGGGACCAATGGCGTTAGCTACGTCGTTCGAGCCATGGGCAAACGCCATGGCACACGCAGTGATCACCATCAAGATGCCAAACACTTTTTCCACGTTGGCAAAGTGCATTTTGCTGTCATCTTTCGGATTGTAGTCCTGGCCGCGAATATAGATAAAGCCCGCGATGGCCACCAAAATCGACATGACCACTGACAGCATGGCGCCTTCTTGGGTGGAGATGTGCAAGCCAACATGCTTTAAACCCTTCTGAATGGTGACCAAGCAAATCACCAGCGAGGTTAAAAACATATAAAACGGCACATAACGCTTAGCATTTTCCAGCGGATTTTCGGTATCAAAAATCAGCTTTTGCACGCTTTGGAACATGAAATAGGCAATCACGCCCGAGATAGCTGGGGTGACGATCCATGAGCCAACGATGCCGCCAAATTTGCCCCACTTCACTGCTTCAGGGCCAATGCTGACTAAGGCAAAACCAACAATGGCACCGATAATCGAGTGGGTGGTGGAGACCGGCCAGCCAAAATAGGAAGCTAAAATCAACCAGGCACCAGCGGCCAGCAGGGCGGAAATCATGCCCAGCACCAGTTGATCGGGTGCATTAGCAAAGGCATTGCTATCAATAATACCGCTGCGGATGGTCGCAGTTACTTCGCCGCCGGCCAAATAGGCGCCGGCAAATTCGAAGATCATGGCGATAACAATGGCTTGGCGGATGGTTAAAGACTTAGTACCGACCGAGGTGCCCATAGCGTTCGCTACGTCATTGGCGCCGATACCCCAAGCCATCAAAAAGCCAAACAGCGCGGCGATCAACACGAGGGTTGAGCCGTAATTCGCGATTATTTCCATTAGTCGTATCTATCCAGTCAGTCGATTACGAGGAGCGAGCCAGCATCAGCTCGAGACGAGCGCCAACACGCTCTGCTTGGTCGGCTAAATCACCTACCCACTCGAGGATCTTGTATAAAAACATCATGTCGATCGGGTTGTAGTCGCCTTCCACCGCCTGCAGCTTTTGGCGCAGGCCAATTTGCATTGCATCAGTGTCATCTTCGATCAGATCCAGCTGGTGGATCATCTCAGCAACCATTTCTACTTCGCGGCCTTTAAAGCCCGTTTCCAGCAACTCGTCGAGTTCGTTGATGGCTTTTTTCGCCTGCGCGGTGGCATCGATACAGCGCTTGAGGTAGGCCATAAAGTCGCTGCGCATCTCTTTTGGGAATTCCATGCGGCGACCGAGCATACGCCCAGAAATATCTTTGGCGCGGTTAGCGATCTTATCTTGTTGGGTCAGCAATTCGAGCAGGTCGGTGCGCGCAACGGGCAAAAACAGCCCGCGTGGCAGCTTGAGGCGAATTTCACGCTTGAGCGCATCGGCCTCTTTTTCCAACTGTACGATTTGCTCGCGCAGGCTTTGCGCTTCTTCCCAGCGCTCTTCGGCCACGGCGTCAAAGAACGGGATCAGCTGTTCACAACACAAATGCACTTTAACAATATGCTTTTGCAGCGGCTTGATAGGGGACTTAGCGAACAGCCCCAAAATTGTATTTACTGGCATGTTTAGACCTGTAACGGTGAAAAAACACTCGATGCGGTGTCATGAGGCGCGCATGTTAACTGAACTCATGCCGCAATAAAACCGCGTTATCGTTTACAATGCGCGCCAATTATATCGCGTCTTGTGCACTTTGCTGCGCGACGTACCACTGTGAGAAATAGCATGACCCAGCCGGCGGCAACTGAAACCGAACTTAAATTTTTAATCCGTGGCGATTTCCTGCCCATTCTGCTGGCGCTATTGGCCCGCTGGCAAGTCACGCCGCTGGCCAAAACCAGCTTAAGTAACCGCTATTTTGATACGCCTGCGCTGGATTTACGCCGCCTTGGCATGGGTCTGCGCATTCGCCGTTGGCAAGATGAGCACGGCGCGCCGTGCGCTGAGCAAACCTTAAAGTGTCGCGGCCAAGGGCTAGGCGGCCTGCACACGCATCCTGAATTTAATTTACCGGTCGGCGAGCGGCCGGATTTATTTGTTTTTCCAACCGAAATTTGGCCAATACCGGCCTGCGCTGCGCAATTGAATGCCCAGCTGCAACCGCTATTTAGCACCGATTTTGTCCGCCAAGCGTGGCTGATTGAGTTTGACGGGGCGCAGATTGAGCTGGTGTGGGATCAAGGTGAGGTGGTGGGGCGCGTTGGCCGCGAAGCGATTAATGAGCTGGAGCTAGAGCTAAAGCGTGGTCCGGTAGCCGCGCTGTTTGCCTTGGCGCAGCAGTTGGTAGCGCACGGCCATTTGCTGCTTGGCATTGAGTCTAAAGCGGCGCGCGGCTATCGGGCGGCGGGCTTAAGCCGTGCGCCCACTTCGCGAGCCTTGCCTGCGCTCGAGGGCTTAACGGCGCGCGACAAAGTGCAGCTTGGCCTTGAACATTGGCAATACCATGCAGCGCTAATGCCAATCGAACCGTCTTCTGCTGCGTGCGCGGCCGCGGTGAGCGAAGGCTTGGCGCTACTGCACAGCGCTGTGCTCGGCTTAGCTAGCGCGCCGGCTTGGCGCGCGCCATTGCAAAGTTTACCGCGGCAAGCCGATTTAGCGGCGCAAGCCAGTTTGCAACTGGCGATTATCGACTGGTTGATCAGCGCCGCGTAGCGCGGGCGCTGGCTTTATGCGATCAAACGGGGCTTTACTGTGCGCCCGCTGGGCTAAGCGCCGGCGTGACGGCGGCCCACGTTTTGGCCGCCATATATACTGGCGACTTTTTAGCCGCCAAGCTAATGAACTGTTTTTAGGGGAAAGTGAATGAGTCAGCCCAACACGGCGGTGAGCCAAATGCTTGCGCGCAATGAGTCGTTATTTGCCGGTAAACGCCTATTGGTGTGCGGGGCGCTGGAGGATGCTTATCCCCGCCATTTGGCCAGCCTCACCGACGATCTGTGCGTGTTTACCACCGATTACAGCTATTTTCGCCAGCAAAAGGCGGCGCTTGGTGCGGCGCTGGTGTTTAACCATGTGCTTGAGCGCTCAGTCGCGTTACCGGCGTTTGATGCCTTGCTACTGTTGATGCCTAAAGCGAAAGCCGAAGCGCAATATCTGCTCGCTATGCTCACGCCGCTGCTAAGCGCTGGGGCTGATCTGTTTTTAGCCGGCGATAATCGCGGTGGCATTAATGGCGCTGATAAACTGCTCGCGCCATATAGCGGCAAGCCGATTAAGCGCGACAGCGCGCGGCGCTGCTCGCTGTATCACGGCGAATTAACCGGCCAGCCTGCGCCGTTTGATCTTGAAGCCTGGGTGCGCCGCTATCCGTGCCAGATTGGCGATACGCCGCTGACGGTCTGCGCGCTGCCGGGGGTGTTTAGTGCCGATGGTTTGGATGCCGGCTCAAAAATGCTGCTCGAGGCCTGCGCGCCGCATCGCGGGCGCGTGCTCGATTTTGGCTGTGGGGCGGGGGTGATTGCTGCCGTGCTGGCTAAGCGCGCGCCCGAGCTTGAGCTCTTGTGTGCCGATATCAATGCGCTGGCGCTGGAATCGACCCGCCGCACCTTGGCGGCTAATGGCCTTCGTGGCGAAGTTATCGCCTCCGATGTGTATTCCGATATCAGCGGCCGTTTTGCGCACATTGTGTCAAATCCGCCGTTTCATGCTGGTTTAAAGACCCATTACGCGGCCACCGAAACCTTTTTGGCCGAGGCGCCGCACTATTTAACCGCGGCCGGCGATCTGACCTTGGTGGCCAATGCCTTTTTGCGTTATGCGCCGATTTTGGACGTGCACTTTAAGCAAACCGCGGTCGTGGCACAGGATGCGCGCTTTAAGGTCTACCGCAGTCACAATTAAGCGCAAAACTTAGCGCGGTAAATTGCGTGTGGCGTGGCCTTGGGTCAAAATGCCGCCCACATTTGGGCACAGGCGCGTCATTGACGATGCATTTTTACTAACAGGGAGCCGCCATTGGCCACACATCCTCGCAATATCCTATTTGTCGCCGCAGAGGTGGAAGGATTAATTAAAACCGGCGGTCTAGCCGACGTTGCTAAAGCCTTGCCGCTGTATTTGACCGCACACGGCCACGATGTGCGCATCATGCTGCCGTTTTATCAAACAGTGGCGCGGCGTGATGAAGCGAAGTTTGTCGCCAACTGTGCACTGCCCACCGGCTATGATTTGGCTCCGATTGAATTTGCCATTTATGCGCTAACGCTGGATGGCTTGCCGGTGTATCTGCTTGATTGCCCGCGCTACTTTGATCGCGCCGCGCCCTATGCGCAAAACAATCAGGCCTACAGCGACAACGGCGAACGCTTTGCCTTTTTTGCCGCCGCGAGTTTGCATGCCTGTTTGGCGCTGGATTTTGCCCCCGATATTGCCCACTGCAACGATTGGCACACCGGTTTATTGCCCCTATTGCTTAAAACGCGCTACGCCTATCACCCGCAGTTAGGCCAAACCAAAAGCGTGATCACCATTCACAACGCCGCCTTCCAAGGCCGCTATGAGCGCGAGCAGTTCTGGGCTATTCCGGAAGTGAGCGCTTATGAAGCGCGGCTCGATTACGACTATGGCCACATTAACTTGCTTAAATGCGGCGTGCTGTTTGCCGACAAGATCAACGCCGTTAGCCCCAATTACGCCCAAGAACTGCTCACCCATTTGGGCGCGCACGGCATGGCGCATATCTTTCAGATGCGCAGTGACGATCTGTGCGGCATTTTAAATGGCTGTGATTATCAGGCTTGGGATCCGGCGACCGATGCCTTACTGCCGGCTAATTACCACGCCAATGATTTAAGCGGCAAAGCCGAATGTAAGCGCCGGTTGCAGGCTGAGGTGGGCTTGGCGGTCAACGACGTGCCGATGTATGGCATGGTCTGTCGCCTGACCGAGCAAAAAGGCGTGCCGCTGTTAATTCCCGCGCTGGAAAAATTCTTGCGCCATCAAGTGCAGGTGGTGATCGTCGGCTCGGGCGATCCGCTGCTGGCGCAGCAGTTGACCCAGCTGAGCCAGCAGTACCCTGATCGCTGCGTGTTTATCAACGGTTACGATGACCGTTTAGCCCACTGGGTGGAAGCGGGCGCGGACTTTTTCTTAATGCCGTCGCTGTTTGAGCCCTGTGGCCTCAACCAAATTTACAGCTTGGCTTATGGCACCTTGCCGATTGTGCGTGCAGTGGGGGGCCTGAAAGATACAGTGATCGATTGGGACAGCGATGCGGAGCGTGCGACCGGTTTTTGCTTTACCGAGCCACGCGCCTCTGTGCTGCTGACGACCTTGCGCCGTAGCTTGATTTACTTTTTGCAAGACAAGGCGCAGTTTGCCGCCGTGCAGCAGCGCGCCATGCACACGCGCTTTTTGTGGGCGGATGCGGTGAGCGAATACGAGGCGATGTACCAGCAGGCGCTGGGCAACGCGAGCTAAGGCGGCGCAGGCAAAATGTAAAAATCGCGCCTTTGCGGGCAAACTGGCCGCAAAGGCGAAAAAAGTAAAGTTTGCGGTTGACGCTTAAGCAAAAATCGCTACAATTCGCCGCGCAGTCATGCGAAGGTGGCGGAATTGGTAGACGCGCTAGCTTCAGGTGTTAGTGCCTTCGGGTGTGAGGGTTCGAGTCCCTCTCTTCGCACCATACTGCTCTGCGGTGTTCCGCCACAGATAAATCAAAATTGGAAAATCTAATGTGCGAAGGTGGCGGAATTGGTAGACGCGCTAGCTTCAGGTGTTAGTGCCTTCGGGTGTGAGGGTTCGAGTCCCTCTCTTCGCACCATGAACTGACATGTAAAAACAGTGCCATGCCCCATTGCATGTAAAAGATATGGGAACAATCAGTGTGCGAAGGTGGCGGAATTGGTAGACGCGCTAGCTTCAGGTGTTAGTGTCCCACGGATGTGAGGGTTCGAGTCCCTCTCTTCGCACCATTCTTCCAGCCCATCCGTACGCGGATGGGCTTTTTTATTGCCGCGCCTAGCGTGCGGTGCTGACGGTATTCATCGAGACGATAGGTTGCGCCTTGCAGACACAACTTGCCAGCTTAGTTGAGCGTTACGACGCGCTGACACGCCTCAAAACCGAGCGCGCGCTTGCCTTGATGAGCCGCTTAGGTCAGCAGGTATTCGCCCTGCTGCCGGTCTTACTGCATTTTAACCACCCGCTGTTACCCGGTTTTCTCGCGCCGCAAGGCGGCGTTGCGGTGCCCCACGGTATCCGCTGCTTTGATCCCGCCTGTGATCACCAAACCCTGCTCGATGACTTAGCCAGCCAAACCCTGCCGGCAGCCGAATTTATCACCACCGAACTGGCCATTTTAGGCGTGTATGCCATGGGCAGCACGGCGTCGATGGGTCAGGCTTATCAATCGGATCTGGATATTTGGGTGTGCCACGGCTTGGATTTGCCGCCGGCGCGTTTGGCGTTGCTGGAGCAAAAGTGCCACAAGTTGTCGCGTTGGGCTGAGCAACGCGGCGTGGATTTAAATTTTTTCCTGATCCCGCAAAATAAATTCTCACAACAAAACTGCGCCAGTGTCGGTGGCGAAAGCTGCGGCAGTGCCCAGCACTTGCTGCTGCTCGATGAGTTTTATCGCAGCGCCCTGCACATCGCCGGTCAGCGCTTATTGTGGTTTTTGTTGCCGCGCGATGCAGGTGAAGGCTACGTCACGCGCGTTGAGCGCCTGTTTGCCGATGGCCAATTGCGCCGCGCCGACTGGCTCGATTTGGGTGGCTTTAACCATATTCCAGCCGAAGAGTACTTCGGCTCGGCGCTGTGGCAGCTGTATAAGGGCATCGATTCACCCTATAAATCAGTGCTTAAGCTGCTGCTGATGGAAGCCTATTCCCACGAATACCCGCACACGCGCCTGCTGGCGCTGAGCTATCGCGATTGGTTTAGTGCCGACGCGCCGCTTGGGCCTGAGCGCCTGACTAACTATCGGCTGGATAATTACGGGCTGATGATGGATCGGGTGACGAACTATTTAAAATCGATCGGTGATTTTGCCCGCTTAGATTTAGTGCGCCGCTGCTTTTATCTGAAAGTGTGCGATGGTGTGAGTGATTTGGACGATGAGGCAACCCCGGCGTGGCGCCGCGCGCAGCTAAAAACCCTGTGCACTTATTGGGGTTGGAGCGCGGCTAAACGCCAGCGACTCAATAACCGCCACCAGTGGAAAATTGAAGAGGTGAAAATCGAGCACGCTGAGTTGCTCGAGGCCTTGATGCACAGCTATCGCAACCTCATTCAATTTGCGCGGCGCAATAACATCAGCGAATCGATCAACGCCGAAGATATTGGCGTGCTGTCGCGCAAACTGTATGCCGCGTTTGAAAGCCTGCCGGGCAAGGTGCAGCGGATTAACCTCAATATTGCGCCGGATTTAAGCGAGGCTAATTTGAGCTTTGTGCAGGTGCCCAGCGGCCGGCTAAATCGCGCCGGCTGGTATCTGTATAAGCACTCGCTGGAACCGGCCCAAATTGCCGGGCGCGCGCCGCTGGAATTTAACCGCTACCTGTCGAAATTGGTGGCGTGGGCCTATTTTAACGATCTGCTCACGCCCCATACCCAAGTGCAGTTGTTTAACCAAGGCTCGGATCTGCATTTAGATAATTTGCAGCATGTGTGCCGCGATCTGCGGCAAAGCTTTCGGCAAAAATACCCGCCAGCCACCAATTTAGCCCTCAGTCGCCCTTGTGAATTGCGCCATATCGCTATTTTCTTAAACCTCGAACGCGATCCGACCAACCATTGGAGCGGTAAACTGGTGGAGGCGGACGCTGGGCCTTTGGATGTGTTTTCGTTTGGTAGCGAGCGCGAATGCTTAATTGGCTCGATTGATCTGGTGTATCGCAACTCGTGGAGTGAGATTCGCACCCTGCATTTTACCGGCGAAGAGGCGGTGGTGCATGCGCTCACCACTTTACTGGGCAAAATGCACCAAGAAGCCCGCGCGCCAGAAACGTTGGATGTGTATTGCTACAGCGAGCACTTTCGGCCGCAGGTGCGCCAAGGCTTTGCCGAGTTGCTCGAAGAGTGCATTGCCTTGTGGCTGACCCCCGATAAATCCCAGCTGGTGAAAACCTTAACCTTGGGCCGCGCCACCTACGGCATTTTCTTTGAGCGCCGCGGGGTTTCGGTGAAAAAGCTGGAAAACGCCATCGATTTTTATCACCAAATTTCGCACAACAAGCTTGAACACTTGCCGATGCGGCTAGATAAAAGCCACAGCCAGCATTTGCCGAGCATTGTAGATACCTATGCCAGCGAAGGCTTGGTGCAGTTCTTTTTTGATACCCGCGATGAAGGGCGCCATCTGTATATTTTGGATGAGGCCAACCGCGTCGAGGTGTATCAGCACTTTGCTGGGGATCGGGACGAACTGGTGGCGGGGGTTAACCGTTTTTACACCGCTAAACAGGGCAAAGCGCAAGACGATGGCCGCTTGACCCATTTTAACTTGCCGCAGTTTTACGATTTAGTCGTGCCGGAGGATGCCGCCGAAGGCGAGCTCACCGTCGTGCCACACCGCAGCGCTGGCAGTGCGCCGACCGTGGATGCCGCCTCGCAGGATGCGGCAGCCGACATCGCAGCGGCTGCCTCCTCGGCGCCACGCACTTAAAGCCGCTCGGCGTGCCGCCGTTCCAAGCCTACGTGGGCTAAGCCTAGTTTTAGCCTAAGCGTGCCAACAGCCAGTGGCGCATATCGGCTAGTTGCGCTTGGCACACTTCATGGCGCATGGGGTATTCATGCCACGCTGGCGCCAGTCCCAGCGTTTCTAGCAGGCTTTTGGCCTGCCAGCCCAAACTCATCGCCACCACGTCATCATACACGCCATGCATGTAGCACACGGGCAGCTCACGAGCCGCTGGGCTTATCTCGTTGGCTAGCTGTTCGGGCGCGGCTAAATAGGTGGATAAGCAGAGTAAGCCGCCGAGCGGGCGCTCGGCGCGCAAGGCGCAAAAGCTGGCAATCACGCCGCCTTGGGAAAAGCCGGCCAGCACAATGCGCTCGCTGGCAAACCCTTCGCCCACCAGTTGATCAATTAACGCATTTATCTGCTGCGCACTGGCGCGCACATCGGCTTCCACCGCGCGCAGGCTCGGCGCGCTAAAGCTGATGATGTCGTACCACGCCCGCAGCTTTTGCCCGTCGCTGATGGTCACGGGCCGAAACGGGGCGCTCGGCAACAGATGCCGCACCGGCAGATCGCTCGGCAGTTGCAGCGCGTCAACCAGTGGCGCTAAGCCGCTGCCGCTATCGCCTAAGCCGTGCAGCCAGATAATGGCGTGGCGCGCGCCAGCGGGGTGTCGATCGATCATAAAAAGCTCACCGCCTCGCCCGCTTGTTTGCTGGCCGCGTCACTAAGCAGCGCGCCTAACTCTTGGCCAAACCGGTTATCAATCCAGCCGCCCGCGGTTAAATCAAAGTGAAAGCCGTTTTCTTGGGTGGCGACCCAGATCTGATGCAGCGGCTCTTGCTTGTTAACAATGATCTTGCTGCGATTCTCAAAGCTCAAACTCAGCAAACCGCCTGCGCGCTCGCAATCAATGTCAGGGTAATTTTGGTCAACGACATCTTCAATATGCTGGAAATACTGGTCAACGATGGCGTGAAACTCGTGATCTTTCATAGACTTATCCTGTTGCTTTTGCTGATGTGAGTGCGATTATAGAAGACCAAAACTAATTTTCCGAAAGCCGCTTACGTTATGTTGCTCCGTCCATTTTGCTTAGTTGTTTTGCTGGCCAGCGTTAGCCTCGCCGGTTGTGGCTTAAAAGGCCCCTTGTATATGCCCACGCCACCGAGCGCGCCAGCGCCAAGTACGCCGCCGCCAACGCCCACCCCCTAAGACGATAGGATTGCCCCTTGGACCACTTTACCTATTCCGCCTCAGGTGCGTTACAGGCCGAGGCGCTGTCGCTAGCTGAGCTGGCCGCGACCTATGGTACGCCGCTGTATGTCTATTCCCGCGCTAGCTTAGAGCAGCACTGGCGGGCATTTGATGCCGCCGCGGGCACTTTGCCGCATCTTATCTGCTATGCGGTGAAAGCCAACTCAAACTTGGCTATTTTAAATTTGCTCGCGCGGCTGGGTTCTGGGTTTGACATCGTCTCTGGCGGTGAGTTGGCGCGGGTGTTAGCCGCCGGCGGTGATGCACGCAAAGTGGTGTTTTCTGGGGTGGCCAAAAGTCGCGCCGAGCTTGAATATGCGCTGGGCGCAGACATTTTGTGCTTTAACGTGGAATCGCAAGGTGAGCTAGAGCGCTTAAACCTTGTGGCTGGCGAGTTGGGCAAGCGCGCGCGTATTTCGCTGCGGGTTAACCCTGACATTGACGCCGGCACGCACCCGTATATCTCCACGGGATTAAAGAAAAACAAGTTTGGTATCGCCATCGAACAGGCACCGGCGCTGTATCGCTTGGCCGCCCGCTTGCCGCATCTGGACGTAGTCGGCGTGGATTGTCATATCGGCTCGCAACTCACCGAGTTGGCGCCCTTTTTGGCCGCGACCGATAAGCTACTCGCTTTAGTCGATCAGCTGGCGGCCGAAGGTATAGTGCTGGCGCATGTGGATGTCGGCGGGGGGCTGGGTGTGGTGTATGACCAAGAGACGCCGCCGCAGGTTGAGACCTATGGCCGCGCGCTGCAAGCCAAATTCGCTGGGCGTAATCTCACCCTGATCTTTGAGCCAGGCCGCGCTATTGTGGCGCCGGCTGGGGTGCTGGTCACACAGGTAGAATATTTAAAAAGCGGCAGTGAACGGCACTTTGCCATTGTCGATGCCGGCATGAACGACCTGCTGCGCCCCGCGCTGTATAGCGCGTGGATGAAGATTGTTGAAGTGCAGCAAACTCCCGACGTGCCGCGCGCCCGCTATGATGTGGTGGGACCGGTGTGCGAAACCGGCGATTTTCTTGGCAAAGGCCGGGAGTTGGCGCTGGAACCTGGCGCCTTGCTGGCGGTGCGCGCTGCCGGTGCCTATGGCTTTAGCATGGCGTCTAATTACAATACGCGGCCACGCGCCGCCGAGGTGCTGGTGGATGGCGCCAAGGCACACTTGATCCGTGAACGCGAGCCGCTTGAGGCGCTGTGGCGTGGTGAGCATCTTCTTCCTTGATGGCGCGGCCATCTTAACCAATACACAGTGGGCGCTATGGTGATCGATTTTTCCAAGATGCATGGACTCGGCAACGACTTCATGGTGGTCGATGGAGTAACGCAAAAAGTATTTTTTAGCAGTGATGTGATCAAAAAATTGGCCGACCGCCACTATGGCGTTGGCTTTGATCAGCTGCTGCTGGTTGAGCCGCCCTATGATCCGGAGCTCGATTTCCACTATCGCATTTTTAATGCCGACGGCACTGAAGTGGAGCAGTGCGGCAACGGCGCGCGCTGTTTTGCGCGCTTTGTGCGGGAAAAAGGGTTGATCAATCGCGATCGCATCGCGGTGGGCACGGCGCGCGGCCGGATCATGTTGCAATTAGAAAGCGGCGACCAAGTGACAGTGAACATGGGCGCGCCACAATTTGAACCCAGCAAGATCCCCTTTCGCGCGCAAAAAGCGGAAAAAACCTATTTGCTGCGCGTGCAAGAGCACACGGTGATGTGCGGCGTGGTAGCGGTGGGTAACCCCCATTGTGTGGTGGAAGTGGCGGATGTTGTCGAGGCGCCGGTGGCCAGCTTGGGCGCGGCATTGGAGCGCTTTGAGCGCTTTCCCGACAAGGTCAATGTCGGCTTTATGCAAATTATTAGTGCCAGTGAAATTCGACTGCGCGTGTTTGAGCGCGGCTGCGGCGAGACCCTCGCCTGTGGTAGTGGCGCGTGCGCCGCGGTGGTGGTGGGCATTTTGCAGGGCAAGCTTAAAGAGCGTGTGCTGGTGCATCTGCCCGGCGGCGATTTGACCATCGCTTGGCGCGGCCCCGACCAACCGGTGTATATGACCGGGCCTACCGAACATATTTTTGATGGCCAAGTGGAGCTGTAAGCGTGACGCCCACCCCAGCCATGCGGCCTACCGATGAACTGGTGGCGCAAAATGCCGCCTATTTAGCCCATTTGGCCGCCACCGGCTTAAGTGCTGGCCGCCAGCGCCAAGCGGTGCGTGATTTGCAGCAATTATCCACTGTGGCGGCGGCGCTGCAGCTGGCTTGCTGGCAAGCGCTCACGCCGCCTTTGGTGCCGGCTTTTTTGCACTATTGGCAGACGCACGGGCTGGCAAGCAGCCGGCAGCAGGCGCTATTGGCTACGCTGCGCCGCTTGTGTGATTGGCAAATGCTCAGCGGGCAGCGGCCGGCCAATCCGCTGCGCGGGTTAGCGCCGATTAAGCATGTGCCAGAAAAATCCGCCGCTTTGGCCAGCAGCGCCGTGTCCCAATTACTGGAGCGGCGTGCGTCCTCTGGTGGGGTGGATCTGCGCGGTGACCGCTTGCTGGCGCGCGATCGCGCCATGTTTGAGCTGATTTATGCCACGGGGCTGCGCGTGACCGAGCTTATCGCTTTGGATGTGGCCGACGTTAATTTAACCGAGCGCTGGCTGCAGATTGGCGGGCGCCGCGCGCGCGCGCTGCCGCTGGGGCGCTTGGCGCAAGAGAGCTTAAAGCAGTGGCTAACCTGGCGCCAAGGCTGGGCGCCGGCGCATGAACCGGCGCTGTTTTTATCCCAGCAGCGTAAACGCATTTCAGCGTATGGCGTGCAGCTGCGCCTTGATGCATGGGGCAAAAACCAAGCGATGGCAGTGGCGGTGACGCCCAGTGTGTTGCGCCGCAGCGCCGCTGAACATATGCGCGCCGCCGGTACCGACTTGGCGGCGCTACAGGCGCAGCTTGGGCTTGGCACCTTGGCCACCGCCGCCCAATATGGCGCGCCGGCGTGGGAACAAATCAATCAGTCCTATGCGTTGCACCCACGCGCCAAGCGCCGCGCTGCGGCGCCGCTGGATGTGGCGGCCATGCCCGCCGATAAACGGCAAAGCCCAGAGCCAGAAATAGCCGAAACGCTTGAGCCGGTCGCCGCCTTAGTCCCGCAGCCACTGGCCGCAGAGCCGGCGCCGGATCAGGCGGCCCCCGCGCAAGACCCAAGGCAGGCAGATTGATGCAGTTTTATCGCCGCTGGCAGCCGGTGCAGGCGCTGAGTTTTGACCTAGACGACACTCTATATGACAACGGGCCGGTGATGGCGCGCGCTGAGCAGGCGTGGCTTACGGCCTTAACACAATGCCAGCCGCAGGCCGGCGCGTGGCATCGCGCCCGTTGGCAACAGGCCAAGCGCACGGCTTTGGAGCGTGATCCGCGGCTGCGCGGTGATGTCACCGCTTGGCGCTGGGCTGCGGCCTTTGGCGCGCTGCGTGCCGCCGGCGGTGATGAGCTTGCGGCGCGAGCGGCAACCGATCAGTTGCTGGCCGAATTTTTGGCCGTGCGCGCCCAAGTGCGCATTGCGCCCGAGGTGCATCAGTTATTAGCTGCGTTGCAGGCGCAGTACCCGCTTATCGTGATCACTAACGGTAATGTTGATTTAGCCGCGATTGGCTTGGCCGGTTATTTTACGGCCGTGTTTAAAGCCTCGCTGGCATGGCCGATGAAGCCAGCACCAGCCATGTTTAGCGCCGCGGCGGCGGCGGTGAACTTGGCGCCCGCACAAATTCTGCATATTGGCGATCATCCGCTCACCGATGTCGCGGGCGCCAAAGCGGCCGGTTTTCGCGCCGCTTGGCTAAGTCCGCGCGCCGCGCCGCTGCCGGCGCTGCTGCCGGATGTGCGCATAACGCAGTTAGCTGAGTTGGCTGATGTTCTGCTGCCCGCGCGCAAAAACAGCCGGTAGTGGGGTTACTTTGGTGACGTTTTTTGTGCTTTAAGGTGAAACTTTGTTGGGCTAGCGGGGCTAGATTGCTAGAATCGCGCCTTTGTCGCTCGCCTGTGAGCTAACTTTTGTGAGTTCAGATTCTTTTATGCATTCATCGGCCCACTATCGCCATCTGCTGGCCCAGCTGCCACAAATGGCCATAACTGCAGATCAATTTGCGGTACTTAGCCAAGCGCAAGAATTTAAGCAGCGCATCCTGAGCTTGATTGCGCAGGCGACAACGCGCATCTATTTAGTCGCCCTTTATCTGCAAGATGATGAAGCTGGCCGCGAAATTTTAGATGCCCTGTATGCGGCCAAAGCGCGCCAGCCTGAGTTAGATATCAAAGTGTTTGTTGATTTCCATCGCGCCCAGCGTGGCCTGATTGGCAAAGGCAAGCAGGGTGGCAATCATCAGCGCTATCAGGCGCTGGCCATGAGCCACAGCGAAACCGTGCCCGTGTATGGCGTGCCGGTAAAAGGCCGTGAGCTGCTGGGCGTGCTGCATCTTAAGGGCTTTGTGTTTGATGACAGCGTGCTCTATTCCGGTGCCAGCCTTAATAACATCTACTTGCACCAGCAAGAGCGCTACCGCTTTGATCGTTACCATCAAATTGACAACCCGTTGCTGGCGCAATGCATGGTGGATTTTATCGATCAGCACTTTATGCACGAAGCGGTGCCGCGCTTAGACTGGCCAAATATCCCCAGTGCCAAACAACTGAAAGCACCGATCCGCCGCTTTAAAGCTGCGCTGCGCCGCGGTCAATATCGCTGCCCAGTGATGCCGGTCGGCGAGCAAGAAATAGGCTTGACGCCGCTAGCGGGCCTTGGCAAGCGCGGCAATGAACTCAATCAGATGATCCGCAACTTGGTGCGCGCCTGTGAGCGGGAAATATTCATCTGCACGCCGTACTTTAACCCGCCGAAAGATCTTAATCGGGACATTGAAGGCTTGCTTGCACGCGGTTGCAGCGTAACCTTGGTGATCGGCGATAAAACCGCCAATGACTTTTTCATTCCGCCGGAAGAAAAATTCACCACCATCGGTGGCTTGCCCTATTTGTATGAGATGAATCTGCGCCAATTTGCCGAGCACAACCAAGCCTATATCGACGCCGGGCGCTTAAATATCATGCTCTGGCAGCACGAGCGGCACTCTTATCACCTCAAAGGCATTTTTGTGGATAACGAGTGGGCGCTGCTGACGGGGAATAACTTAAACCCGCGGGCGTGGGCGTTGGATCTGGAAAATGGCCTGTTTTTGCAAGACAAAGGCCAGCTGCTGGCGGACAAATTTGCCGCTGAGCGCGCGCATATTTTGCAGCACACCACGCGACTAGTGCATTTTACTCGCCTAGACAAACTGGAAGATTACCCAGAAAAGGTGCGCAAATTGCTGGCGCGGATCCATCGCTTAAAAGCGCATTTGCTGCTAAATCGCATTATTTAGTGCCGCGCGGATCAAACGAAAGGCCTAGCCCCTGCGCTAGGCCTTTGTTTTTTTTAGAAAAAAGTTATTATCTGGACAAATTTACAGTTTTTTAGGTAGCGGCCGATGCGATTGGATAAGATCCCCCTCTATAGCCTTAAAGGTGTGGGCAGCAAGATGCAGGAAAAACTAGCGCATCTTGGCCTGACCACAGTGCAAGATATGTTGTTTCATCTGCCGCTGCGCTATGAAGATCGCACGCGGCAATGGCCACTGGCGCAAGTCAGTCCCGGCCAGCACTGCGCCATTGAGGGCGAGATCCAAGATACCCAGTTGCAATTGGGGCGACGCAAAATGCTGCTATGCCGCGTCAATGACGGCAGCGGCGCCATCACCTTGCGCTTTTTTAACTTCACCGCAGCGCAAAAAAATAGCCTCGCCCCAGGCCGACGCATTCGCTGTTTTGGTGAGGTGCGCCCAGGCTATAGCGGCCTAGAAATGGCCCATCCCGAGTACCAATTGTTAGCCGACGGCGCGCCGGCCACGGATGCCGCCAGCTTAACACCGGTGTATCCCACTACCGAAGGGCTGCGTCAGTTAACCTTGCGCAGTTTGACCGAGCAGGCACTGGCGGCGCTGGATCTTGATGGCATTGACGAGTTGTTGCCGGCGGGGCTCTATCCACAGCAAATTGAGCTGGCCCACGCCTTAAAACTACTGCACCGGCCGCCGCCGGAGATAAGCCCCGACACGCTGGCCCAAGGCCAGCACCCCGCGCAGCAGCGTTTGGTGCTCGAAGAGTTGCTCGCGCACAACTTATCGGTGCTAAAAGTGCGGGCGCAAAGCAATGCCCAGCCGGCCCCGCCGTTACCCGCGCAGCACAGTTTGGGCCAGCAACTGCTGGCGCAACTGCCGTTTCGCCCCACCGGCGCGCAAAGCCGCGTAGTGGCGGAAATTGCCGCAGATTTGGCTAAGCCGCAGCCGATGATGCGCCTCGTGCAGGGCGATGTCGGCTCGGGCAAAACCTTGGTCGCCGCGTTAGCGGCGTTGCAAGCGATTGGTAACGGCTATCAAGTGGGCTTGATGGCGCCGACCGAATTGCTGGCCGAGCAGCACGCGAATAATTTTGCCCAGTGGCTGGCGCCGCTGGGCATTGAGGTCGGCTGGCTGGCGGGCAAGCAAAAAGGCAAGGCGCGGGAAGAGGCGCTGGCCGGCATTGCCAGCGGCGCGCTAAAAATGGTGGTGGGCACCCATGCGATTTTCCAAGCGCAGGTGGTGTTTGCCCATTTGGCCTTGGTTATCATTGATGAGCAGCACCGCTTTGGTGTGCACCAGCGCTTGGCCCTGCGCGAAAAAGGTGAGCAAGCTGGTTGCCATCCGCATCAACTGATCATGACCGCCACGCCCATCCCGCGCACCTTGGCGATGACCGCTTACGCTGACTTAGATACCTCAATCATTGATGAGCTGCCGCCGGGGCGCACGCCGATCACCACAGTGGCGCTGCCAGATTCACGGCGCAGTGATGTTATCGAGCGGGTGAAATTGGCCTGCCAAGCGGGCAAGCAGGCCTATTGGGTCTGTACCTTGATTGATGAATCCGAGGTGCTTGAATGCCAAGCCGCGGAAGTGACCGCCAGCGACTTGCAAAGTTTGCTGCCCGGCGTGGCCATTGGCTTGGTGCATGGCCGTATGCGGCCGCTAGAAAAGCAGCGCGTGATGGCGGAATTTAAAGCCGGCGCGGTGCAACTGCTGGTGGCTACCACCGTGATTGAGGTTGGGGTGGATGTGCCCAATGCCAGCTTGATGATTATTGAAAACCCAGAGCGGCTTGGCTTGGCGCAGTTGCACCAGTTGCGCGGGCGGGTGGGACGCGGCGCGCAGGCCTCGCACTGCGTGTTGTTGTATCACGCGCCGCTGTCGAAAACCGCGCAAAGCCGCTTAAGCGTGCTGCGCGAAAGCAGCGATGGCTTTGTGATAGCGCAGCGTGATTTAGAACTGCGCGGCCCAGGCGAGTTGCTCGGCACGCGGCAAACCGGCTTAGCTGAGTTAAAAATTGCCGATCTGGTGCGCGATCAAGCGCTGATCCCCCACGTGCAAAAAATGGCGCGCTTTATTATGGATAAGCATCCCGCCTGCGCTGCGCCCTTGATGCGCCGCTGGCTCGGCGAGCGCGAGCACTATTCCAATGCTTAAAGCGGCTGTGCCTTACACCTTAAGCCAAAAGGTGTTGGGGCCGTCGTTTACTAGGCTGACCTGCATATCGGCGCCAAAGCGGCCGGTTTCGGTGGGGATGCCTTGCGCGCGGGCGCGAGCGACAAACTCGTCATAGCACACTTGCGCCAGCGCCGGTACGGCCGCACTAGAAAAGCTCGGGCGCAAGCCGCGCGATGTGTCGGCTGCGAGGGTAAATTGCGACACCACCAACAGGCTGCCACCGACTTGCTGCACGTTGAGATTCAATTTGCCGTCGTCATCGTTAAACACGCGGTAATGGCTCACCTTATGCAGCAACTTGTCCACTTCCGCCGGGCCATCATTTGGCTCCACGCCCAGCAGCACCAGCAGGCCGGTGCCAATCACGCCAACGGTCTTTGTGTCGCACTCTACGCGGGCCGAGGTCACGCGTTGGATAAGCGCAATCATATTCACTCCTTGATTTTGTGGTTAAGGCAAAGAAAAAGCCGCCTGCTGGCGGCTTGGCTCTATTTTAGTTTTACCCCCGCCCGCGTTAAGCGTGGTTTGTGGCGGGCGGCTCGGTTTCGCTTGCCGGCGGCAGGCGCGGCTTTTCATATTCGCCTAAGCACGCGGTGGTTTCTGCGCCAAACAGTACCACCAACCAGCTTAAATACACCCACACAAACAAGATCGGGATAGTGGCCAGCGCGCCATAAATCGCCTGATAGGTGGGGAAATAGCTGATGTAAAGCGCAAAACCGCGTTTGGCCAGTTCAAACAGCACCGCCGCGACAATCGCGCCGATAAGCGCGTGCTTGAGTTTGACCTTGCGCGTCGGCACCACGGTGTAAACCAGCAAGAACGTTAATACGGAAAACAGCAGCGGTAAGGCGCGCAAAAGCAAAAAGCCCGCACCAAACAGGCTGTTATCTGCCAGTAAGCGCAGAGAAAAAATATACGACGATAAGGCGATACTGGCGCCAATCAGCACCGGGCCTAAGGTCAAAATCATCCAGTACATGGAAAACGCCTGCGTCAGCGGCCGCGATTTAGTCGAGCGCCAGATGTAGTTGAGATTTTTATCTATGGCCGAAATCAGCATCAGCGCTACCACGACTAAGGCGCCAATACCCACCGCGGTGGTGTTGGTGGCATTGGCGACAAAGCCATCTATGTACTCTTTGAGCGTGTCACCGGCGGTGGGCACAACGTTTTGATACACAAACTGCTCTAGCTCGTGTTTTAGGCCTTTGAACACCGGAAAGGCCGACATCATGCCAAACACTACCGCGATCATCGGCACCAAGGAGAGCAAGGTGACGTAGGCCAAATAGCCGGCGGTGACGGTCAGGCGATCTTGCGCCACGCGGGCGCTAATAAACTCAATAAAATGCCGGCCATCACGACGGGCAAAGGTCATGGAGCGGCGCGCGAGGCCGCGGGTATGCTGCGACATGGACATAGCACTCTCTTAAATTAACGGCAGGTGATGGGATTAGCGTAACGCAGAAACGAAAAAGCCCGAGTGATGAAATCACTCGGGCCAGAATAAATGGCGGAGGAGGTGGGATTTGAACCCACGGATGGTCGCCCATCGCCGGTTTTCAAGACCGGTGCATTCAGCCGCTCTGCCACCCCTCCGCAGCAGTGGGCGCATGTTATAAAGCCTGAAGTGGCTTGTAAAGCCTATTTTGCTGTAAATTAGCTGTTTGCGATGTGAGTGCTGTTTTTTTGCGCGCCAACGCGTGTTTTTTGTGCAATCGACGGTCATTTACCTGTAAATTCAGTGCGCTGTATTGCCAGTAATAGCGAGGGTTAAATCGATCAAAGCGCTGATTTATCGTGCTACGCATAAAAAATGCGAGTTATTGGCATATATAGTCACAGTCAACAGGGCAAAAGCGCTAAACTTGCCCACTATTTTTGTAATACAGTTCACGGTTCATCATCATCATGTCTGACTCTTCCCCATTGCGCTTTCCCAAAGGTTGGTTTGCGTTAGCTTCTGTCTATAGCTTTACCGCATTAGCCATTTTGGCTTCAATGATATTTTCGCTGCTGCTGTTTTTGTCCATCGACAATGATCCGCTAATGCGTTTGCTGTTTGGCGGTTTGGCCATTTTGTTTGAATTTGGCAAATTTTACGTCTGGTACGAGTATGGCGAGCGCAAAGCGCATGGCAACTTAAGCGGTGCCTTATGGTCGTTGGCCTTCTATATCATTTTGGCGACGATCTCTATCGGCGGCAGTATTGGTGGCATTAATAGCGCGACTAACAGCGTGCTTAACGCACAGGCGCAATATGAGCGTAAAATCGCGCGTTTTGATCAGCAAATTTTGAGTATTGAGCGGCAAATTAAGCTCAATGAAGAGGCGGCGCGCAAATATATTGAATTAGAGCGTATTGCCCGTGGCGTGTCGGCAATTCAAGAAGCCAACGCCAAACTGCAGCAGCAACAAGATGAGTTGCGCCTGCAGCGCGATGCCACGCCACTCAGCGAGCAATCCTCAGTGCTGGGTTTAATGAGCAGTTTGGCCGATGGCCTAGCGCTGAGCATTGCGCAGGTGCAATTTATGTTAGTGTGCTTCTTATCTGTGCTACTTGATGCTTTTGGCGCCTTTTTTGTCAGTTTGATCGGTGAAGAGCATCGCTTTCGCCAGCAATGGCGGCAGCAGCAAGCCGCGTTGGCGGCGGCGGCGCGGCAAGCCGCGCCAGAGGAAGAGCCTTTGCCCTTGCTGGCGATGTCACAAGTTGATCTGCAGTTAGCGCACAAGGTGCAAACAGCATTAGAGGCGGGCGAGGTTGCCTGTAGCAAACGTAAAGTGGCGCAATATTTTGGCTTAACGCTCGAAGAGGTGGATAGCGTGTTTAAATATTTGCTGACGCAAGGTGTGCTGGAGCAGGGCAATAATCGCCACTATTACCTGCAAGCAGAGGTTATGCCGACAAGCGATCTTGGCGGCGCGCTGGCCTCTTAGCGTTCGTATCTGGTAACCCTGCGGCCCATAGCGGCCGCAGGGTTTTATCTGCGGGGCAGAAAAGCAAAAAACCCAAACGATAAATCGCTTGGGTCAGAATAAATGGCGGAGGAGGTGGGATTTGAACCCACGGATGGTCGCCCATCGCCGGTTTTCAAGACCGGTGCATTCAGCCGCTCTGCCACCCCTCCGCAGCAGTGACGGCATAATAGCGAGCCGCTTTTGGCCTGTAAAGGACAAAATTGCAAAAACAAGTGCGTTCGCGCAAACTTTAAACAAAGCGCCTAAAAATAACACTTTTTTTAGCGTAAACCTTGACTTAATAAGCGGCTAAATCACTATATGCGCCAATTTTCTAGCCAGAGCTGCTCAAACATGACCGCAAAATTTGCTTTAAAAACCACCTTAGGTGCTGCGCTGATGGCGGCTTGCGCTTTTTCTGCCCCTGCTGCCGCCGAAATGAGCAAGCAGGAAGTTGAGCAAATTGTGCGTGACTACCTGATCGCCAATCCGGAAATTTTGATGGAAATGTCCGGCGCGCTGCAGCGCCGCGAAGCTGAGCTTCAAGTGCAAACCGATAAAATGATGCTGACCGCTCAGGCTAAAGCCTTGACCCAAGGCGGCGATCCTGAAGTTGGCAACCCGAAGGGCAGCTTAACCATCGTGGAATTTTTCGATTACAACTGCGGCTATTGCAAGCGTACCCACCCGCTGATCGAGCAGTTACTTAGCGAAGATAAAGACATTCGCTACATTCATAAGCACTTTCCGATCTTAAGTGAGTCCTCGGAGCTGGCTTCGCGCGCCGCTTTGGCCGCGCAATTGCTCGAGCCGAGCAAATACAGCGCGTTTCACGACAAGCTCTATCGTCAGCCAGGCAGTTTAACGGCCGCTACTATTGAGCAATTGGCTAAAGCCTCTGGCTTAGATTGGGCCAAACTGAACGCCAAGATGAACGACAGTACCGTGGATCAACTGATCAGCACCAACCGCGGCTTAGCCGGCAGCTTATCAATTTCTGGCACGCCTGCGTTTGTGATTGGTGACCAGATCTTGCGCGGTGCACCAGCGAATTTAACCTACCTTAAAACCTACATTAAGCGCGTGCGCGACGGCAAACCGCTGCAATAACGTGCGCTGGCCAAGGCGCGTGCGCCTTGGCCTATCCATCGTTTAGCGCCTGCGCTAAAATTCCCGCCCCTTTTTTGCGGTCTTGTTGTTATGCAATTGCTTCGCTCGCGTCTTGAGCTACTCAAAAACCTCATCATTTTAGAAGAGCAAGCGCTGTTGGCGCTGCAAATGACCCATCTGGCGCCGTATGCTGAGCAATACCCCGCGATCGCGGCGTTAATCGAGGCGATTCATGCCGGCCGCTATGGCCAAGCGCAGCAGATCACCTTGGATTTTTTGCAGGCACAAACGGGGCTGGTGCGCGCCGATGAAGCGCAAGCGGCGGCATTGGCGTTTGAGGCCAAGCAATTGGAAAATCAGCTGCAGATCTTGATTGAGCAGCAGGCCGAGCAGCAAGCACGCTTGGATGAATTTAACTTTTTGCATCATCGCGCGTTAAGCCCGCTGCTAGCCGAGGTGCTGGCGGCGCGGCGGCAGCTGGCTACGGACCGCTTTAGCCTGTTAGGTATGCCACTGCGTGTGCAACATGCGCAATTGGCCCAGCAAATCCGCGCGTTGCAAGCCCAGCAGGCAGAAATTAATGCTACCTTGGCCAGTTTGGCTAGTAGCCCGCAGTATGCTGAGCGCGCGCAAGCGCAAGAGGATTTTGCCGCCTTTACGGCCGATAAAGCCAAGGAGCAGGCGCGTTTTGCCAGCCTAGATAGCCTAAGTGACAGCGAATTGCTGGAATTAAAGCGCTTGTATCGCCGCGCCTGTAAATTGACCCATCCTGATCTGGTCGATGATGCGCTGCGCGCCGAAGCGCACCAAAAAATGGTGGCGGTAAATAGCGCCAAAGAAGCCGGCGATTTGGCGTTGCTGCGCCAACTGCTGGCTGAATTAGAAAGCGGCCTTTGGCGTCAGCCTGCAGTGCTATTTAGTAGCGCAGATAAATTGCGCCAGCGCATCACGGCCTTAGAGGCGCAAATTGCCACGCAAACGCAGCACTTGGCCGCGCAGCAAGCCGATGACACCTTGATGGCGATTTTGCATGCTGACGATTTGGCTACCTATTTTGCCTCCCAGCGCCAGGGGTTGAGCGAACTGCTCGGCCAATTGCAGCAAGAGCAGCAGACTTTGGCGGGGCAGTTGGCGCACTATCAAGCGCAATTAGCGGCGTTGCAGGGCAGTTCGGCGTGTGAGGAGGCCGCGTATGAGTGAAGGGGCGAAAACCGCGTTGCGCGTGCAAGCCGCCGAACGCGCGCTGCAAGTTTTGCCGCAGGCACATCTAGCCAGTGCGCTGCGCGCCAAGCAGTGGGTGCAGTTAACCGACAAATTACTGGCTGAGCGCCGCGGCACCACTACGCCGGCTGCCCTCTTAGCCACCAAACCGGCTGCGCGCGATTTGCCGCAAACCAGCAGCGATGCGCTGGCTAGCTTGTGCCAGTGGGCCGATGAGTGCCAGATCCCGGCGCACGTGTTGCCGCGAGATCATGCGGCGCTTGCCGCGCTCACCGTGCTGGATTTTGGTGGTTTAACCGATAGCGAACGGGCGGCGATTACCTATTTGCCGCCGGCGATTGGCGAGCTGCGCCAGTTGATCAGCTTAAATTTGTGGTCATGCATTCAGCTGCGCGCCTTGCCCGATACCTTGGGTCAGCTCAGCGCGCTGAGCAAACTCGATTTATCGTTTTGCATCCACTTGTCGGTGTTGCCGCCGAGCTTGGGCCAATTGCAGGGCTTACAAAGTTTGCAGCTGCGCAGCTGCAATAACTTAACCGCTTTGCCAGAAAGCATTGGCCAGTTGCAGCGGCTAAAAAGCTTAAACTTGGGCTCGTGCTGGAGCCTGCGCGCCCTGCCGGCCAGCTTTGAGCAACTGCTTGGGCTGGAGAGTTTAAACCTCACCGCCTGCTGGAGCTTAAAAGTGCTGCCGCAGCGCTTTAAGCAGCTAACGCAACTGAAAATCAAAGCCGACCACGCGTTTACTTACCGCTAAGGGCAAGAGCCCGCTACGCGCTGAGCCTTTATTTGGCTAGCGCGCGGCGGGTGGGCCGCTTTTTTCAGGCAGGTTGCGCTGCTAGTAGCGCGCGAAAGTGCGCCCAATCAAACGCCGTGCCCGGGTCAGTTTTGCGCCCCGGCGCTATGTCACTGTGGCCGACAATCTGCGCATCACCTAACGCCGGATAGGCGGCTTGCAACGCGCACGTGAGCTCGGCCAGGCGCTGATATTGCGCCGCCGCATAGGGCACATCGTCACAGCCCTCTAATTCAATACCAATCGAATAGTCATTACAGGCCGCGCGGCCTTGCCAGCAGGATTGTCCGGCATGCCAAGCGCGCGCGCTAAATGGCACATATTGCACCAACTCGCCATCGCGCCGGATCAGGCAGTGCGCCGAGACTTGCAGGTGCGCAATTTCGGCAAAGTAGGGGTGCGCTGCGGCGTCGAGCTGGCCCTGAAACAGTTGATCTATCCACGGCCCACCAAATTGGCGCGGCGGCAAGCTAATGCCGTGCACCACGAGCAGGGAAATATCGTTGGGCTCGGCGCGAGCATTGCAGTGCGGCGAGGGCACATGGCGTGCTTGTGGGCACCAGCCATCAGCAGTCAACGTCAAGGTCACGTCATTTTCTCCTTAAATTGGCTCACGCCGTGCGTGATTTTGCGATCGGGGCGGCTAGACAGCGCGGCTGGGCTTTGCTAGCGTCAAATTCTGTAAAAATCAATTAACAAAGCATTAACGTCTGCCAAAGGGTTTGGCTACCGCCGAATGCATGGCTTAGATGACAACCGCGGTACGCTATTTGGCAAGTCACGGTCTGCGCATCGTTTGCTGCTCATTTTTTATGTTTTTTGCTCGTAACCTAGGATGGTGTTATGTCAAATCCGCACAGCTACTCCCCGCCCCCTTATCATGCCACTGCCGCCGACATCGATGCTAAAGAAACCCTCGAATGGTTGGCCTCGCTCGACTCACTGCTGCGCAGTGACGGTGCGCCGCGGGCGCAGTTTGTGTTAGAGCAGCTGCTGGCCCATGCGCGGCACTGTGGCTTAGCAATGGGCGCCAGTCGCCCAGCCGCCGAGGGGCTGCGGCCGGATTATCTCAACAGCATCGCGGCCAGTGATGAGCCGGCGTATCTCGGCGATCTGGCCATTGAGCAGCGCATTCGCGCCATTATCCGCTGGAATGCAATGATGATCGTGCTGCGCGCCTCACAAAAAGATCTGGATTTAGGCGGGCACCTCTCCTCGTTTGCCTCTTCGGCCACTTTGTATGATGTCTGTTTTAACCACTTTTTCCGCGCGCCCAATGGCGCCGATGGCGGCGATCTGGTGTATTTTCAAGGCCATATTTCCCCAGGCATTTATGCCCGCGCCTTTGTCGAAGGGCGCTTAACTAGCGAGCAATTGGATAATTTTCGCCAAGAAGTTGGTGGCGGCGGCTTGCCTTCTTACCCGCACCCCAAGCTGTTGCCGGAGTTTTGGCAATTTCCCACGGTATCGATGGGCCTTGGGCCGATCTGCGCCCTGTATCAGGCGCGTTTTTTAAAATACTTAACCGATCGCGGCCTAAAAGCGGACACGGGGCAAAAAGTGTATGCCTTCTTAGGCGATGGCGAAATGGATGAGCCGGAAAGCAAAGGCGCCATCACGGTGGCGGCGCGCGAGCGGTTAGATAACTTGGTGTTTGTCATCAACTGCAATTTGCAGCGCTTAGATGGCCCTGTGATTGGTAACGGCAAGGTGATCAATGAGCTGGCTGGTATTTTTGCTGGCGCCGGCTGGGAAGTGATCCAGGTGATCTGGGGCAGTGGCTGGGACACGCTATTGGCCAAGGATACCAGCGGCAAATTAGTCCAGTTGATGAATGAAACCTTAGATGGCGATTACCAGACTATGAAATCGCGCGATGGCGCCTATGTGCGCGCGCACTTTTTTAATCGCTACCCAGAAACGGCAGCGCTGGTGGCCGACTGGAGCGATGAGCAGATCTTTGCCTTAAATCGCGGCGGGCATGATCCGTGCAAACTGTTTGCCGCCTTTAGCCGAGCGCGCACCAGCGTAGGCAAACCGGTGGTGATTTTGGCCAAAACCATCAAAGGCTATGGTATGGGCGAGGCGGCGGAGGGCAAAAACATTGCCCACCAAGTGAAAAAAGTTTCGCTCGATTCGGTGCGCCACCTGCGCGATCGCTTTGATTTGCCGGTGGCCGACAGCGATTTGGCGGCGCTGCCCTATTTGAGCCTCACCGAAGGCAGCCCCGAGCATACCTATTTGCATACCAAACGCCGCGCCTTGGGCGGCTATGTGCCGAGTCGCCGGCGCGAAAGCCAAGTGGCGCTCAGCGTGCCAGAACTTGCGCTATTTGCGCCGCTACTTGGCGAGCAAGCCCGCGAGATCTCCACCACCATGGCCTTTGTGCGCAGCTTAAATCTGCTGCTTAAAGATGACAGTTTGGGCAAGCGTATTGTGCCGATTTTGGCCGATGAAGCGCGCACCTTTGGTATGGAAGGGCTGTTTCGCCAGATCGGCATTTACAGCTCGCACGGGCAAAACTACATCCCGCAAGACAAAGAGAGCGTGGCTTATTACAAAGAAGATAAGCAGGGGCAGATCCTACAAGAGGGCATCAACGAGCTCGGCGCCATGGCCTCGTGGCTGGCGGCAGCCACCAGTTACAGCACCCACGACTGCCCAATGCTGCCGTTTTATATCTACTACTCGATGTTTGGCTTTCAGCGGGTGGGCGATTTGGCTTGGGCTGCGGGTGACAGCTGCGCGCGCGGCTTTTTGCTTGGCGCCACCGCTGGGCGCACGACCTTAAATGGCGAAGGGCTGCAGCACCAAGATGGTCACAGCCATATTCTGGCCAGCACCATTCCCAACTGCATCGCATATGACCCCGCGTATGCCTATGAAGTGGCGGTGATTTTGCAAGATGGCTTGCGCCGCATGTATGGCGCAGCGCCGGAAAATGTCTTTTATTACCTGACCCTGCTCAATGAAAACTATGCCATGCCGGCTATGCCTGCGGGTGCCGAAACGGGCATAGTGCGCGGTATTTATCCGCTCGAACAGGTGCCGGTGGCCAGCGGCGCGCCGGTGGTGCAACTGCTCGGCTCAGGCGCGATTTTGCGTCATGTGCGGCAAGCGGCGCAAATTTTGGCGCGCGATTATGGCGTGGCCAGTACGGTGTTTAGCGTCACCTCGTTTAACGAATTGGCCCGCGATGGCCAAGATTGCGCGCGCTGGAATCGCTTGCACGCCAACTTACCGCCGAAAGTGGGCTATTTGCAGCAAGCCTTGGCCGCCTTACCCACGGTGGCCGCCACCGATCACATGAAAGCCTATGCCGAGCAGGTGCGTGCGTATGTACCCTCGGCGCAGTTTGAGGTGCTCGGCACTGATGGCTTTGGCCGCTCAGATAGTCGCGCTAATTTGCGCCGCTATTTTGAAGTGGATGCCGCGCACATAGTGCACGCCGCCTTATATCAACTGGCGCAAAGCGGCGCGGTGAGTCTGGATGTGCTCGCGCGCGCGCAAGCTGAGCTCGCGATTGCGGGCGATAAACCTAATCCGCGTAATGCCTAACGGCCACAGAAAGGAACTCTGCTGATGACAACAGTGATGAAGGTACCGGATATTGGCTCTGATGCCTTGGAAGTAACCCAAATTTTGGTCGCCGTTGGCGACAGCGTGGCCGCCGAGCAAACCGTACTGGCGGCAGAGGGCGACAAAGCCGCCATGGAGATCCCCGCCAGCCAAGCAGGGGTAGTGCGGGCCATTTTGCTTAGCGTCGGCGACAAAGTCACCACCGGCACGGCGATGTTAGAAATTGAGCCACTGGGCGCCACCACGCCTGCGCCGGTCAGTGAACCGGTGGCCTTCGCGCCTCATGTCGCCCCTGTGACCGTCGCGCCTGCCGCTGCTGCCCAAGTGCCGGCCACGGCTGCGCCAACCATGCCGGCGATGCCGGCCGTTGCAGGATCTGAGTCCGCAGCCCTTGATCCCGCCACGCCGACTCATGCGGCGCCGGCGGTGCGCCGCTTGGCGCGGGAATTTGGCATTCCGTTGGCGCGAGTGCACGGCTCGGGGCGCAAAGGGCGCATTGTCAAAGAAGACTTGCAGCACTTTGTGCAGGCCGCCTTAAGCCAGCCCACGGCGGCGGCGCCAAGCGGGGGCCTAGTGCTATTGCCATGGCCACAAATTGATTTTGCCCAATTTGGCGCCACTGAAAGTGTGCCGCTTACGCGCATTCAGCAGGTATCGGGAGCCAATTTGCTGCGTAACTGGGTCACCATTCCCCATGTGACGCAATTTAACGAGGCCGATATCAGTGAGCTAGAAGCGTTTCGCAGCGCGCAAAATCAAGCGCTGGCCAACCAAGCTGGCGCGACTAAGCTCACGCCGCTGGTGTTTATCTTAAAGGCCGTGGCCCTCGCCCTGCTCGCGCATCCGCGTTTTGCCAGTTCGTTGGCAGCCGATGGCAAGTCTTTGATCTTAAAGCGCTACGTGCATATCGGCGTGGCGGTAGATACGCCCAATGGCTTGGTGGTGCCGGTGGTGCGCGATGTGGATAAAAAAGGTCTGCGCCAACTAGCGCAAGAGCTGGCCGAGCTGTCGGCCAAAGCGCGGGCTGGCAAATTGGCGCAAAGCGAAATGCAAGGCGGCTGCTTTACTATCTCTAGCCTCGGCGGCTTAGGCGGCAGTTTTTTCACGCCGATTGTCAACGCGCCGGAAGTGGCTATTTTGGGCGTGGCGAAAAGCGAAACCAAGCCGCAGTGGGATGGCAGCGGTTTTGTGCCGCGGCTGATGTTACCGCTCGCTTTAAGTTACGATCACCGCGTGATTGATGGCGCCGCTGGGGCGCGCTTTATCAGTGACTTAAGCGCCCTGCTGGCCGATTTGCGCCGCTGGGCGCTGTAACGTGGGTTGACCCCATTTAATCGATAACAAAAACAACACGATGAGGTCGTTATGGACAACACCCTTCAAGCGCAGTTAACCACGCAAGTTTTGGTGCTCGGCGCCGGCCCCGCCGGTTATTCAGCGGCGTTTCGCGCCGCCGATTTAGGTTTAGATGTTGTGTTGGTGGAGCGGCACGCCCGCTTGGGCGGCGTGTGCTTAAACGTAGGTTGTATCCCGTCAAAAGCGCTGCTGCATGTGGCCAAAGTGATTGAAGAGGCTAAAGCGCTGGCCGATCACGGCATCGTATTTGGCGCGCCGCAAACCGATATCCATAAGTTGCAGGTGTGGAAAGAAAAAGTCGTCGGACAGCTCACCCTGGGGCTTTCGGGCATGGCCAAGCAGCGTAAAGTCAAGGTGTTGCAAGGCGAAGCGCATTTTACCGGCAGCCACAGTGTGCGCGTGACCGCGGCCAGCGGCGTGACCGAGGTGAACTTTAGCCATGCGATTATCGCCGCGGGTTCGCGCCCGATCACCTTGCCGTTTATCCCCCATCAGGATCCGCGGGTATGGGATTCCACCGACGCCTTGGCGCTGGCGCATGTGCCGGGGCATTTGCTGGTGCTCGGTGGCGGGATTATTGGCCTTGAGATGGCAACGGTGTATTCGGCGCTCGGCAGCAAAATTGATGTGGTGGAATTTGCCGACCAACTGGTGCCGGCGGCCGATAGCGATGTGGTGCAGATCTATACCCAGCGCGTGGCGCACAAATTTAATCTGATGCTAGAAACCAAAGTGGTGGCGGTGGAAGCCAAGCCTGAGGGGCTGTTTGTCTCCTTTGAGGGCAAGAATGCCCCCGCCACGCCCGTGCGCTATGACAACGTGCTGGTGGCGGTGGGACGCACCCCCAATGGCGCCTTGCTGGGCGCGGACGCTGCGGGTGTCGCGGTGTCAGATCGCGGGTTTATTAGCGTCGATAAGCAGATGCGCACCAATGTGGCGCACATTTTTGCCATTGGCGATATTGTTGGCCAGCCGATGCTCGCGCACAAAGGCGTGCACGAGGGGCACGTGGCGGCGGAGGTGATCGCTGGTAAGGCACACTACTTTGAGCCGCAGGTGATCCCCTCGATTGCCTATACCGAGCCAGAAATTGCCTGGGTTGGGCTAACGGAAAAAGAGGCCAAAGCGCAGGGGCTGGCAATTGAGGTGGCGCGCTTCCCGTGGGCGGCCTCGGGCCGCGCGGTGGCCTCCGATTGCAGCTATGGTTTAACTAAGCTTATTTTGGATCCGGCGACGGGGCGCGTGCTGGGCGGCGCGATTGTCGGCACCAATGGCGGTGAGTTACTTGGTGAAATTGGCTTAGCGATTGAAATGGGCGCCGATGCCGAAGATCTGGCTTTAACTATTCACGCCCACCCGACGTTACACGAATCGGTAGGGCTGGCGGCCGAGGTTTACGAAGGCTCGATTACCGATCTGCCCAATGCCAAAGCGGTGCGCCGCTAAGTGCGGGTTAATCTCGCGTCGGTGAGCTTCACGCCGCACAGTGCTGGGCGCTAAGCACAAGTTGTGCCGGTCAAAGTCAAGGCGCCATAATGGCGCCTTGTGTGTTAACCCAAACAGAGCAATGCAGTGATGGTAGTAAACAGAGATGCCGCGGCTAACGCGAGCCAAGGTGACGAGATAGATGCGCTATCTAGCCACGATCTTGCCCAGCAACTTGGCGCTGCGCTGCGCGCGCGGCATTGGCAGGTGACCTGCGCCGAATCGTGCACCGGTGGCGGTGTGGCGGTGGCAATGACCGCTATTGCCGGCAGTTCGGCGTGGTTTGAGCAGGGCTTTGTCACCTATAGCAATGCGGCAAAAACTGCGCAGCTCGGCGTGGCGGCGGTGCTGTTGCAGGCGCATGGCGCGGTGAGTGAAGCGGTGGTGCAGGCGATGGCCCTAGGTGCACGCCAGCGGGCGGGCGCGGATGTAAGCGTGGCGATCAGCGGCATTGCCGGCCCAGACGGCGGTAGCGCTGAAAAACCCGTCGGCACCGTGTGGCTGGCGTGGAGCACGGCTAGCGGCGTGCAAGCACAATGCTTTATCTTTGCCGGCGATAGGCACGCGGTGCGTACGCAGGCCGTGCAAGCCGCGCTGGCGGGGCTATTGGCAACGGTCAATGACGCGGCGGTAGCAGAAAACTAAATCGAGGCTTGATACTGTATATGTAACCAGTATAATTGCCGCCAATTTCACTCATAGTTCGCAAGTTAGGAGAGTGCCATGGATTCAAATAAGCAAAAAGCCCTTGCCGCCGCGCTGGGTCAGATCGAAAAGCAGTTTGGCAAAGGCTCAATCATGCGTTTGGGCGACAGCAAAACCATGGATATCGAAGCGGTTTCCACTGGGTCTTTGTCGCTGGACGTGGCGCTGGGCATTGGTGGCCTGCCTTGCGGGCGTATTGTCGAAATCTATGGCCCTGAGTCTTCGGGTAAAACGACCTTGACCTTGCAAGTGATTGCCGAAGCGCAGAAAAAAGGCAAAACCTGTGCTTTTGTGGATGCCGAGCACGCGCTCGATCCGGTCTATGCGGCCAAGCTGGGCGTTAATGTGGATGATTTGCTGATCTCCCAGCCCGATACCGGTGAGCAGGCGCTGGAGATCTGCGACATGCTGGTGCGCTCTAATGCCGTGGACGTGATCATCGTTGACTCGGTGGCGGCGCTGACGCCGAAGGCCGAAATTGAAGGCGAAATGGGCGACTCTCACGTTGGCCTGCAGGCGCGTTTGATGTCGCAAGCGCTGCGTAAGTTGACCGCAAACATCAAAAATGCCAACTGCTTGTGCATCTTTATCAACCAGATCCGGATGAAGATCGGGGTAATGTTCGGTAGCCCAGAAACCACCACTGGTGGTAACGCGCTGAAGTTCTACGCCTCGGTGCGTTTGGATATTCGCCGGATCGGTGCCATCAAAGAGGGCGACGAAGTGGTGGGTAACGAAACCCGCGTTAAAGTGGTGAAAAACAAAGTGGCGCCGCCGTTTAAGCAAGCCGAGTTCCAAATCCTGTATGGCAAAGGCATTTCTAAAGAGGGCGAGTTGGTCGACTTGGGCGTGAAATACAAGGTGATCGACAAAGCGGGCGCTTGGTATAGCTACAACGGCGAGAAAATTGGCCAAGGTAAAGCCAATGTGATGAAGCTATTTGGCGAAAATAAAGCCATGGCCGCCGAGATTGAAGGCAAGCTGCGTGATCTGCTGCTGTCGGGCAAAATTGAAGCGCCATTGGCCAATTTAGATGCAGATGCGTCAGGTGACGATGAATTGCCCGATTTTGGCGATTCAGCCGAGTAATCTTGCGAAGGGCGCCGTAAGCGCCCTTTTTTGTCGGCGTGTGTCAGCCCATTGAAGGAGTGTTAATTATGCCTGCTGCTGAAAGCCATCCGCCGGCCCGCCGCGCCCGCGCGCAACCTGTCGATCCGGCCACCTTATCCCCCGCCGAGCAACTTACCGCGGCGAAAAACTATGCCATGCGCAGTTTGGGGCGGCGCGAAAGTGCCGCCAGCGAATTGGCGAGTCGCTTAAAGCAGCGCGGCTTTAGCGCGCCGATTATCGCCGAGGTGGTGGCGTTTTGTGTGGCGCAGCAGTGGGTGGATGATGGGCGCTTTGCCGCTATGTTTGTCCGCGCCGGCGCGCAAAAAGGCCAAGGCCCGAGCAAGATCCGATTTGAGCTGCGCCGCAAAGGCTTAACCGATACCCAGATTGTTGCCGCGTTCGAGCAGCCAGAGCTTGATTGGTTTATGCAAGCGCACAGTTTGCTGGCGCGGCGCGCGCCTCTTGCCGATCTGCAGGATTTTAAGCGGCGCGCCAAATGGCAGCGCTATTTGTTTAGCCGTGGCTTTAGCCAAGATCAGGTGCGCTACGCGATAGACACCTGCTTGCACGGCGACGAGGCTTAGCGCGGGCACGGGCGCATAAATTTTTCCCCGTGCCGATGTGCACGGGTTTTACTTTACGGATGAGAAAATTTACATTAGCGGCCATCCATTTTTCCTAGCCGCTTGGCTGTCAGCCTTTTTATCCAACAGGATGTTTCATGCAGCACATGTCCACTTCCGAGATCCGCGCCGCGTTTCTTGACTACTTTAATCGCCAGGGCCACCAAGTGGTCTCCTCGAGCTCGCTCGTTCCGCATAATGACCCGACCTTGCTGTTTACCAACGCAGGCATGAACCAGTTCAAAGATGTGTTTTTAGGCGCCGACCAGCGCGCGTATAACCGCGCTACCTCATCGCAGCGCTGCGTGCGCGCCGGCGGCAAACACAACGATTTGGAAAACGTAGGTTACACCGCCCGTCACCACACGTTTTTTGAAATGCTCGGCAACTTTAGCTTTGGCGATTACTTCAAAGTTGATGCAATTAAATTTGCTTGGGGCTTTTTGACCGAAGTGCTGCAACTACCAGAAGAGCGCCTGTTGGTCACTGTGTATGCCAGCGACGACGAAGCGTTTAACATCTGGGAAAAAGAGGTCGGTGTCCCAGCCGATCGCATCGTGCGCATTGGCGACAACAAGGGTGCCCCCTATGCCTCAGATAACTTCTGGGCGATGGGCGATACCGGTCCGTGCGGTCCGTGCACCGAAATCTTCTTTGACCACGGCGATCACATCTGGGGTGGCCCTCCAGGTTCAGCAGAAGAAGACGGCGACCGCTTCATCGAGATCTGGAACGTGGTCTTCATGCAGTTTAACCGTCAAGCCGACGGCCGCATGGAGCCGTTGCCACGCCCATCGGTTGACACCGGCATGGGCTTAGAGCGTATTGCCGCCATCATGCAGGGCGTGCATTCCAACTACGAAATCGACATTTTCCAAGCGCTGATCAAGCGTGCGGCGGCGATTGTCGGTTGCGATGATTTAGGCAACCAATCGCTGCGCGTGATTGCTGACCACATCCGCTCGTGCGCCTTTTTGGTAGCCGATGGCGTGATGCCGTCCAATGAAGGTCGTGGCTATGTGCTGCGCCGCATTATTCGCCGCGCCGTGCGTCATGGCCGCAAATTGGGCGCCACCGAGGTATTTTTCTATCAGTTAGCTGCTGAATTGGCCGAGCAGATGAAAGATGTCGCCGGTGAGCTGATTGCCCAGTTGCCACAAGTTGAGCGTGTGCTGCGTTTGGAAGAAGAGCAGTTTGTGCGCACCTTGGATCGCGGCTTGCTGCTGCTTGAAGACGTGCTGGCCAATTTAGGCGATGCGCAAGAGATCCCCGGCGATGTGGTGTTTAAGCTGTATGACACCTATGGCTTCCCTGCTGATTTAACCGCCGACGTCGTGCGTGAGCGCAACTTAAATATTGATGAGGCCGGCTTTGCCGCCGAGATGCAAAAGCAGCGCGCCCGCGCCAAACAAGCCTCAAGCTTTGGCATCAACTATAACGACGTGCTGAGAGTCGACTTAGACACGCCGTTTGTCGGCTATGAGTGTCTGAGTGCTAGCAGTAACGTCGCTGCGCTGTATAAAGACGGTGCCGCGGCCAGTGCGCTTATCGCTGGTGAAACCGGTGTGGTGGTGTTAAATGAAACGCCATTTTATGCCGAATCTGGTGGTCAGGTTGGGGATGCCGGTCGCCTGCAATTTGACGATGGCCTGTTTATCGTCACCGATACGCAAAAAGCCGGTAAAGCTATTATTCACCACGGTTATGTCGAGCTCGGCAGCTTAGAGCAGGGCATGGCAGTGGCGGCACACGTTGATGGCGTGCGTCGCCAAGCCACCGCGCTGAATCACTCCGTGACCCACTTGCTGCACAGCGCGCTGCGCAATGCCTTAGGCGAGCACGTGAGTCAAAAAGGCTCATTAGTGGGCCCACAGCGTATGCGCTTTGACTTTGCCCATTTTGCAGCGGTCGATAGCGCTAGCCTGCGCCAGATTGAAGCGGCAGTGAACCAGCAAATTCGTGCCAACCATGTTATCGCGACGCAATTGATGAACTTGGATGCTGCCAAAGCTGCCGGCGCTATGGCGCTGTTTGGTGAGAAATATGATGACGACGTGCGCGTAGTGAGCATGGGCGATTATTCCACCGAATTGTGTGGCGGCACCCACGCCAGCCGCACCGGTGATATCGGCCTGTTTAAGATCGTGAGCGAAAGCGGTATTGCTGCTGGCGTGCGCCGGATTGAAGCGGTGACCGGCCAGGGCGCGATTGAGTTTTTGCATCAATTGGGCGAAAGCGTGGATGAAGCGGCTGCATTAGTGAAAGGCGATGCTTTCTCGCTGGCGGAAAAAATGCGCCAAGCCTTGGACAAATCCAAGCAGCTTGAGCGTGAGTTGGCGCAGCTCAAAGCTAAATTGGCCGCGCAAGCGGGCAGCGATTTGGCCAGCCAAGTGAGCCAAATCAACGGCCAGCAAGTGCTGATCGCCACCTTAGACGGCGTTGATCCTAAGTCGTTGCGCGGTACCTTAGATGAGCTGAAAAACCAGCTCAAATCAGCGGTGGTGCTGCTGGCGACCTCGGGCGAGGGTAAAGTAAACCTCATTGCTGGGGTGACCGATGATTTAACCGCGAAAGTGAAAGCGGGTGATCTGGTTAAACTAGTGGCCGAACTGGTCGGCGGTAAAGGCGGTGGTCGTGCCGATATGGCGCAAGCCGGCGGCAGCGATCCGGCGGCCGTGCCAGCGGCGCTCGACGCGGCGCGCGCATGGCTTAGCCAGCAGCTCTAATAGGTAAAAAAATCAGCCGGCACTTGCCGGCTGATTTAATTTATTCAAAGATAGCTAATGGTTTGGATCGACGTGCGTCCGACCATTAAGCGGCAAGGCATTGGCGAGTTGGCTAAAGTTGTTCTGCCCAGTGCTGTGTGGCGATGGGGCGGCGGGCAATCAAATGATTGTTTTTGCTTTATTCCATTTACCCTATCGCTATCTTTGTAAGATAATGGCCGACCCTATTGAAAAAATAACAACACAGGATACAGGAGCAAGAGCATGCTTATTTTGACACGTCGCGTAGGGGAAACCCTGATGATCGGTGATGAAGTCACCGTGACGGTCTTAGGCGTAAAAGGGAACCAAGTACGCATTGGCGTGAATGCCCCAAAAGATGTTTCCGTGCATCGCGAAGAGATCTACCAGCGCATTCAAGCGGAAAAAGAGCCAGAAAGCGGCAATTTCTAAGCGTTGTTTGTCAGCACGACCCAGCAATAAGGCGACCTTTTCCAGGTCGCCTTATGTTTTTCCGGTACCAGACAAATTGCAGTGAGGTGATAAAAATCACCTTAACTATCTGTAACTTAAGCAAAATTGTGTTCTTTTTGCCCGTTTCGCTCAAAATTACGCCGAACGAACTTATTTTTCAAAAAAGTGTTTGACGAAAATTTTTATCAGCGTATTATCAGACCCGTAACGGAGAGGTGGCCGAGAGGCTGAAGGCGCTCCCCTGCTAAGGGAGTATGCGGCTTATACCCGCATCGGGGGTTCGAATCCCCCCTTCTCCGCCATTTTCTTGGGCGCCCGTAGCTCAGCTGGATAGAGTACCTGGCTACGAACCAGGTGGTCAGAGGTTCGAATCCTCTCGGGCGCACCATCAAGATGGCATACAACAATTTATGAGCGCCCGTAGCTCAGCTGGATAGAGTACCTGGCTACGAACCAGGTGGTCAGAGGTTCGAATCCTCTCGGGCGCACCATATTTCAACTTTGTTGCTTATCGTTGATAGCGCGACAGGGTAACAATTTATTGAGCGCCCGTAGCTCAGCTGGATAGAGTACCTGGCTACGAACCAGGTGGTCAGAGGTTCGAATCCTCTCGGGCGCACCATTTAAAAAAGCTCGCAACTTAACCGTTGCGGGCTTTTTTTTCGTCTGCATTCGCACGCGTGCGCAAATTGTATTTGTTGCCATAGCTCTGTTTACTCCCCCTTAAAATCAGCCACCGGCGTGCCGTTACGCGATCAAAGCGTCAGTTTTCGAAAATTGTGATCGCGCGCTAATAATTAAACTATTCCAAAGTAATCCTCTATTGCTGCATAAATTATGCGAGCGAGGCCGCATTAACCTAGTGAGCAAGACGGCATGATGCCTCATCGCCGCCGTGAGCGGAATTATCCGGTAAAGGAATAGAGGATCCGATGAGCATTGACCTATCCCGTTTAATCACAGAAACGCGTAACCCAGCCAGTGTCGAAATTGACCAGCTCAGCACGCTGGAAATGTTGCGCATCATTAACCAAGAAGACCAACACGTTGCCGTTGCGGTGCAGGCGTTACTACCACAGATTGCGCTCGCGGTGGATAAAATTGCCGATGCCTTTCGTTGTGGTGGACGCTTGGTATATATCGGTGCAGGAACCTCTGGGCGTTTGGGTATTTTAGATGCCAGTGAGTGCCCGCCGACTTACGGGGTGCCCGCATCACAAGTCGTCGGTTTAATTGCCGGTGGTCATAAAGCTATTTTGCAAGCGGTAGAAAACGCGGAAGATGATGCTGAACTCGGGGCGCAAGATTTGCACGCGCTGCAATTTAATGCCCGCGACGTATTAGTTGGTATTGCGGCCAGTGGCCGCACACCTTATGTGCTCGGCGCGATGGCTTACGCAAAAAGCCTTGGCGCTACGGTGTGCAGCATTAGTTGCAATCCAGGTAGCCCACTGGCACAAGCGGCAGATATCAGTATGGTCGCCGTCGTCGGGCCAGAAATTGTTACCGGTTCGTCACGCATGAAAGCGGGAACAGCGCAAAAACTCATTTTAAATATGCTCTCCACTGGCGCCATGATCCGCACAGGTAAGGTGTACGGCAACTTGATGGTCGATGTCGAAGCGACTAACGCTAAATTGATCGAAAGACAAAAGCGTATCGTGATGGAAGCCACCGAGTGCACGCGTGCGACTGCTGAAGCGGCGCTGGCCGCTGCAGATAACCACTGTAAAACCGCCATTGTGATGATCTTGTCGGCGCTAAGCGCTCTAGAGGCGCGCGCCTTATTGGCTAAGCGAGGCGGTTTTATTAGCCAATGTACCGCTGTGGGCACGGCTAAATAAATAACGACATGGGCGAATCATCGCCCCCTTTCAAAGTGATGTGATTGGGTGCTGTATGGCGAAAATAACGGATTTAATGATTGGGCAGATTATTACTGCCATCGGTGGGCAGCAGAATATTTTGCACTGCGGCCATTGCATGACGCGTTTGCGCTTGAGTTTGGCCGATAGCTTGCACGCTGATCGCGACACCATCAAGCGTATTGCCGGTGTGTTGGGTGTGATTGAAAGTGATGACCAGTTTCAAATTGTGCTTGGCCCTGGCAAAGCGCAAACTGCCTGTGAAATGCTCTCCGCCAGCTTGGACAGTGGTGATACTGCAAGCATCCCACACGATAATCAGCGTTTAAAAGATGTCGCGAGCGCAAATAAGCAAGCCTTAAAAAGCAAGCAAACCAGTGTTGCGCATCGCTTCTTAGCTAAATTTGCCACTATTTTCACGCCGCTGATCCCCGGTTTTATCGCTGCGGGGTTGCTGCTTGGGATATCGACATTACTTGAACAAACTTTATTGCCCGCACATGGTGCGGAGAGTGCATTAGCCGCCATGATTGGCTATATGAAACTGTTCAGTAAGGGTTTGTTTAGTTTTCTGAGTATTCTAATTGGTTTTAATGCCCAAAAAGCCTTTGGTGGCTCCGGTGTTAATGGCGCGATTTTGGCCTCACTGTTTGTCATGGGCTATAACCCCGACGCTACTAGCGGCATATATTCTGGAATTAATGATTTTTTTGGTCAAACCATTGATCCGCGAGGCAATATTATCGGGGTGTTGATTGCTTGTATTATTGGCGCGAATGTTGAACGTCAAGTTCGTAAATTTGTGCCAGATAGTTTAGATATGATACTCACCTCTTGTATCACTTTGCTGATTATGGGGGCGGTTACATTTATCTTGATCATGCCCGTCGGCGTGCAGTTATATAATGCCATGTCATGGCTGTTTATTAATTTGAACGGTAATCCGTTTGGCACAGCGATTCTGGCTGGACTATTTTTAATCTCGGTAATGTTTGGTATTCATCAAGGTTTTGTGCCGGTCTATTTTGCGCTAATGGATGCACAGGGTTTTAATTCACTGTTTCCTATCTTGGCGATGGCCGGCGCCGGCCAAGTCGGTGCGGCGTTAGCATTGTATAGCCGTGCTGCGAAAGACTCGTTATTACGTAGTCAGGTTAAAGGCACAATTATTCCCGGTATCCTTGGTGTTGGCGAACCGTTGATTTACGGCGTTACGTTACCGCGCGTTAAACCATTTATCACGGCTTGTATTGGTGGTGCTTTGGGGGGCTTTGTGGTTGGTCTGATCGCTTGGTTAGGCTTGCCGGTCGGTTTAAATACCGTATTTGGCCCCTCAGGTATTGTCGCCTTGCCATTAATGACCTCAGCACAAGGTATTTTCCCCGGCATGTTAGTTTATACCGCAGGCCTCGCGGTGGCTTATCTTGCCGGCTATATTGTGACGCTACTCTTTGGCTGTAAAGATGTTGATTTAAGCTAATTTTTAAATAAATGGCGCAGTTGTATTTAGTATGGTTTTATATTTAATCTAGATTGAGATTAAGCATGACTTGCGCCATATATAACTATTCACCCAATATGAGATTGATATGAAAAACATCGCTATTTTTGCAATGAGCCTCGTGAGCGCTTCTGTATATGCGGCACCGGTTAGTAACGACGTATTGAAAACTTGGTGGCATTCACCGGCAACCTCAGCGGTACAAATTGTTAACAATATGTCATTGCGCGAACAAATTGGTCAAACCTTAATGCTTGATTTTCGCGCATGGGGTAAAAATGAAAAAGATGAGCCGCTAGCTCTCACCAAATTGAATAAAGAGATCGCCGAGATAATTTATAACTATCGGCTTGGCTCGGTGATATTATTTCGTGAAAACTTGCTCAATACCACGCAGACAGTTGATTTAATTAATGCTTTACAAGCTGCACGCAGCAATTTGCCACTGTTTGTGAGTGTTGACCAAGAGGGCGGTTATGTCACGCGCTTGCAAGAAGGCACTGAAATGCCGGGTAATATGGCCTTAGGGGCCACACGCAATCCAGCTTTAGCGGAATTATCGGGTATGGTACATGGCGCTGAGCTTGCTAGCTTGGGCTTTAATTTTAATTTCGGTCCAGTAGTTGATGTAAATAGTAATCAAAATAACCCAGTGATAGGTGTGCGTTCTTATTCTGACCGGCCTGAATTGGTCACCACAATGGCTAATAGCTATGTAAAAGGCATCCATAAATATAATATTTTAACTTCAGCCAAGCATTTCCCTGGGCACGGTAACGTAGCCGTGGATTCGCATTTTGGTTTGCCATCGGTGCCTTACTCGGTGCAAGAGTGGCGCCGGATTGATTTACCGCCTTTTGCGCAAGCACTTAAATACGGTGCGGATTCCGTCATGACCGCGCATGTTTCTGTACCTCAGTTAGATAACTCACAGTTGACGACGTTAAAAGGCGAAAAGATGACTACGCCAGCGACGTTATCAAAAAAAATCATCGATGGGGTGCTGCGTCAGCAGCTTAAATTTGATGGTTTGGTATTAACCGATGCGATGGATATGGGTGCAATTTCAAGCAATTTTGACATGAACTGGGCGGTAGAGACGGCATTAAAAGCAGGCGTAGATATTGCTTTAATGCCGATCCCGATATGGGATGCGGCGGCGGTTGGAAAATTAGATAAGCTGTATACCCATCTCATAAGCCAAGCAGATAAAGATGAAGATTTGCGTGAGCGTATTAAGCAATCCGCGCAGCGTGTAGTGTTGGCTAAGTTAACTCACCGCATTGATGGCATGGCAAAAGATAGCGCAGTAGCTAAAACCATCGTCGCTTCTTTACAGCATAAAAAGCTCGAAGATATGGTATCGGAAAATGCGATAACTTTGATTAAGAATGATGCGGTATTGCCGTTTGTATTAAAAGAAAATAGCAATATATTGGTTATTTCCGATGAGCAATCACGTAATGACCTGATAATTAAGCACATTAATGGCTTGGTGAATGAGACCGCGTTGAGCGCGATTAACCTGGACAGTGCTAAAGTCGCATTAATGGGCAACGATTTGTCTACAGACACCTTACAGGCAAAAATAGCGCAAAGTGATTTGATTGTGTTAGCGACATATAACTTAGGTAAAGACCCACTTAACGCGCAAAAGATTATTGATGCGGCAAATATGGCGCAGAAAAAATTAGTGGTGATTGCGACGCGCAATCCTTATGATATTGCGCACTTGCGTAATGTTAACGCTAATTTGGCCATCTATGGTGTTACGGGATTTGACATCACAAATAACAATAGAAATAGCTTGGAAGCCAATATTAAGGCTGGCGTGAAAACACTATTTGCAGACCCGGTAACGCAGCAGCCATTTAATCGTCCGCTAGGGAAGTTACCTGTCAATATTAAATCAGCTGATGGTAGTAAAGTGTTGTATGCCATTGATCACGGTTTGACATTTTAAGTTGCTTTAATCTAAAGCAAATACATTGGTCGCCAAGTTGTGGCTTGGTGGCTAATAAAATAGCTGACCAAATAAAATTAATCATGCAAAGGAAATGAATATGCTTTGTTCATCTTTTACCCTGCCTACACAGGTAGCTTTTCGAGTATCGTTGCTAGCTAGCTTATTGGCCGCAGGTTATGCTCAGGCGGAAGAAAATAACGTACTTGCACCGACTGACCAAGGCAGTGATGTGCAACAGTTAGAGCAAGAGCTTTCTTCGGTAAAGCAAGAGCTTACGGCGCTAAAAAACAAGCCAAAATGGAATGTTGAGGCTTATCTTGGTACAGAGCAAGAAATTAACAGCGATGATGATTGGAAATTTCAAAACGGTTCTTTGGCGACATCGCCTTATCTGGGCGCGTTCATTTATCAAGATGGATCGCCATGGATGTATGACGTTCAGTTTTTAAAAACATATATTGATCACAATAGTGAATACAACCGTAATCGCTTTAGTCTTGGCGTCACTCGAACGATGCCATTTAATATTGAAGGTAAATCTGGCAGCGTGAAAATGCGCGTGGGTTATCGTAATGATAGCTATCACTGGGGCTCGATTAATAAGGCGTCACTGGCCGCGCCAGATTATAAAGGTGACCTACGTAAAGGCGAAGAGCGCAATGAAATTTGGCTGCGTCCAGCGCTATCTTATAATTACAGCGCCAACCTAAATTTGATGGCAGCATTTTCATTCCGGATCATCGACCGGGAGTTAGATTATGCGCGTGCGCAAGGTGAGTATGGCGTGACTACGCGTGACTGGAGTACGATTGATGAGCATCTGCTCGGCGGCACCTATAAATTTAATGCCAGTAGCTCGTTATCGGCTTATTATTTGTATGTTAGAGAAAAATTAGTGCGCACCATGGATAATGAGGAGCATTTTGCTTGGGTTACCTATCGCCACAAGATCCCGAGTGGACAAACTATCGCTCCGTATGTGCGTTATGCATTAGCCGATAGTAAAACCTATTATTTTAATTCAGACAAAGATGAAATTAATTTAAAGCGCATGGATCGCACTCGGTTTGGATTGCAGTTAACGCAGCCAATTTCTCCGGCGACTTCGTTGATGTTTGATATTTATTATCGCCCAGAAACGGTTAAAGACCGCAATGCGGCTACGACGACGGATAATAATTTCATCTTGTGGTACATGGAATTAAAGCATAAGTTTTAATGTTTAATTAGTGTGCGGCGCTATGTGTGTCATACGCGCCGAGCAAGGAGTAATGAAAAGTGAAAAAAATCTTGTGGTCGATATTATTTGCCTGTTCGGCAAACGCCTACGCTGATTTGCCGGCGCTATCGAGTGCGCAATTAAATGATATTGGTGAGCGTATTTATAAAAATGAGGCGGCAGGCAAGCGCGAAAATCTAATATTTTGGGGTGAGCATGAGGCCTTTCCTTCACTCGGAATTGCCCATTTTATTTGGTATCCGGCTGGGCAAACGGGGCCTTTTGAGGAGATGTTTCCTGCCCTAGTCGAGCGCTATAAGCAAAAAGGCATGGCATTACCGAAATTATTGCAAACCCATGCCCATGCGCCTTGGCCAGATCGTGCGGCTTTTTTAGCGGCAAAGAACAGCCCTGAGGTTTTGGAGTTGCTGGCATTTTTAGATAGCACTCGTGCCGTGCAGGCTGAGGCGGTGTACGCCCGTTTAGAGGGCGTGTTAGGACGCTTAATTGCGGCTAGTGCTAAACCAGAGCAGGTAAAAACGCAGTTTAATCGAGTGGTACAAGATAAAAATGGTGCTTATGCCTTGATTGATTACATCAATTTTAAAGGCGAGGGGGTTAAGGCCAGTGAGCGCTTTAATGGTAAAGGTTGGGGCTTATTGCAAGTGCTAGAAAATATGCATGGCACCGCGCAAGATGCTACGGTCATGCGTGAATTTGCCGGTAGTGTGATCGTGGTATTGGCACAGCGCTCGTTAAATGCCGCGCAAGACTCCCGTTTTCAGGCCGATCCTCACGCCAAGCAGCGCGTCGAAACCGGCTATATGCCGGGCTTTTCCCGCCGCGCTCTGACGTATATGGGCATTGGCTTGTGAGGCGCGCTCGCGCAGTAACGCTGGCCAGTGCTTGGCTAGCGGCGCTAAGTTGTGCTCCGGCATTGGCACAAACGCTCAATGCACCGCTAGCCGCGGCGCCGATACAGCTGGGTGTGGATCGTAGTGATGTTTATGGCCCATTGCTGAAAGGTAAACGGGTGGGCTTGATGGTGAATCAAAGCTCGCGCGATAGCCATGGCGTACATACCATCGATAAATTGCTCAGTGAGCAACAACGCTATGGCTTTACCGTGACCAAGCTGTTTTCTGTCGAGCATGGTTTACGTGGCAAAGCCGAAGCGGGTTATGGTGACAAGGCGAATTATCGCGACCCTAAATCGGGTTTACCGGTAGTGAGCCTGTATGGTAACGATGCTAATGGTCAATCGCGCGCACAGCCGCGTCCTGAGCAGTTAGATGATGTCGATGTCATCGTATTTGACTTACAAGATGTGGGTGTGCGCTTTTTTACTTACACCATCTCGATGCATCGGATGCTGGAGAGCGCGCAGGCGGCGGGTAAGGCGTTTATGGTTTTTGATCGCCCCAACCCCAATGGTGGGCAGGTGTATGGCCCGCTTCTTACGGAGGGCTTTGTCTCTGGCATTGGTATTCATCCGTTGCCGATGGTGCACGATCTAACCACTGCTGAGTTTGCTGCCATGATCAATGGCGAGTTATGGCTAAATGGCCTTCAGCATGCAGACAATCAGTGGCAGCAGTTTGGGCAGGTGCAATACCAATTGCCGGCAGCGGATTTGCAGTTGATCCCAATGCAAGGTTATCAGCGTGGACAACGTTATGTCTTGCCGGTACCTCCGTCACCCAATTTAGCTAATGAACTTGCTGTGCGTTTGTATCCATCGCTGGGCTTATTTGAAGCCACCAGCGTGAACATGGGGCGTGGTTCGGACTATCCGCATCAGCAAGTGGGTTTTCCTGATCCGAAGATGCAAGTTAACGTGCGTTATTCGGTGGACGCCAAACAAACGGACTATGGCTGGCCACAAGGTGGCAAGACGGTCTATGGGCAGAGTTATCGGCCGGAATTAGGCGGTGCGGCACCGGCTACGTTGCAAGCGTCGATTACGCCGTTTGTGACGTGGTGGTTTAAGTTAACGCAAGCCGGTTACCAAGGTGCGCTGGATGCTGCGCGTGAGCCTGACTATTTGCAGTACGCACAAACGCACTATGTGATCCGGCCACAATGGTTAGGCAAGGTGGTGGGCGATGATTCGCTGCTTCAGGCGTTGACGCAAGTTGATGTCACACAAGCAACGGTGGCGCACACCGTTGCGGCCATCGAACAAAGTTGGCAGCCGGCGCTGCAGAAATATTTGCAACAACGGCAACCCTATCTGCTCTATCCACCGGCGAAATAGCGCGGGGCTTGGCGGCGACAAACATGGATCTTGGCTTTTTTACCGCTCAGCGCTTGAGCGGTTTTTTTATGTCGCGCGGTTATTTCTTTGGCTAGTCACTGATCGCGGGCGTGGTTTTCGGTATTATCGAGGCTCATTTGCCAAAGGTGGGTATGTGTGGGTATTCGCGCGCAACAAAAAGAGAAAACGCGCCGCTGCGTGATTGATGCGGCCTTTAATCAGCTCAGTAGTGATCGTAGCTTTTCGAATTTGAGCTTGCGTGAGGTCGCGCGCGAGGCGGGCATTGCGCCAACCTCGTTTTATCGCCATTTTCGCGATATGGAAGAGTTGGGCTTAACGTTGGTCGATGAAGGTGGCTTAACCCTGCGCCAACTGATGCGCCAAGCGCGCCAGCGGATTGCCGGCGGGGGCAGCATTGTGCGCACCTCGGTGCAAACCTTTATGGAATTTGTCGAAAACAATCCCAATGTGTTTAGATTGTTACTGCGCGAGCGCTCGGGCACCTCACCGGCGTTTCGCCAAGCGGTGGCGCGCGAAATCCAGCACTTCACCGCTGAGCTGACCGATTATTTAGAAGCCAACACCGAGGCTGAGCGTGATGAGGCCTATGCCCAAGCGCAAGCGATGGTGACGATTGTGTTTAGCGCCGGCGCAGATGCGCTGGATATGAGTGTGCCAGAGCGCCATGTGCTGAGCGAGCGCACAGTGCAGCAGTTGCGCATGTTAGCGTTGGGGGCTGCCAGCCAAATGCAGCTGCGTCGCCACCACGCCGCGAGTCAAAAAAAGGAGTAAATCATGCAGGAATCTCATGTTAATGCAGCGGCTAGCGCGCTGCCTCAAAAGCCGTTGTGGCTGGCGCTGGTGACGGGTCTGTGCCTAGATGCCAGTTGGGCGACGCTATTTAGTGCACCGGTGGACTTTTCCATCTTCCCTCTGCTGGCGCTGGGCTTTGCCGCGCAGCAGTTATATCAGTTCTATATGCAGGCGCAGATCGGCGAGTCGCTGGGCCGCGGCTTGTGGGTGTGCACGCTGATTGGTTTTTTCGGCCACAGCGCGTTTGTTAAAGTGCTGCATCCGGAACTGGGCAGTAACTTTTTCTCGCTGCTGATGGTGCTCGGCTTGTTGGGCTACTTTTCGTTTAAGTTAAGCCAAGCCAGTAAGGCGCCGCCAGCCACCACTGCACCTGCCGCCGAAGGCTCTGCGTAAGCGGCTCGCGCCAAAATACCCAATAAAAAAGCCTGCAATTGCAGGCTTTTTTATTGGGTGGGCGTGGCCCGCGTTGGCTAATGGCCAAGATCTAGAACGGAATATCGTCGTCAAAATCCATCGATGGCTCATTGGGCATCGGTGGTGGCGTTTGTGGCTGCGCAGGCGCTTGTGCTTGGCGTACGGGCGGCTGGCTTGGGCGACCGGCTGGGCGATCCCACTCTTGTGCGGGTGCTTGGTTAAACTCAGTCGGATGGCCGCTTTGCGCGCCACCATAGTTGCTTTGGTTGCTTTGGTTGTTATATTGCTGGCGCGGCGCTTGGTTATAGCCACCCTGACCGCCCATGTTGGTGTCCATGCCGGCATTTTGGCTACGGCCGCCAAGCATTTGCATCACGCCGTTAAAGCCATCAACCAGCACTTCAGTGGTGTAGCGCTCTTGGCCGCTTTGGTCTTGCCATTTGCGCGTTTGCAGTTTGCCTTCCACGTAGACTTGCGAGCCTTTACGCAGGTATTCACCGGCGATCTCAGCCAATTTCCCCATCAACACCACGCGGTGCCATTCGGTGCGCTCTTTTTGCTCACCGGTTTGCTTATCGCGCCAGCTGTCTGAAGTCGCCAGGGTGATGTTGGTCACTGCGCCGCCACTAGGCATGTAGCGCACTTCAGGGTCTTGCCCCAGATTTCCGATCAAAATAACTTTGTTGATGCCGCGACTGGCCATGGTGTCTGTCTCATCGTGTGGTGAATGCCGCCGAATAGGCGACGGCGAAAACGTGGGTTGGGCGTGCGGCGCACGGGGCGCTTATAGTAGCAGCCAACCCGCCTTGCTGCCCACAGGCAGCGGCGAAATTGTTGGCGCAAGGATACCAAGCGCCGCGAGTGCCTGTCTATTCATCCAGTAGTGGTTTGTGCCATAATTCGGCCCTTAGCAAACGCAACCAAGGCGCAGCAGATGGAGCAGATCACGGTTCGAGGTGCCCGCACCCACAATCTTAAAAACCTTAACGTCAATCTACCGCGCGACCAATTGATCGTGGTCACGGGACTGTCGGGATCGGGGAAATCATCGCTCGCCTTTGACACCTTGTATGCCGAAGGACAGCGGCGCTATGTGGAATCCCTGTCTGCTTATGCGCGGCAGTTTTTGTCCTTGATGGAAAAGCCCGATGTGGACCACATCGAGGGGCTGTCACCCGCGATCTCGATCGAGCAAAAGTCGACCTCGCACAATCCGCGCTCCACCGTCGGTACTATTACCGAAATTCACGATTATCTGCGTTTGCTGTTTGCCCGTGTGGGCGAGCCGCGCTGCCCCGAGCATGATTTGCCACTGGCGGCGCAAACGGTAAGCCAAATGGTGGACCAAGTGCTAGCACTGCCGGAAGGTACGGCGCTATTGTTGCTGGCGCCGGTGGTGCGTGAGCGCAAAGGTGAGCATGTAAAGCTGCTCGAAAGCCTCGCCAGTCAAGGTTTTATTCGGGCCCGCATCGATGGCGAGGTGTGCGACTTGTCCGACCCACCCACGCTTGAGTTGCAAAAAAAGCACACCATCGAAGTGGTGGTGGATCGCTTTAAAGTGCGCGCTGATTTGGCGCCGCGTTTGGCCGAATCGATGGAAACCGCCTTGGCGCTCTCCGGCGGCATCGTGCTGGTCGCACCTATGGCTGCGGAGAGTGAGTTAGCCACGCTGACTTTTTCTGCCAACTTTGCCTGCCCCGAATGCGGTTATGCGATTAGCGAACTCGAGCCGCGCATTTTCTCTTTTAATAATCCGGCCGGCGCTTGCCCAACCTGCGATGGGCTAGGCGTGCAGCAATATTTTGATCCAGACAAGATCATCCACGATCCCAGCTTGAGTCTGGCTGCGGGGGCTATTCGCGGCTGGGATAAGCGCAGTTTTTATTACTTTCAAATGCTCAAAGCGCTGAGCGAGCACTATGGCTTTGATGTGGAGGCGCCGTGGCAAGAGATCCCGCGCAAAATCCAAGAGGTGATTTTGCGCGGTTCGCAAGGGCGCGAGGTGGCGTTTCGTTACACCAATGATCGCGGTGATGTGGTGCTGCGCAAACACAGCTTTGAAGGCGTGCTCAATAACATGGCGCGCCGCTACCGCGAGACCGAATCAAGCAGTGTGCGCGATGAGTTGGCGAAATATATCGCCAACCAGCCGTGCAGTCACTGCGGTGGCAGCCGGCTAAAAGCCGAAGCGCGGCATGTGTTTATCAATCAGGTGAATTTGCCGACCATTAGCGAACTGTCGATTGGCGCTGCGCTCGCGTTTTTTAGTGCGCTGAGCTTAACCGGCCAGCGGGCGCAAATTGCCGAAAAGATCTTAAAAGAGATCACCGAGCGCTTGGGCTTTTTGGTCAACGTCGGCCTGAATTATTTAAGCTTGGCGCGCAGCGCAGACACCCTCTCCGGTGGTGAAGCGCAGCGCATTCGTTTGGCCAGCCAAATTGGCGCGGGCTTAGTCGGCGTGATGTATGTACTCGATGAACCCTCAATTGGCCTGCACCAGCGCGATAATGAGCGGTTATTAAAAACCCTGACCCACCTGCGCGATTTAGGCAACACTGTGATTGTGGTCGAGCACGATGAAGATGCCATTCGTTTGGCTGACCATGTGCTTGATATTGGCCCCGGCGCCGGCGTGCATGGCGGCGAAATTGTCGCCCAAGGCACCCCCGCGCAGATTATGGCCAACCCCGCGTCACTAACCGGCGATTATTTGTCTGGGCGCAAAGCCATTGCCGTGCCAGCGCGCACACCGCTCACTGGCCAGTGGCTGAAATTACATGGCGCCAGCGGCAACAATTTGCGCAACGTGACCTTGGAATTGCCGCTCGGCGTGATGACCTGTGTCACCGGCGTATCGGGTTCGGGTAAATCGACCTTAATCAACGATACCTTGTATGCCATTGCCCAGCGTGAGCTCAATGGCGCCACCGAAGCATCCCCCGCGCCTTATCGCCGGATTGAGGGGCTAGATCAGCTCGATAAAGTGGTGGCGATTGACCAAAGCCCGATTGGCCGCACGCCGCGTTCAAATCCGGCCACCTATACCGGCCTGTTTACGCCGGTGCGTGAATTGCTCGCCGCCACTCCCGAGGCGCGGGCGCGCGGTTATCTACCCGGGCGTTTTTCTTTTAACGTGCGCGGCGGGCGCTGCGAAGCGTGCCAAGGCGATGGCGTGATCAAAGTCGAGATGCACTTTTTGCCAGATGTGTATGTGCCGTGTGATGCCTGTAAGGGCAAGCGCTATAACCGCGAAACCTTGGAGGTGCACTATAAGGGTAAAAACATTCACCAAATTTTGGACATGACGGTGGAAGATGCGCGCGAGTTTTTTGCCCCGGTGCCAGCGCTAGCGCGCAAACTGCAAACCTTAATTGATGTGGGGCTTGCTTACATTCGCTTGGGGCAAGCGGCGACCACGCTTTCGGGCGGAGAGGCGCAGCGGGTGAAATTGGCGCGCGAACTATCCAAACGCGATACCGGCAAGACCTTGTATATCTTGGATGAACCGACTACAGGCCTGCATTTTCACGACATCAAGCAACTGCTCGGCGTGCTGCATAAATTGCGCGATCGCGGTAATACCTTAGTGGTGATTGAGCACAATCTGGATGTGGTGAAAACCGCCGATTGGGTGGTGGATCTTGGCCCAGAAGGCGGCGCGGGGGGCGGGCAAATTTTGGTGGCCGGAACCCCAGAGGCGATCAGTACCCATCCAACCTCGCATACCGCGCGCTTTTTAGCCCCGCTGTTGCCGCATACCGCGACTTAACCTGCGCGGTTTACGCTCGCTGGCGCTGCGCCGGTTGCGCCAGTGCTTGCAATTGTTGATGCAGGTGACTGAGCCAAGGGCTCGGTACCATGCAGCGCAAAATGGCGATAAAGCTTAAACCGTTGCTACTGGCGTGGTTAAATTGCCACGCCAATTCATGTACGTGTTGGTTAAACAGCGTCAAGCGCGCGTTATCACGGGTGACATCGGGGCCGACCAGCGCAACCAAACTGTAGCCTTGATGCTGCAGCAATTGCCGCGTGCCGAGCTGAAATTGCCACTGATTGAGCAAGTTAAATGCGTGTGGTGACAGTTCTGGGTGATAAGCCAGCAGCAATTGCTGGCTGTGCGCCTGATAGTACTTGGCCAGCGGGGCTAATTGCGCGGCGCGTAAATCCGCTTCCAGCTGTTTTTGCACCGCTGCGGCCCGCTCGGCCGGTAAGGTTAATTCAAGCAAATGCACGTGATCTGACACCATTAGTATCGGCTGGGTGAGGCCGCGCAGGGGCGGGCGCACAATGTGCGATGCGCCTTGTTCTGGGGCTAAACTGCTGCGCAGGGTTAACTGCTGGCAACTGCGCGCTACCGGTTGCAAAGTACGGCGATGCAAGACCGACGAGCCCAAGCGCGCCACCTCGTGGGCCTCTTGCAGGGTCAGCTCTGGCAATAATTCCGCTTGCGCGACGCGCCGCGGGTCGGCGCTATAGACTCCCGCCACATCGCTCCAAATCGTAGTTTTTGGTGCGCTAATCAGTGCCGCGATAAGTGTCGCGCTGTAATCTGAGCCATTACGCCCCAACAGCAAGGTGCGGCCTTGGTGATTGGCGGCGATAAACCCAGTGATGACCACGCGATCAGGCTGGGATTTTAGTGCTAGCTGTAATAAATGGCGCGACAGCGGCTCATCAATCAGCAGCTCAGCGCCATCAATGGCGCGCAAAAATTGCCGTGCATCGAGCATGCTTGCGGCCACATTGCGCTCGCGCAAAACAGTTGCCAGCAAACGCGCTGACCAGACTTCACCAAAACTAAGCAGCTGGTTGTGGCTAAACTCATCCAGCGGTTCAACTAAACGATGGGCAATAAAATGTAGATCGCGGCTCAATTGCTGGCGCAACTGGCGACGCAGTTGGCTAAGCAGCAACGCATTGATAAGCTCGGCCTGAAAGCGGCCTAATTCGCGCAACAACTGACTCGCGCGCTTGGGGTTGTCGCTATTGTGCCCGATGATTTCGAGCAACTGATTGGTGGTTTTGCCGGCCGCCGAGACCACGATCAGCGCATCTGCCGCACTTTGCTGCTCGATTAACCGTGCCACTCGCAAAAAACAGCGTGCATCAGCCAAGCTGCTGCCACCAAATTTATGCACTTCACTACGCTCATTGGCCACGCTGGTCACGGTCTGCACTCCTTGCTGACGAATCTTGTCACACCCTAACCGCATAGCCGCTTGCGGGTCAAACAGCACCGCTAAACTTTGCGCCACCGCACTGAGTTTGCACCAAACGGGGGGAGCGGTTAAAATCCGCGCCTCATGCCTGCGGGCGGCTAGTAGCAATTGATGGGTGGAATTGAAGTCATGGGTACAGAGTGGAACGGCGACTACATCAGTCCTTATGCAGAACACGGCAAAAAGGGCGAGCAGGTGAAAAAAGTCACCGTCTCAATTCCACTTAAAGTGCTTAAAGTGCTCACCGATGAGCGCACGCGCCGGCAAGTGAACAACTTGCGCCACGCCACCAACAGCGAACTGCTGTGCGAAGCGTTTTTGCACGCCTTCACCGGCCAGCCGCTGCCTGATGATCACGATTTGCGCAAAGACCAGCCTGACGACATCCCCGCGACCGCCAAAGCGCTCATGGTTGAATTGGGTAAAAAATGGCAAAGATGATTGAATAATTAAATTATTACGGTAGATAAACACGTTATCTACCGTAATTAAAAATCATTCAGCATGGATAACAGTTATTTCAAGTTGCTCGGCTATTTTTTTGGTGAATATAGATTCGCCAAGCGCGATAAATGCGGCGTTTTGCTGCGCAGCACCTAGGAGCATGGAGCTAAGATCTTTAATTTTTTGCTTAAAATCTTGGTAAACAAAGAAGAATGGATATTGTTCATCGTCATAAGAAACTGTTGAGAATGGGTATTCAGGGGATGAATAGCTAACATCATCGTTCTTAATACAGAAGTCCGCATGCTGCTCATAAATAAACGAATAGTCTGGTGAGTTAAGTAATTGATATTTTTCATTTAGCTTAGTGGAATTACTGACAACGATAATCGGATTGTATCCCATGCTGCGTTGT
>JBOFMA010000140.1:0-8387 GCA_051658125.1 Aeromonas sp.
CTTGGCCGGCGCACGGCAGTTTGAGCGCGCCTATAAGCAACTGCTGCACAGCTTAAAGCTCGGCCTGATTGTAACGACCTTGATTGCGATTGCTGCGGCGATGAATGGCGAGCGGATTATCAGTTTATTTACCGCCGATGGTGACATCATTCGCCAAGTCGCCCAGCTCTTTATGGTCAGCCTGATCTTAGAGCCGGGGCGCACTTTTAACTTGGTGGTGATTAACGCGCTGCGCGCCACGGGCGATGCCCGCTTTCCGCTGCTCGTCGGCGTGGCATCGATGTGGGGCATTGCCGTGCCACTTGCCTATTTTTTCGGAATTATGCAAGGTTACGGTCTGGTAGGGATTTGGTTGGCACTGGCCTGCGATGAATGGGTGCGCGGTTTGGCCATGTTCTGGCGCTGGCGCTCGCGGCGTTGGCAAAATAAAGTGCTTGTGGCTGTGAAATGAGACCTGATTGATGAAAAAAGTTGTGACTCTGTTAGCAGCATTGCTGCTGCTCCCCACCGCCGCTAGCGCGGCGGAATCTAAACCGGCAAAGCCCTATGCACAAACGTGGCATGTGGCGCCGATTATGCGCAATGAGCAGATCAGCGCCGAGCAAGTGCTGACGGCAAAATTTACCGCCCAGCTGCTTAATGCCATTAAGGTGAACGAATACCAAACGGGCAAAGTCTATACGCCAAAACCTGCGCCTGTAGCGGCTGCCGCCAGTGGCGCGGTGGCGGCGCAACCAGCGGTGAGCTGGCCCAAATGGCTGATCCGCACGCAGCTTATCTCTGCAAGCGAAGCGCCGATGGCGGGAGAAAAACCTGCACAAAGCTTGACCTTTGGCCAAGGCGCGCCGGCTTATGAAATCATCGCCGAGTTATTAAAAGAGGGCGTATTGGTGGCGCGCTTTGGCCAAGGCTGGCGCCAACCACTGGTCGCCGACACCTTGCTAGCGCCAGCGATGACGCGGGTGAATCATCGCTACGCCATTGGCCGCGAGGCTAAAGCGGTAGACTTAGCCGAGTTGGCCGGTCATATTGGTTTTGAAGTGGGCAAAGTGGTGGCACGCAATGGCGCGCCGCTGCCAGAAAAAAAGCCCAACAAAGCCAAATAAGCGTATGTAACCACGCACAATTAATGGCCTGGTACTGGGTTGGCTAGGATGGCCGCCTAGGACAAGTTGCCCACCGAATGTGGGCAACTGGCTGCGTTTGGCGCTGCCTGCCCGCGCCGCATGACAAGGAGTCTGTTGTGCCCCCGTTATTTTTAGCCCACACCGCTGTGCCTGCGTCGGCCCGCGCATCGCCGCTCAGTCACGCCGTCATAGCGTTATCCATATCGCGCGCGGTTTGCGCCCATCTGCGTCGATTCTTGTCGCCTGCGTTTTGCGCAACCACGCATGCACCGCGTTTTTCCCCCGCGCTGTTATTGGCCTTGCGCCGCCCATGGCAAGCCCCTTTATTTTCCGTAAGTGCACCTGCGGCGAGCCTAAGTGTTAGGCGGTTTTGCGCCGGTTTTTGTCTGCTCGCTTGGCCATTTGTCTGGCTGACACCGGCCCCCGTGCTTGCCGCCTCTGCCGCGGTGCCTTTGGCCAAAGTGGTTATTTTGGAGGCGTCGGCCACGCTAAGTATGCAAGAGAACCTCGCCGAGCCATCCGCTGCGCAGACGGCGCTTACACCGGTGGCACTTACCGCCAGCGCGCCCCCAAGCTCCGCCACGGCGCCCCCGCGCCCGGCGACTCGGCTTAATCAGGTGCGCGTGTATAAATCGGTGGGTAAAAATGGCGTGGTGCGCTACGGCGATGCGCCACCACGCCAAGGCCATTATGAGTTGCTGCGCTTTAACGATTGCTTTGCTTGTAATGTGCAATCGCAGGTCAATTGGCGCACCACGGGGCTGTATTTAACCCCCTACAGCCACACGATTGCGCAGGCGGCGGCTAATTATCAGGTGGAGCCGGCGCTGATCCGCGCCTTGATCCATGCGGAATCGGCCTTTAACCCCCGCGCAGTTTCGCGTAAAGGCGCTATGGGCTTAACGCAATTGATGCCGGCCACCGCCCGCGAGTTAGGCGTCAGTGATGCGCTGCATGCCGAGCAAAATATTTTGGGCGGCGTGAAGTATTTGGCCAGTTTGCTGCGCCGCTATGATGGTGATGTGGCGCTGGCGATGGCGGCGTATAACGCTGGCATGGGCGCGGTGCAAAAACATGGTGGCGTGCCGCCGTATCCAGAAACCCGCGCCTATGTGGCGCGAGTGCAAACTCTGTATGCCCGTTACCAGCAGCACCTGCGCTCAGCGCTTGCGTTATAGCAAACGTTTATTTTTGTTTTTTTGTCTAAAAATGAGATCAAGAAAACGTTTTTATAAAAAAGTTTATGGATAATGGCGCCCAGATGCGCGCAACCTTTTACGTTAGTAAAGGTGGGTAACGTTCTGGCTTGCCATGGTAGGTAACAGACGGTGAGCAAGATCAAGTGACCCTTGGGTTTGCTCAAAAAAGGCGGCGCGATGGAACGTGCTAGCTATGACATAAGGAGATGACAAATGAAGACACTATTAGTGGTGCTGAGTTTTTTACTGGCGGTATTTTTGGGCTCGATGGTGATCTCAAGCTTTATCAATCCGGCGAGCCCGCAGTGGCACGGTTTTGAAGGCGTGGTGGCGCTGTTTAAATGGATTGCGATCCCCATCTCGCTCTATTTAGTGCCCAAATGGGCAGGTCTGCTCTCGAGCCGGCCGCTGAGCCCTGCCTCTCGCACTTTTTTGCTCAAATGCCAATTGGTGGGCGGTTTGCTGTTTGTCGGCGTGGAAGTCGGCCGCGTGATGCTGCTGGTTTAACAGCGTAGCTTGGCACTGCGATTAATTGTCATAAAACCCCAACGCCGCCGCACAGGCGCGTTGGGGTTTTTTATTACTCCGCAGTCACCGGGGCAAAGCGTGGCTGCCAGTGGCCCGCATGCAGCACTTGCTCGGTAAACATCAGCAGCGGGCGAGCAAAAATACCGCCGGTTTGTTCAGCGCGATAGATAACTAACGGCTCTTCGGTTTCGCTGTGGGTCGCGAGCATCAGCACGGTGTAATGGCCGCCTTTAAAGTGTACATAAGGGCCGAGCGGCAAGGTGGGGGTAGGAATCGCAGAGGGTTGTGTCATGGTCAAACTCAGGTCATTAGCCAAGGCCGCAGTATGCCATGGCCACAAAAATTTAGCGCGCGGCTGACTTGGCGTGTCGCCATCGTCGGCCTTGGCCTTTTGGGGCGCGGATTTTGCGAAAAATTCATTGTTTAGCGTGGCGATTCTGTGAAAAATAGGCACCACAAAATTAGCACGCTGCAAAAGCGCCGGCGGCGCGTGCCGCCTACTGCCCACAGGCAAGGACTCCCCATGTTTACAATCGACAAGTCGCATAAGCTCGATGATGTTTGCTACGACATTCGCGGCCCCGTGCATAAAGAGGCGCGCCGCCTTGAAGAAGAAGGCCACCGCATTTTAAAGCTCAATATCGGTAACCCTGCGCCGTTTGGCTTTAACGCCCCAGAAGAGCTGATCAAAGATGTGATCCTGAACATGCCGCAAAGCCAAGGCTATTGCGATTCTAAGGGTCTGTTTTCTGCGCGCAAAGCGGTCATGCAGTATTACCAGCAAAAGGGTATGCGCTCGGTGGATATTGACGATATTTATATCGGCAATGGCGCTAGCGAATTGATCGTGATGGCGATGCAAGCGCTGCTAAACAATGGCGATGAGATGCTGGTGCCCTCGCCGGATTACCCATTGTGGACGGCGGCGGTGCACTTGTCGGGCGGTCACGCCGTGCATTATCGCTGTGATGAAGGTGCCGATTGGTATCCAGATCTTGATGATATTCGCAGCAAGATCACCCCGCGCACCCGCGGCATTGTGCTGATTAACCCCAATAACCCGACCGGCGCTGTGTATGGCAGCGAGTTTTTGCTCGAGGTGATTGAAATTGCCCGCCAGCACAACCTCATCATCTTTGCCGATGAAATTTACGACAAAATATTGTACGACGATATCAGCCACACCAGTGTTTGCACCCTGTGTGATGATGTGGTGGTAGTGACTTTTAATGGTTTGTCTAAAGCCTATCGCGCCTGTGGTTTTCGCCAAGGCTGGATGGTGCTCACGGGGCCAAAAGAGCGCGCTAAAGGCTACATTGATGGCTTAGAAATGCTCTCATCGATGCGCTTGTGCGCTAACGTGCCGATGCAGCACGCCATTCAAAGTGCGTTGGGCGGCTATCAAAGCATTAATGAGCTGATTTTGCCGGGTGGGCGCTTGCGCCGCCAGCGCGATAAGGCCTGGGAGTTACTTAACCAAATTCCTGGCGTGTCGTGCGTCAAGCCCAAGGGCGCGCTGTATATGTTCCCGCGCCTTGACCCTAAGGTGTATGACATTCGCGATGACCAGCAGATGGTGTTTGATCTGCTTAAGCAAGAGCGTTTGCTGCTGGTGCAAGGCTCCGGCTTTAACTGGCCGGCGCCCGATCACTTCCGCTTGGTGTTCCTGCCGCGTGAAGAGGAGCTTGAAGAGGCCATTGGCCGCTTGGCGCGCTTCTTAAAGCACTACAAGCAAGTTTAACCGCCCGTATCTGGGTAAAATAAAAGGCGCCCGTGGCGCCTTCTATTTTTTAGTGCTGAGTGCTTTGCGCATCACGGGCTAACGGCTAACCGCGGATCACCAACTGCCAATAACCAAAACACACAGGGTAATTGCCACCACGCCGCCGACAAACGGCAGCACCCAGCGCAAGAAGCGATCGTAGGGAATATTGGCTAGTGCCAGCCCCGCGACCAAGTGCGCGGCGGTAGGCGCAAACAAGTTGATTAGCCCCGACGCCGATTGATAGGCCGTGATGACTAATTCACGCTTAATGCCGGAAAAATCGGCCAGCGGCGCCATCAGTGGCATCGACACGGTCGCCAGCCCTGAAGTGGAGGGGATAAAAAAGCTCAGCAGCACATGCACGGCGTAGCTGATGACGATAAACACCGAGGACGACACGCCGGTGACCAAGCCTTCGGCCCAGTGCAGGATGGAATCAATGATCAAGCCTTGTTCCATCACCACATAGATACCGCGTGCCACTGCTACCACCAAAGCCACGCCAATCAGCTCGCGCGCACCCGTTAAAAAGGTGGCCACATACTCGCCTTCGCCTAAGCGGTTGACCAGCGCAATTAAGATCGATGCGCTAAAAAACAGGGTAGATAGTTCGTTAAACCACCAACCGAGGGTCGGCAGCCAAGTGATGCCTAAATCAGCCCAGGGCACCACGGCGTAGATCATCAGTAAAAAGGTGCCAAAAAACAGCGCCATGGTCGCCTTTTGCCGGCGGCTAAAGGCGGCATTGCTCGGCTGCATGTGGGCAAATTCATCGTGAAAGGTTAAGTTAGCCAGCACCGAGCGCGCCGGGTCTTGCTTAACTTGTTTGGCATAGCGCATGACATACCACGAGGCAAACAGCACCAGCAGCAGCCAGAGCACCAGACGCAGGCCCATGCCCTCGCCAATGGCAATGCCGGCAAAGCCCGAAGCAATACCAGTGGCAAAGGGATTGACCGTTGAGGCCAGCACGCCGATGCCAGAGCCAAGCAAAATGGTGCCGGCCGCCACCATGCGATCAAAGCCGGCCGCCATCATCACCGGGATGATCAGCGCCCAAAAGGCCACGGTTTCTTCGGCCAAGCCAAAGGTGGAGCCACCCAAAGCAAACAGGCTGATCAGCACCGGGATCAGCCACAATTCGCGGCCGACAAAGACGCGCACAATGGCGCCAACGCCGGCATCTAAGGCGCCGGTGCGCATAGTGACCGCCAAAAAACCACCAATCACCAGCACAAACAGCGCCACGTCAGCGGCCTTATGAAAGCCTTGAATTGGTGCTTTGAGCACGGCTAACGGGCCTTGCGGCGCGGCGGGCAGCTCGGTGTAACTGCCCGGCACCGGCAGCAAGCGCTCGCTGCCGCTGTAGGCCGCGACCTCGGTGGCAGCTACCGCTTGGCGGCTATCGGCGGTGAGATAGTTATATTTACCGGCAGGCAGCACCCAGGTTAGGGCGGCCATCACGGCAATAATCAAAAACAATAGGGTAAACACCGACGGCATCGGGCGTTTTTTCAGCGCACTGGCCGGGGAGGTAACATCACTCATAGCAACATCCTTGAGCTGGGCGAAGGGGAAAATGTAGGTTAGCGGGCGGCGAATGCCGACGCAAAAAAAAAGAGGGCGCGCGCCCTCTTTGGTGCTGAGTTACAGCGTGATGACGTCAAATTCGACCATGGGCGATACGTCAGCGGCGTAGTCGACCCCGTCAATGGCAAAGCCAAACAGCTGTAAAAAGGCGGTCTTATAGCCTTGGTAATCGGTCAGCTGGCTTAAGTTTTCGCTGGTGATGCTTGGCCACAGTGCGCGGCAACGGCTTTGCACCTCGTCACGTAACTCCCAATCATCCATACGAATGCGCTGGCACTCATCGAGCGCTAACTTATCGCTGTACAGGCGCGTGCGCAGCAGGCGGTCGATTTGCTCCATGCAGCCTTCGTGCAGCCCCAGCTCTTGCATGATTTTAAAGGCCATCGAAATATACAGCGGCATCACCGGAATCGCGCTGGAGGCTTGTGTCACTACCGATTTGAGCACAGCTACATGCGCGTTGCCGCCACGGGCCGCTAACTGGCGATGAATGGCCGCTGCGGCGCGATCTAAGTCCTCTTTCGCGCGGCCCAAGGTGCCGTGCCAGTAGATTGGCCACGTCAGATCGGTTCCAATATAGGAATAGGCGACACTTTTGGCGCCCTCGGCCAGTACGCCGGCATCGGCTAATGCCTGCATCCACAGCTCCCAATCTTGCCCGCCCATCACGGTGATGGTGTTGGCGATCTCTTCGTCACTGGCCGGTTCTACGCTGGCGGTGATGATTTGATCTTTATTGGTATCAATGGCGGTGGTGGTGTAGGGCTCGCCGATGGGCTTTAGCGCTGAGCGCACCAACTCACCGCTACCGGGCATTTTGCGCACGGGGCTGGCCAGTGAATAGACCACGAGATCAATTTGGCCTAAATCCGCTTTAATCAACTCAATGACTTTGGTACGGCATTCATCGGAAAAGGCATCGCCGTTGATGCTTTTGCTGTACAGGCCCGCGGCTTTGGCGGCTTTATCAAACGCGGCCGAGTTATACCAACCGGCGCTACCGGTTTTGGTTGCGCTGCTGGGCTTTTCAAAAAACACGCCGATGGTGGCCGCATCGCTACCAAAGGCGGCGGCAATGCGTGACGACAGGCCATAGCCGGTGGAGGCGCCGAGCACTAACACTTTTTTTGGGCCATTGGCGATTTTGCCTTGGGCGCAGGTTTGCGCAATTTGGCGCTCAACGTTAGCGGCGCAGCCGGTGGGGTGAGTGGTGGTGCAGATAAAGCCACGAACTTTCGGTTGGATGATCATAAATAAGCCTGCTGTTGCAAAGGGGCCGAAGGCGAACACGCCACTGAAAATAACAAACGCGCATAAGATACCGCATCTTGCCCGCTAGGTGCTCTGATGTGTGGCTAAATGCGCGTATTGTGACTAACTTGCCGCTTATTTACGCAATTATTCCGCGTCTGCGGGACAAAAATTAACCATTTTTGGCGCGTTCTCTGAGCTCATTGCGAGCGGCACGGCTTAAATAGATCAAGGCTTGGCTCATACATACTCGTGGAAATATCCCACAAGCCGAGCATTGAGGAGAAGAAATTATCGTGAGAATAGGCTTGGCTCGCGGCTTGCTCACTCAAACAGGTCATATCGAGCTTTTTGGCGGCAATAAATCGCTCGGAAAACCACATTTGCAGCGGCACTTTGGTTTGTGATTCAGGGGCAAATTTATACGGCGTGCCGTGTAAATAGAGGCCATTATCACCAAATGATTCACCGTGATCAGATAAATAGATCAGCGCTACTTGGTGCGTGTTTTCATAGCGCTTTAATACCGCAATCAATTGACTTAACACATAATCGCTGTAGCGAATGGTATTGTCATAAGTATTGATCAGCGCTTCATCGCTGCAATTTTCAATATCGCTGCGCGGGCAGTCGGGCATAAATTGGCGATGTGCTGCGGGATAACGTTGGTAATAAGTCGGGCCGTGGCTGCCAATTAAATGAAACGCGATTAGCTTATCTTGTCTGGCATTATTCTTGGCGGCTAAGTGGGCAATTTCTTGGTTTCTTGGATTCAACTAGTAAGTGCGACACTGTGTAAACAAAAACGGTAAGTTGCTGTATCATCGTAATTTACCTACCACAGTGAATCACAGATGAAATACAAACAACTTACCGAAGTGCAAAGATACCAGATCTACGCGCTAAAAAAAGAAAAAATCTCTGTAG
>JBOFMA010000141.1:0-8474 GCA_051658125.1 Aeromonas sp.
ATGACTATCGATAATATTCATTATCGATAGTCATATTAAAAATATCAACAAAATCAAAGGCTTACATGACAGCACTTGCACGTATAACTAGTGGGGGCCAATCCCTTGAGTCGGTATTTGATGCCAAGCTAAACCGCCGCGCGCAGCGTTTTTTGCGTAGTGCCAAAGCGGACGCCACCTTAAATGCCTATCAGGCAGATACGCGGATCTTTGTGTATTGGTGCCAATTAAATGAGCTGGAACCATTACAGGCTACGCATCATGACATAATGAATTTTCTCGCCGATCAAGCCGATGGCATCTTGGCACATTGGCAGTGGAGCGATAAAAAAAATAATCAGGGCCAGTTAGTCGATGGCGAACCGCGCAAGCCCGCAACCTTAGTGCGCCGCTTAGCCGGCGTACGCTACGCGTTTAAACAAAAAGGCATTACCCCATTGCCTACCGAGCATCCAGAAATTAAAGAGATGATGCGCGGTATTGTGCGCTTGGGTGATAACCGTAAAGCCAAAGCGGCCGCTTTAACCATTCCGGTATTAACACAAGTGCTTGCGTGTATTGATCAATCTACGCTGATCGGCGTGCGCGATTATGCGTTGTTATTGCTTATGTTTAGTGGTGCGCTGCGCCGCTCTGAGGCGGCAAAGTTAGAGATAACTGATGTTAAATTTGTCGGCCAGGGTATAAGGCTGGGCATTAAACCAAGTAAACACCAACTGCATGACAGTGAAATTGCTTTGATCCCAGGACAAACCAATTGCCCGATCCAGGCAATTAAAGCGTGGTTAGCCTTAAGTCAAATTACAGAAGGTCCGCTCTTTCGCCGCATGACGCGCTGGGGCGAATTAACCGAATTAGCGCTGGGGCCACAAGGTATCAACCTCATGATTAAAAAACGGGCGCAAGCAAACTTTGCACAACTGATGGTTAGTGGCCATAGCTTGCGCCGTGGTTTTATCACGTCAGCCGTGACGGCGGGCAAGCCAATGAATAAAATACTTGAAGTCACTCGTCATAAAGACATGCGCACGTTACAAGAGTATTTTGATGATGCCAATAAGTTCTCTGATCATGCGCTTGACGGCCTGCTTTAACCCGACTGTTTTATGTTAAATATGTCATGTAATAGACGTCATCTTTCTTTATTCCACATTCAGCAATTAGAGATAACGTATGTTAGATACGCCAACTAGCAGTAACCAAGTAAAGAAAATCAGTGAAAATTTGGACAATGCTCAGCGGCAACGCTTACACGTGAGTCGAAAACAGCAAACCCATTTCCGTTTGCAGTGCTGGGTTAGCCAATCTCATCGAGAAAGGTTGGCCGAATTAGCCGAGCAGTTAGAAGATAATCAAGCATCCTTGCTTGAACAAGCGATCGATCTACTTTATCGCCAAGAAATTGAGGCGCAGGGTTTACAAGACGAGCCGGCTAATTTAGCAGTGATCGTCGAATAAATTGTTATCGCGCACCAAATCGCGCGGCAGCGCATTTTTGATTTTGCTGCCAACCCATTTGCCAAGACCCAACGGATAACCTTGATAACGTAAAATAACTTCGCCAGTGCCTGACGCTTCAGGCCAAACATCACGACCTTTCATAAAGTCACGCGCCTCATCGGCGCTTAATTCAACACATCCCGCCGATGCTTTATCGCCATAAGCCAGGGCCCACTCATGAGCTAATTTGTAGCCTTGCTTAAAGGTATGCGCTATTTTTATGCCAATACGGTCAAAGCGCATTTTGCCTTTTAACGGGGAAAAGGCAGCGGGAATTAACCAAATATCTTCTGCGCGTTGCACTAACTCGCCTTGTGGACTCACCCCGTATTTAATATAAATTTCTTGGTTAATTTTGGTAACTAACTTCTCATCTAGCGGCAAAAACGGAAACTTTCCCACTTTGCTCGGCTTAAAGTAGGGATTCACCACGGAATGATGTTTTTTTATTTTCGCGACAAAAAAACCTTCACTATCGAAAATCTGCGGCCAAACATGCAAAAAGCCTTCCGCAGTAGTGGCTTCTTTTGCCCCTACAAACAGATCAGCCAGTGGCTCAAAACTTAATGCCTCGCCAAATTTATTTTTTAAATGGCGGCAAACCTGCTGATTTTCTTGTTCACTTAGCGTGCAGGTGGAATAAACCATCACGCCGCCGGCTTTTAATGCATGAAAGGCACTTTCAATTAATTCGCTTTGCACCGCGGCTATTTTTTCAATGCTGGTCAAACTCCAGTTTTTTAACGCAGCTGGATCTTTACGCAGCGTACCTTCGCCCGAACAAGGTGCGTCAAGCAAGATGGCATCAAATGTTTCTGGCAGCCATTGGCCAAAGACCGCCGCATCAAAATGCGTTAAAGCCACATTAGTCACACCAGTGCGCTGAATATTGGCGCTGAGTACTTTTAAGCGACTACTAGAATATTCATTGGCGATCAGCACGCCGTGATTGTGCATCCGCGCCGCTATTTGAGTGGTTTTTGAACCTGGCGCCGCCGCGGCATCTAATAAGATCGCCTCTTGCCCGATAGCATCACCAGAAAAAAGTGCAGTCACCGGTAACATCGAACTGGCTTCTTGAATATAAAATAAACCGCAAATGTGCTCAGCCGTGTTACCTAGCGGAACGGATTCATCCGCACGGGATAACCAAAACCCTTCTTGGCACCAAGGTACCGGATCTAATTGCCAGCCTTTAGGTTGCATACGCGCAATAAAATCAGTCACGCTAATTTTTAACGTATTAACCCGAAGGCTACGCCGCAGTGGCGATTGGCAACTACGGATAAAATCATCGAGCGATAAATTTGCGGGTAAAATAGCCGCCATATGGTGCAAAAATTCATCCGGGATAAAACTATTCGCGTTCAAGGCGACATCTCATCAGCTAGGTTTAATGGCGCAATGTTAGCATAAGTAAATGGGTTTATGTGTGCAAAATAAAGCATCCGCAAACTATTTATGTTAAATGGCTGGCTGTATGACGGCAGGTAAATAACCCCATACCGCCAAATAAAATTTAAGCTGAATGCACGTAGCATTGTCTCAGTTGGGTGTGGATCGCCTGCATTATATGGTGGCGCGTGATCACCCCAACTAATTTATTGCCCTCAATCACGGGGTAATTTTTCGGCTTTTGCCCTTGCATCATTTCCGCTACTTCTAAGATAGACGTAGTGGGCGTAACCGTGAGCACATCTTGCCGCATTACATCTTTTACCTGCGCGGTTTGCTCGCAGTGATAAGCCTCTTTTAGTAATGAGGCAATACAATCTTGCTCGGAAATCCAGCCGATTAAACTACCTTGGCCATCGATTACCGGCCCACCCAGTTGATGGCTATTAATAAATTTTTCCACCGCTGCTTGCACCATCATATCGGCAGTAAACGTAATCGGGCGCGCTTGCATATAATCTTTTACTTTTAACGATTCCATAAACACTCCTTTGTTATGGCGGCGATTGCCCACTTAGAATAGATGGTGCGGCATCATTTCACGAGTGCCAAGCTGATTTTCCAATAAAAAAGGCTCCATCGCGGAGCCTTGAGTCAACCAATTAGCTTAAAACGGCATTTTAAAACCGGCCGGTAACTGCATGCCACCGGTGATTTCCGCCATTTTGCTCTTGTTTTGCTCTTCAACACGACGCACCGCATCGTTGCACGCGGCGGCGACTAAATCTTCTAATAACTCTTTATCGTCTTCCATCAGGGAAGGATCTATCTCAATGCGGCGTACACTGTGGCTACCGGTCATGGTCACTTTCACCATGCCTGCGCCCGCCTCGCCGGTGACTTCCATCAGCGCCAATTGCTCTTGCATTTTGTGCATACGCTCTTGCATTTGCTGGGCTTGCTTCATCAAGTTGCCCATTCCACCTTTGCCAAACATAGTGCTCTCTCGTTTTGATTATCGGTTAACAACCGTGAGGAATAACTGCCAAGGCAGCGCTTAAATAAAAGCGATTTTTTTATCAGGTTTGCGCCAGCAAAGTCAATGTATTGTGCTCCATCTGCGCATCAAAGTGCTGCTGCAAATAGATCACCGCCTCATCCGCGGAAAAATCACGCAGCGCCTGTGCTTGCACCTGATGATAAAGACGCTGCTCAATCTCAAGGGGCGTTTCCTGTGGCAACAGCTCGGCGCAATCAATCATCAGTGGCCGCTGATCGCCGCCGGCTACCGACAAAATTCGCTCTAGTTCTTCCTGCGCTTTGCTGGTTAATAAATGCCGATGCGCGGCTTTGAGAATTAACCGCCGGCCTTCGGGCGTATCCTGCCGCACACAATTAAGCGCTAACTGCCGCAAACGACCCGTTAATTCACTGGTCACGATCTCTTCCGCCCATGCATCCCCACAACCAACCAATAGGCTAGCTGGCTGCAAAGGTGTCACCCCCTCAAGGTGGATGACTCGCGCGGGGGACTCATCCCACGTTATGCCGACAAAGGCTAACTCTTCTGATGACGCAGAAGCGGATGCAGGCGCCAGCACGGCGGACTCGGCTGGCATTGGAGTTAGCGCAGAGCGGCTGCCAGCAAGTGGCGCACTTAGCGTTGGCGCTTGCGTAAAATCATAATCTGCCACCGGCTCATCGACCCAAGGCAACGTATTAGCGGCCAGCGCCGATCGGCTCGTAGTATTTTCTCCCTCTTGGGGAGCTAAATTCTGCGGCGCTGCTGACGGCGGCATAGACGATGTCGGCTCATCAGCCGCGTACGCGGCATAATCGGCGTAATTTTGATAATCCGCGTACGCTGCTTCGTCATCACTGAGTACGTTGCTAGCCGCAGAGCTAGGCGCTGGCATAAGGTTTGACGCAGCTGATCGTGGATTTGGCTTTACCGCCACGGGCTTAGGCGCAGCTTGTACCGGTATGGCTGCAGGCACGGTGGCCAGTGCGTCATTGCCACGCAAGCGACTACGCAGCACATTACGTTTACCAAGCAGGCTTTGCATATTCGCTAAGCCCGGTGCGTCTTCAACAGGGGCGCTCACCGGCGTAGGTGTGGCCGGCATGCTGGGCGCTAGCGCCGCGCCGTACCCCATCTGCGCGGCTTGCTCAAGCAAGGTGGTTTGCTCTTGTTCCAGCATGCCCCTTGCAGCGGCTAGGTCTTCATTAGGCGGCGGGCTTGGTGCTGTAGATATCGCGACGAAAGCGCGCGGCACAGGTATAGCGGTTGGCAGCGGCGCATTCGCGCTAGGCGCTACGCTCGCTGCGGCCAACTTTCCCGGCAAAGCACTCCCAGTGGCAGTAGGTGCAGGCATGTAGGTCGCGGCCGAAAAGCCCGCGCTAGCGAGAGGCACTTTGCGCGGTGAAAACGCCAACATGCGCAGGCATGTCATTTCTAGCCCAGTGCGCCCATCCGGCGCCCAAGGTAGATCTTTGCGCCCCGCTAGCACAATTTGGTAGCACAGCTGCACTTCTTCAGCAGACATTGCTGCGGCCAGCGTTTGCACGGTCGCGGCTTCACTGTTTTGCTCTTGCACGCTGCTGGGCAAAAGTTGCGCCATCGCCACTAGGTGCAGCGCGCGCTCAAGTTCGCAATGTAACTGATCAAAATCAGGCCCCAGCAGGCTGATTTCTGCAATTTTATCCAGCATCGCCACGCTGTCTTGCTGCGCAATTAAGGCAAGCAACTGAAATAAATGCTGCTGATCCAGCGTGCCGAGCATCAGTTGCACGCTGTGAGTTAGCACTTGGCCATTGCCATGCGCAAGCGCCTGATCGGTTAAGCTTAATGCGTCACGCATGCTGCCATCGGCCGCTTTGGCGAGCAATTCGAGCGCGGACGCTTCAAATGCTTGCTGCTCTTGTGTGAGCACCCAAGTCAATTGCTTGGCAATGGTCGGCAAATCTAAGCTTTTGAGCTGAAACTGTAAGCAGCGCGATAAGATGGTGATCGGCAGTTTTTGAGGGTCCGTTGTCGCCAACAAAAATTTAACATAACTTGGCGGTTCTTCGAGCGTCTTGAGCAGCGCGTTAAAACTATGGCGCGACAACATGTGCACTTCATCGATGAGATAGACCTTAAACCGGCCGCGAGCTGGGCGGTATTGCACGTTATCTAGCAGTTCGCGGGTATCTTCCACCTTGGTGCGTGACGCCGCATCGATCTCGAGCAGATCAACGTAGTTGCCTTGATCAATCTCTTGGCAGGTGGCGCAGGTGCCGCAAGGGTGGCTACTGGTGCCTTGCTCGCAGTTCAGACTTTTCGCCAAAATACGCGCAATGGTGGTTTTACCCACGCCACGGGTGCCACTTAACAGATAAGCGTGGTGCAAACGCCCTTGATCGAGGGCATTGGTGAGTGCTTGCAATACATGTTGTTGGCCAACCACTTGCTCAAAGCGCTGCGGGCGCCATTTACGCGCTAAAACTTGATAACTCATCTCTGTTCATGCACCAAGGAGGCAGATTTGGGCCGCATAATAGCATAAATACGCGACTGACCGCAGCAATCAGGTGTACCGCCATTCTTTTTTACGAGCTTTATTTTACATAACTAAATAACAAGGCAATCTAGAGCCGCGCCCACAAAAAAGCCCAAGCGCTGGGCTTGGGCTTTTTAACTCGCGAACGTACTTATTCGCCGCTAAAGGCGACCAGTGACAGCACATCGACACCGGCAGCGCGCAGGCGGGTTTCACCGCCTAACTCTGGCAGCGAGATAATAAAGGCCGCTTGCGTGACATCACCACCGGCACGGCGGATAAGTTTTACTGCCGCATCTACGGTGCCACCGGTGGCCAGCAGATCATCGACCACCAGCACTTTATCACCCGGCACGATGGCGTCAGTGTGCAGTTGTAAGGTGTCGGTGCCATATTCCAGTACATATGACTCTTCAATCACGGCGCGTGGCAATTTGCCCGGTTTACGTACCGGCACAAAACCAATCCCCATTGCACACGCGACCGGCGCACCAAAAATAAACCCGCGCGCTTCAGTGCCAACAATCTTGGTGATACCTTGATCGCGATAGTGCTCCACCAGCAGATCGATGGTGGCCTTAAATGCTTCACCGTTTTCGACCAAGCTAGTGATATCGCGAAACATCACGCCTGGCTTTGGATAGTCAGGAATAGTTTTGATGCTCGCTTCAATAAACTTCAGGGTTTGTGAATTCATGATGAAACCGTTCTCTTAACCGTGCACAGTGATAGGCGGTTATTGCGCGGCCTATCCACGGGGAAAATAAAAAGGCCCGTCACGCAACATGACGAGCCAACTCCATAGCATTATTGCCGGCATAGGTTAGAGACTTCGCCGCCTGAATGCAACCCAAGCGCATGTGGTACTCACGCTGGCGTTTCGCTATGCCCGATTTAACTGTTTATATTACCGCCCAGCTCCTCTAAAATTGCCGCCTTTTTTCGCCACGGCGGTAACCGATATGCGCGTGATATTAGCCCCTATGCAGGGCGTGCTAGACCATTTAATGCGAGAAACGCTAACGGCGATTAATTCCTACGATCTTTGTATCAGCGAATTTGTGCGCGTCGTCGACAGCCGCTTGCCGGCCAAAGTGTTTTATCGCTTAGTCCCCGAGCTATTACATAGCGGCTGTACCCGCGCCGGCACGCCTGTGCGCGTGCAATTATTGGGGCAACAGGCCGACTGGCTGGCCGAAAACGCCGCGCTGGCCATTGAACTTGGCTCCCCTGGCATTGATCTTAATTTTGGCTGCCCCGCGCCCACGGTAAATAAAAGTAATGGTGGTGCCGTGCTGCTAAAAAGCCCAGAAACGATCTATACGATCGTAAAGGCGGTGCGCGCCGCGGTGCCCGCCCACCTGCCCGTCAGTGCCAAAATTCGCTTAGGTTATGAAGATAAGTCGCGCTATATCGACATCAGCGATGCCGTGTATCAAGCGGGCGCAAATGAATTAGCCGTGCATGCCCGCACCAAAGTAGAAGGCTATAAAGCGCCGGCCCATTGGCACTATTTAGCCGATATTTGTCAGCGTATTCCCATTCCGGTGATAGCCAACGGCGAAATTTGGCAGCATGCCGATGCGCAGCAATGTTTACACCAAAGCCATTGCCCAGATCTGATGGTGGGGCGCGGCGCTATTTCACTACCAAACCTTTGCCAAGTGATTAAATTTAATGCGCCGCATTTACCCTGGCCCGAGGTGCTGCGCTTAATGCAGGGCTATTGCGCGCAAGATTTAGCCAGCGATAAGGCCGATTATTTCCCCAGTCGTATCAAGCAGTGGTTTAGCTATTTAAAGCGCGAGTACCCCGAGGCGGACCAATTATTTGTCTCCTTGCGCCAATTTAAAGAGACCGCGCCTATCTTAGCGGCGCTAAATGCCGCTGCCAAGCCGACACTTGCATGATGTGCTGCGCAAAGTGGGCTTATTTCTGCACGATCGCTTGCAGTTGGCAACCAACCACAAGACGCAAATATTCCCTGCTGGGGTCCATAATGGGCGCGCCTTAGATTTTTTGGGCTATCGCATCTGG
>JBOFMA010000142.1:0-3178 GCA_051658125.1 Aeromonas sp.
ATCCACGCTGTGCAGCGCGTCGTCTACCTGCTCTTGGGTCATATTTTTTTCCAGTCAAACTGCGCCAAAGCGCCAACGGCGGGCAGTGTAACAAAAATGGGGCAGCTTGCGCGAGTGCCACGCCGCCGTCAGGTTACGCACCATTGGCGCTAAGCTGACCTGCGGCGGGCATGCAAGCCGCCAACATGCGCGCAAGAAAAAGCCCCACACAAGGTGGGGCTCATTTAGCAACGGCATTCCGCGGCTTAGAACTTCATGTTCACGCCAGCGGACAAGAGAAACGCGTTGCCGTGGGACGAGCCCTGCCATTGACCTAACGGCGCTGACTCAGTTAGCACTTCTGATACCACCACTTCTTTGCCATCGACAAAGGTCATGCCGAAATCAAAGCTGGTGTCTTTGCTGTAATGATGCGTAATACCGGCGCTGTACCACACCCGATCCGCATCCGGAATGCTCAAACCACGGTACTTGGCCGGAATAGGCGACTCGTCGTAAGCCAAACCGACGCGCGCTTCCCACTGCGGGCTAACGTACCACGTGCTGCCAATCGAATAACGCAGGGCATCTTTAAAGTTTTCCGGCTTCGTAAAGCACTTATCGGCATCCGCAGCAGCGCAGCCTTTGAGTTCTTTAAACACGCTCCAATCGGTCCAGTTGACCGAGTAGTGCACGGCGAAGGCGTTGTTTAAGCGGTGATAACCGGCCAATTCCGCTTGTGCGGGCAATTCGATATCTAAGCGACCATCGACCGCCGTGTTAATACCGGCTGGCACATAGATAAAATCGCCACTAAAGTCGAGCTTAACGCTAGAGCGGTAGGTTAATGCCACGCGGTGGTCGGCGTTAAATTCATACAACGAGCCCACGTTCCAGCCAAAGCCCCAATCATCACCTTGCATGTAGGCCACTTTGCCATCTTTACCGCCCAGTGGCAGTTGCAAAATGGTATCCCCGGCATAGCGATTTAACTCCGCCTTGGCATACACCAAGTTCAGACCCGCGCCCAAGCTCAACTTGTCGTTCATCTTCCACGCCAAGTTCGGGTTGAAATTCACCGTCATTAAATCCGTGCTTCCCGCGATCAAACCAGCAGGGTTAGTGTCTGAATAGTCGGTAGCTAAGCCGTAGTTAGAAAACAGCGCCACACCCCACGCCAAATCTTTCTTCAATGGCTGGATAAAGTAAGACGCCGGCACAAACGCATGTGGCGCGACATTTTTTTCACTCGCAGAAGCTTTAAAGCTGCCATTGGCTTTAAACAGATCCCCATCCACATCCACATCTGGGCGGATATAAGAGAGTGAACCAGACACCGAGGTACGCTCAAAACGGGTCATCGCCGCAGGGTTGCGGGCTAACACGGACGCGTTATCGGCCACTGCGGCTTCACCGGCAAAGGCGCGGCCAAGGCCAGCGGCCGAGTGCTCTACTAATTGAAACGCCGCAGCATTTACTTGGCAGCTGGCCAGGGCCACAGTGGCAGCCAGCAGGCTTTTTTTAAAATGGGTCATGGTCGTGAAGTCTCTGTTGTTATATTTGCCTCGGATGCATAAAACAAACCTATATCCCCGAGGATTTTGGTAATAAAACGCGCTTTTATGCATTGGGTTAGCATAACTTTTGTTAAAGCAGCCCATGCACGCGATAAAAAGTGGCGCGATTCTATGGCCTCACAGCGCTTGTGCAAATCTGACCAGTAGAAAAAACGTTTCGCACTGCCAAAAATGCGATCTGGCTCACCTTATCGCGGCCTGCTGCGCCATTTTTTGCGCAAATCCGCACGCGTAATGTGTGGCCAACACTACGCCCACGCCGGCAAACTCGCTATCATTACGCCCACCTTGATTCGCCCACAAAGAGAGAAACAATGCGCTCCGATCCTAACAGTCGCTTGGTGTATAGCACCGACGGTCAGGTGCCTACCGCCCAGCGCCAGCCAACCACCAGCGCCAGCCCGTTTAACGATGATGGCGTGGTGCGTTTGCGCCGCGAAAGCAAAGGCCGCAAAGGCGCTGGCGTGATCTGCATTTTTGGCCTGCCCAGCGAGCAGCTAAAGCCCATAGCCAGCTTGCTCAAGAAAAAGTGCGGCACCGGCGGTGCGATTAAAGACGGCGTGATTGAAATCCAAGGCGATAAACGCGAGCTCATTCAAGTGGAACTGGAAAAAGCTGGCTTTAAAACCAAGCTTGTCGGCGGATAGGCGGAGCTCAGATCCGCCTTGCGGCATGCGCTGACGGTTTTCGCCATGCTCATTCCTGCGCCACGCATGGGCGTGCAAGCAGGCCGCCACTCGTCATTCACCAGCCCATATCAGCCGAGCGACCATTTACCGCACCGCCAAGCCCGCCAGCGCCCCTTGCATCCGGCCCGTCGTGCGCCTAGAATGCCCGCTCCTTCGAGGGGGAGTAGTCTCGCTTGGCTCTGATGCAACCACCAGGGTGAATCCATCAGCCAAACGACGCAGGTCAACATACTTGGTGCCAACTCACCATGGCTTGCGTGATCCAGTCACTGGATTTGACCAGACCTTTGACGGCCAGCGCTACTCTCAATGCTTGGGGGACGGATAGTGCCGGCTAGTCATTGGCTCTTTTATCCGTCCCCCTGAGTCAATCCTATGGAAGCCCTGCTGACCTCCACACTGAGTGTGGCCATTGCCGAAATCGGCGACAAAACCCAACTGCTCGCTTTACTGCTTATTTGCCGCTTTCGCACGCCGTGGCCGATTGTGTGGGGTATTTTAGCTGCCACCATTCTCAACCATGCTGGCGCGGCGTATGTCGGCGAATTAGTCAGCCGTTGGTTTAGCCCGCAAACTTTGACCTATTTAGTCGCCGGCGCCTTTTTGGCTATGGCGGTGTGGATCTTGGTGCCGGACAAAATGGACGACGAAGAGAGCCCGCTAGATAAATACGGCCCCTTTTTAGCCACCTTCGTACTGTTTTTCATCGCCGAGATGGGCGATAAAACCCAAATTGCCACCGTGCTGTTGGCCGCGAAATATGACAGCTTACTGCTGGTGGTGATTGGCACGACCTTAGGCATGATGCTGGCCAATGTGCCCGTGGTGCTAATTGGCAAGCTCAGCGCCGATAAATTGCCGCTCAAAGCTATTCGCATCACCTGCGCCTTGCTGTTTGCCGGTTTAGGCATCAGCACCTTGCTGTATTAACGC
>JBOFMA010000143.1:0-10657 GCA_051658125.1 Aeromonas sp.
GCCGCAACGACGCCAATCCGGAAGTCACCGATCGTTTTGAATTCTTTATCGGTGGTCGCGAGTTGGCCAACGGCTTCTCGGAGCTCAACGATGCTGAAGATCAAGCCAAGCGCTTCCAAGATCAAGTCGATCAAAAAGCCGCCGGTGATGATGAAGCGATGTTCTATGATGCGGACTTTGTGACGGCACTCGAGCACGGCCTGCCACCGACCGCCGGCCAAGGCATTGGTATCGACCGCTTGGTCATGCTGTTTACCAACAGCCACACCATTCGCGACGTTATTTTATTCCCCGCGCTGCGTCCGCAAAAATAATTCAGCCACGCGCGATAAAAAAGGCCCCTCCAATCGGAGGGGCTTTTTTATCGGCTAAAATCGGTCAGTTAATTGAATTTATAACTAACCGAGAAAAGATGGCTAAAGCCGGTGGATTGCAGCGGAGCATAAGGGGCAAAGAAATCAGCTTGGCGGCCATTTTTCATGCCATTGATATCATTAAAATACTTCACGCCATAGCCGACCGTCAGTTGGTCACGCTGCCAATACAGGCCATTTTCCGTGCTAAAGCTATCGGAATGACGCCAAGCCACATTATGGGTATCCATGCCCCAAGTGTAATCCAGCTCGCTTTTATAGATAAGTTGGCTGCCATTTTGGAACTGGTGCACTGGGCGTCCCCACTGCATAGCCAAATGATAGCCATTCCATTCTCCGGTCTCTTCTTCAAAAGCGGCATTATCGTTGGCTTGGCGTGCGTACAGATTAATTGCCGTTGCGCCGAAGAAAGGCAAAGTGGCATCAACACCGAAGCCGATCATGTTTTCCATCTGGCCATCGGCAATGTGATTTAAGTTGGCCAAATAGACTTCGTGGATCGGACCAAAGCGCAGATCGCGGCCGGTGAGGGCATTGAGCGACAGGCGTGGTGCCAGTTTAACGAACACATTTTGCCGATGATTGAGCTCACCGTTGTAGCTATCGTTAAATTTATCGCTGTTGTGATGATCGAGAATATCGAAAATATCCATTTGACCGCGTAGGTCAATCCAGCCAAAACGGCCGCCGAAAGCCAACTGAAAAGAGGTATCTTCATAGCTGTGATCGGGATGTGGCAGCTGACCTTGGGTGTGCAGCAGCTTAAATTCCATCCATTTGTTTGTGCTCGATAGCGGGGTCGCTCGCACAGGGCTGAGCGTAGTCGCAAATAAAATGGCTAGGCTGAATTTAACTAATGAATGCATGTTGTCCTCTTATAAGAGAAAAATCTGCCCCTAGTGCAGGGGCAGATGGTAGTTAACCGCAAGCTGTAAATGACCGTTATGGATTAACGACCGTTACTATCGCGCTATCGGTATGTTGCACACTGTAATCCAACGGATCGGTATAGGAGATCGAAACCTCAACCGTGCCTGCGACCACCGGATGGAGTTCTTTCAGTGTATTTTCGGCGATTAATATCGCTTCGTTGCTACTGCTGGCGTGCACATTGACTGGATGCAGTGGGAGCAAAGAGCCATCGGGTAGTTCAACCTCAATCTCAATGGGGTAAACCTTGCCTACCTCCATTTGCGCGGGTAAGTTTTTAAACCAAATGTCTTTGATCAAGGTATTTTTGACATGGATCTTCGAAGGTTGACTCTTTAATTTACCCATAAATGCGGTAATTTCGGTGTCTCCAAGTGCTACGGCGGTTAGAGTGCCGTATGCACTGCCGATGTTATCCACTGTCGCGATATTGGTATCTGCGACTTGATAACTAAGGTTTACCGAGTCGGTTATCTGCATCAGATTGCCATCACTCAAAGTTGCCATAACTTTAAGCTTAGTTTGCATACCAGGCAACATGGTTACATCCCCTGGGATGATTTCTAACGCGATAGGGGTGGCGGACGAACCGCACATGTCGTAGCTTTCACCCATTTCGTTAGTGCGAATACCATCGATTTCAGCATGGATGTAGCTGCAATAAATATCATATGGTGCATCGCGATCTGCCAAGCTCGTCAGCAAACCTTTATCGCTGATATCAGCAGCCAGATCATTAGTCACCGACCAGATCACACTATCGCTAACATTTTGCGAACTGCCATCGTCATAGAAGGCCGTCGCCGTGAGCTGCATAGACATGCCGATCGGTAGGTTACGATAGGGGTCGCCATTAATATCGCGCACTTCTAACTTGATAATCCTCGCACCGCTCACCGTAACTTCTGGGCGGTTAGAGCTCTTGAAACCATGGCGTGAAATTGCCTCTACGGTGGTTTTTCCTGCACTGACGCCGTACAGCAAACCGCTACGGTTTGTGGTTGCAATGCTTGGGTGAGCTACTTGCCAGGTCACGCTATTGGTCACATCTTGCACGGTGTGGTTATCAAACGTCGCGGTGGCACGTAATTGCTTCGTGCTACTAATCTGCAAATTATTTATTACCGTAGGGGTAATAACTAATTGCGTCATAGTCGCATCAGTCACCTCAAGCACAGCGATGTTCGAGCTAATACTGCCATCGATTGATGCCGCGCTAATCGTGGTATTACCGACCCCTTCAGCCTGCAATACACCGGCTTGAGAAATGCTCGCGACCAGACTATCAGCACTGTGCCAACTCACGAAGTTGGTGGCATCGAGGCTTGAGTTATCACTGTAATAGGTGATTGCTTTCAGCGCCGTGCTATTACCAATAATTAGTTTATTACGCGCCGGCGAAATTTGAATTGAGCGCAGTACCGCGTCAGTGACGTTGATATTGGCCTGATTACTTAACTTACCATTCAGGTTAGCTTGCACCTGAGTACGGCCTTTTGCTATCGCAGTAAGTAAACCATCATTCGATACGGTTGCTAAATTAACATCTGTGGTTAACCAGCTAGCTTGCGTGGTGACATCTTGCTTGCTGCCGTCGGAATAGCGAGCCACAGCCGATAATTGCTGCGTGTGCCCTTTTGGCAAGGTGCTATTGAGTGGCGAAACACGCAGATCAATCAGTGTGGCATTCGTGACTTGTACGCTAGCTAAGTTAGAGTTAATACCGTTTAAATTGGCTTGTATCGTGGTACTACCCCGATTTTCCGCTTGTAACAAACCATCTTGGTTGATTGTAACGATGGTGTGATCTTGGGTTCTCCAGTTCACGCTATCGGTGATATCTATGCTAGAAAAATCTGAGTAGATACCCGTGGCACTCAGCTGCATTGATAACCCTTCGGGCAAGGTAAGCAGTGCCGGTGTGATCACAATCGACTGGAGCACGGCATCGCTTACGGTTACGATCGCGCTATGTGAGCGCACACCGCCAAACTCAGCATGTATATCCGCGTTGCCTACGTTATTGGCAAAAATCGCACCTTTTGGCGTCAGCCAAGCAATATCGCTATTGCTGCTAAACCAGCTGGCGTTGCTGCTGATATCACGAGTACTGGTGTCGCTATAGGTCGCAATAGCCTTCAGTTGGAACTTAGCGCCGACAGGCAAGCGCAAACGGCTCGCGGATAATTGGATCGAGATCACGTGGGCATCAGTCACGCGCAGTTTGGCGTAGTTACTTTTCACCCCGGATAGGGTGGCCAGCACGCTGGTTTCACCTTGCGTAATGCCTTTAACTAAACCTAACCCGGATACAGTGACCACGTTATTGTCTTTAGCCAGCCATGAGACTTGGTCAGAAACATCGCGTTGTGAGCCATCGCTGTATTGCGCACTAGCGGTGAGTTGCTGTGTGCCACCGATCGCAACACTGTTGTCACCTGGGTTAATTTGCAGCGCAATGACGATAGCATTAGTGACGTTGACCTCGGCTTTATTACTGCGCACGGTACCAGTGCCATTACGCAGCGTCGCTTCGATGTCAGCCGTACCCAAATTGAACGCATGGACCTTACCCCGGCGATCGACGGTAACAATCTGTGGGTTGCTGGAGTTCCAGCTCGCGATGCTACTGACGTCATGTGAATTGCCATCAGAGTAATGCGCAATCGCGGTCAAGTTATGATAGCCGCCTTTGGGCAGATCCTTGACTCGGCCAGGGCTGAGCTCTAACCGCAGCAGATCAGCCGCAGTCACAGTAACCTCAACGCTATTGCTGGTGATTTTTTTCCCATTAAGAGTCAAGCTAGCCGTGATTTCACTACTGCCTTCGGCCGTCGCATACACTTCACCTCGCATATCGACGTTAACGATGGTGTTCGCATTGCTGTACCAACTGGCTTGCTCGGTAATATCTAAGCTGCTGTTATCGGTTAAAAAAGCGGTAGCGGTTAATTGCTGGCGTGTACCTAGTGGCAGATTAGTTACTTTACCTGGCGTGACGCTGATGCTTTCCAGACCCACTGACGACACGTCCAGCACGTTGGCGACCACGATGTTACTGTCTAGCTCTAGCAGGCGTGCGCTTAAGTTGGCGTGGCCTTTGGCGAGCGCTTGAATTAAGCCGGGTTGTGTAAAGTTGGCCACGTTGGCCGCGGAACTTGACCAAACCACGTCTTTAGTGACTTCGCGTGAGCTGCCATCACTGTAGGTGGCTATCGCCTGTAAACGCTGCTGCATACCGGGGAGCAAATTAATCGAGCGCAGGTTTTGCGTGCTGATCTGCAGGCTGATCAAATTGACGTCAGTAACCTCAATCTCGATTTCGTTACTGGCCGGCATATCATCGCTTTGATCGTCATGATTAAAGCCTGAATGCACGGCGCTCAGCGTGGTTTTACCCGCCGCCTTGGCAATCAATTTACCGCCTTGAAATTCAGCTACGCGAGGATTTGCCGTTTTCCATTGGTACATGTTGGTGGTGACATCAAAAGTGGTGCCATCATCATATATACCCATCGCTAGGATTTTCTGGCTAGCGCCTACGGGTAAACTTAGCGCGTTAGGCAGTAACGTCACGCGGGTTAGATGGGCATCGCTTACGGTTACGATCGCAGTGCTGACCAACTCGTCTTGATGAGCCGAGCCTTCTAAAGTCGCTTTCAGTGTGGCCGTGCCGGCATTTAACGCTGAGATTTTACCTGATTTACCGCTGCCAAGGATATCGATGCCATCTACTGCTGGGCTGTCCCAAAGGACCAAGCTTTGGCTGACATCTTCTTGACGGCCATCTGCGTAGCTGGCAATTGCTGGCAGGGAAAAGTTAACGCCGAGTGGCACGGTTAAACGGTTTGGCGCGATGGTAAAACCAATCACAGGATCAGGGATGAAATCACCCTCGAGGTGTTCGTTCACCAAGATCTGCGCTGGAGCACTGTGAAGGCCATGCACCCAGGCAGACACGTCCGCATTGCCAAGACGGTTGGCATATGCCTTACCTTTGTTATCTACACCGACAATGCTGCTGTCGCTAGACTGCCAAATTGCTTCAGCGTTGACGTTACGCTCGCTGTCATCGGAATAGGTGGCTATCGCTTGCAACTGTTGATTTTGACCGACGTGTAAGCTGCTGCCAGCGGGGGATATGCGGATGCTTTTTATCTGGGCATCGGTAACGCTTACGGTCGCAGCTTCGGTGACCTTACCATCTCGCATGGCATAGATGGTGGTATTACCGGTACTTAAAGCTGTCACGCGGCCGGAACCGGTCACGCTGGCAATGAGTGGATCAGCTACGCTCCACATCGCGGAGTTACTCACTTCAAACTCAGAACCATCGCTATAGTGGGCGGTCGCGGTAAAGCTATGCTGGGCAGCGATAGGTAAAGTGACGTGTTTTGGACTGATGCTGACGCTCTGTAATATGCCGTCGGTGACGGTGACCTCTGCGCTTTGGTTGATGATAGTGCCATCACCGTTGCGCAGGCTAGCCTGCACCTGCACTGTGCCTGGACTGATACCCTGCACACGGCCGTCATTGCCTACACGGGCAATGTTGGTATCGGAAGATACCCAAGAGACGTGATGGGTCACCGGTCGCGCGAGGCCATCGCTATAGGTGGCATTAGCGGTCAGCTTTTGCTTGATGCCAACCGGCAGGCTGACGATGTTTGGCGTGATATTGAGTGCCTTAACCTCCAGGCTTACGACATCAACCGTGACGTCGTTACTTTGGCTTGGTGTTTGGCCGTCTATCGACAAACTAGCAGAAATAGTGACTTCGCCGGTGCTTAACGCATGCAATTGCGCGGCGCGATCGACGCTAACTCGATTGTCATCACTACTGTGCCACACCACTTGTTGGCTGGCATCAAAGCTGGTGTTGTTATTTAACCAAGCAATCACTTGCATTTGACGCACGGCGCCAACCGGCAGCTTGTCAAGACGACCGGGGGCCACTTGCAGTTTGATGATTTGCACTTCGCTGGGATCGAGTACCGCAGCATCTAAACTATTGCTTTGTAGTGATTTGTTTTGCAGTGTGAGCGTGGCGTGAACTTGGGTGTTACCGGCCTGCTTGGCCAGTAATTGCGCCTGCTGGCCGGCAGGCACGGGCAAATTAAATTGTGCAACGCTGTTATTGGCGTTGTGCCAAGTGGCTTGCGCGCTGACATCATGGCGGCTGCCATCGCTAAAACTTGCAAGGGCAAAAATGGTTTGCGTGCTACCGGGCAACAGCGTGATCTCACGCTGCTCTTCAGTCATGATGGTTAAGCTCTCAAACTGAGTATCGAGCACGGTAACACTGAGACTGAAGACTTGGCCGTTGAGTGCTGGGTGGGTCGCACTGATGGTGGTAGTACCTGCGCTACGCGCGGTGATCATGCCGTACTGATCAATGCTGGCAATCGCTGGCTGCGCTGATGTCCAGCCCGTCATACCGAGCGTGACATCAAAGGTTTGCAGCTCGCTCGCATCAGCATTTTTAAATACACCTTGCGCACTGACTTGTTGCATCAGGCCCACGGGCAGTTGCACGGGATTTGGCGCCAGCGCAACCTCGGTAAGCTGCGCATCGGTCACGATCACACTCACTTGAGCGCTGTTGACGCCAGGATAAGTGGCGTTGACTTTCGTCGTGCCCGCTTGGTGTGAGAAGAAGTGTCCCTGTTTGCGACTCACGACCTTGTCGTTATTGACTTGCCACTGAGTGACGCTGTCTTGGCTGACATCAGTTTGTACGCCATTGGCATTGGTGTGGATCGCCGGCAATGAAAAATGTACGCCGGTCGGCACGGTTAAGTGGTTAGGGGTGATGCTTAAGTTCGGGCTGTAGGCACCATTGCTTCCAGAGCCACCGCCATTGCCTCCAGAACCACCGCCGGAGTCACAACCGGCAAGTAGGCAAGCGCCTAAAAGGAAGGTTAATAAACGTGTCATAACTAAAATTACTCTTATATAGTGACGCCGGAGCTCCTTGCTTGGCGAGATTCAAACCGTTTAAGGCTGTCGTTAAATATTAAACCAAATGAATAGACTCAAGCGAGATCTAGTCTCATCGGGTTGGCTCAGCGCGTAATAATCGTTATCAACGCGCATTGCTAATATTAAAAAAAAATTGATTGAAATAAAACGTCTGTAACGTTTTGTGCAAGATAACGTTGGGCCAGCCCCAGTGTTGCCGCCATGCTTGATCAGCCCAAGCGAATGCAGCTAAGTATGTTTAGGCGGTTATTTGTTTACTAAATTACCGCTTCACGTATGAAAACACGGCAATTGTACGTGTGAGTGGCATTTTTTAACATCAAAAGTTATGCAAGTGTGAATTTTATGTGTGTTGCCGTCCCCAGCGTATGCCTGACACGTTGCCATATCCTGATAAGGCCTGCTGTCTCGCACTGTCTTATGTATGTCAAAAGGTGACGTGATAGGCCGCTTTAGCGGCCAAAACTGGGCCGCTTGGGCTACGCGATATTGGAATAATTATTTCGGGGGGGGGGGTAGCTTACGGCATGCCTTGATACGAGCGCTGCACAATAGGGCAACGCTCGTATGGCTGGGACGGCTTTAGCCTTGGATTTCGAGCACTTGACTTACGTGTATACTGCTGATCGGAATGATTTGCTCTCGCTCATGTCCGCTCTCAATCACCGATGTGCTAGTTGCCGCTGCGGGCAGGTTTGTGCTAGCTGAACCTGCGTCAGTCGATATCGCAGGCACGGCCCCGCTTACGGCGTTATCAATAGCCAGCACATCAGTGCTTGCCGCCGTTTTGCTATCTATCGACGCAGGGCTACTGCACGTGGGGGGTAAGCATGGCGTCGCGCTAAACTCTGCAAGAGTAAGCGCTTTACGATCGGCCGGATCGGTGACCAAGACTCGTACCGGCGCACTATTTAGCTCACCTAAACTGGCCGCAATCGTAGTTTCCCCTGCCAGTACACCGTTGAGCTTGCCCTGCTCGCTGACTTGCGCCAGAGACGGATTTTGGCTCTGCCAAGTCACTTCGCGCGAGACATCCCGCGTGCGCTGATCGCTATACGTCGCTATTGCGCTCAAGCTGCGTACTTGCCCCTGTGGCAGCAAATTGATCTGCGGCTCTAGCTGCAGCGCGACCAATTGCACATCACTGACCGTGATGGGAACTGCGGTGGCGGTATGGCCACCAAAGCTGGCCGCCACTTGGGCGCGGCCGGGTTGCACCGCTTGTGCGAGGCCAGTTTTACCGATCAGCATCCGCTCTGGATCTGAAGAAACCCAGTTGGCTTCTCGGCTGACGTTGCGTGAGGTGCCATCGGCATAGACCGCGATCGCGGTTAATTTTTCTTTTGCGCCGTAAGGTAAGTCGTCTATGTAAGTGGGGGTTATTTTCAGCTCAACCAACGGGCTGACTGACACCGACACCGCCATCAGCTGGCTGGTTTGCCCTAAATAGTCGGCTTTAATCTGCGTTTCGCCCTTGCCGCTGGTGTGCAGTACGCCAAGCAAACTCACCGTTGCCACATCTTCTTTGCTGCTGTGCCAATTGACGTAACTGCTGACATCACGCGCGCTGCCATCGCTAAAGCGCGCTTGGGCATCAAGTGTTTGCCGTGTGTCGAGCGGTAGGTTGTGGATGGTGTTGGGGGCAATGATCAGTTCTTTGAGTTTCGCGCGGGTGACAGTGACCTCTAATGTTGGGCTGGTCATATCATCTAAGCGGGCACTCAGGCTGATGCGGCCGGGGGAGTGGGCGGTTAACAGGCCACGACGGTCAACGGCGGCTAAATGCGGGATGCTGCTGTGCCACTTGACCTGACGGCTGACATCAAAACTACTGCCATCGTTGAGAGTGGCGATTGCCAGAAAGCGTTGGTTTACCCCTTGTGGCAGCTGTAAATCGTTGCCTTCCTTGGTTTGGATCTGCACGCCGGTGAGCTCGGCTGCGGTGAGGGTAATGGTGATGGTATTACTGCGAATATCATCCGCCGGATTGTTAAGATCTGCGCCAGGATGCACGGCGGTGACGGTGGTGCTGCCGGGCTTGAGCGTGATCACTTTGCCATCTCGAATATGCGCAATCTGGCTATCACTCACTTCCCAACGGGTGAGACTGCGGCTGAGATCCCACGTAAGCTGGTTATGATCTTGCTTATTTAAATAGATGCCCATGGCGTGCACGGTATTGTTTTTGCCACCGGCCAACATTAGCTCATCGGCTGAAAGTTGAATGGATTGTAATTGGCTATCCACAATGGTGACTTTCGCTTGGCTTTCTAAATGACCAAAAGCACGGGCGAGCATGGCCGGCAAGGGGCTGCAGGTAGGCAAACAGGCGCGCACGCTGGCGACACCAGGTGCGCGTGCCAGTAAACGTCCCGGCTGCTTACCACTCAGTCCCTCAAGCAGGGGTAAGCCGTTGGCGTTTGTGGTAGTGCTTTGCCAAGTGAAATATTTAGAACGGATGCGTTTTTGCGTGCCATCACGCTGACTCACCAGTACCGGGATACTGAAATCGACGCCATTGGGCACTGTCAAACGTTGTGGAGTTAATTGCAGCGCGCTAAGCCCCGGTTGGGCGGCGATTTTGCTCGGGCGTGCGTTGTGCAACACGCGCTCTTGCTCACAGCCGGTTAGTAGCGCCAAGCTCAACAATAGCAGGGGGGTAAAACTGCGGAACATAAAATAAATTCTCGTTGGGTAAGGTGGCCAAATGCTCCGTGCGTGGCAGTGCTAACAAAGTTTATTACTGCAAAAAATTAAAAAAAACAATCTCATAAGGGGGTGGTGACAGCCTCATGCAATCGAGAGCGTCTCACTAGAGTGGCCCATTACAGCCTTGATAAATTAAATGTCATTGTCAAGGAGAAGGCCTTAGCGACTGTATCGCCGGTTTTCTGTAATAAAAAAACGCATAATTGTGACATTGCGGTAACCGTTCACCAACAAGGGCTTGATACGCACAACTCGGCAGGGATGGGGTAATCCGCTGCCGGGTAGTAAGCCTCCACGGACAGGCGGGCATCGTGCGCATGGCGCTCGCGCCGCTGCCCCTTGTGGCCAGGCTGGGCCCCACGTTTTTACCGGAAGCTGAACGCGGCTTAGCCGGTGGTGTGCTACTAGGGCCATCACTGGAGGGCTGCTTGGAAGAGTTGCCGCTGTGTTGATTGAGGCGGTCCTCCAACTCGGTGATACGGTCTAGAAGTTTATGTATTAGCTCGTGGGCCTGCTCGATGGTCAGAGAGTTAACCGCCAGTGTTGCATGCTTTTTGGTCATGCCAGCAAGTATGCAACACGGGGGGTCAAGCAACAGACAAAGGAGGAACATGAGATGACCGTCTCTTTTTAATGTCAACACACCCTTGGTGAACGGTTAC
>JBOFMA010000144.1:0-1118 GCA_051658125.1 Aeromonas sp.
AAAAGGGTCATAACCCATGCTTGAACTTCAGCATCGTGCCATGCCAACTCCGGCGTTGACGCAATACTGCGCCGCTAACCCAACGGCCACCGCCGCCGATTTTGATAGCGCCGCATTTAAACCAGTCAAAGAGGCAGTGAAAGCCGATTTGCATCAAGACCAAGGTGGTCTGTGTGTCTATTGTGAGCAGCAACTTAAGGCAACGGAGGGGCAAGTAGAGCACATCAAACCTAAAGCGGGGGATAATGCACACCCAGAGCTTTGTTTTGATTACGGCAACTATGCCCATAGCTGCATTAATAATAAAACTTGCGGGCAAAAGAAAAAAAACGGCTTACTCCCGATAGAGCCAGGTCTGGGCTGCAATCAACAATGGGCCATAGTCAGTAGCAGCGGCATGATTGAACCTTTGCCCACACTGACCAGAAAGCAGCGTCATCCTGTCGTACAAACTCGCGACATGCTGGGTTTGAACAAAGATTCAGATCTGGTGGATGAACGAAAAAAATGGTTCGCACAAGCAGTAACTGTACTGCAAACGGCGCCAGATGATTTTGAGCAATATTTGCAATCAGCGCCTTTTCGCGACCTGATTGCTGCATCTATTTAATACTGGAACACCCATGACACCCATTAAATCCCCGAAAAAACTGATTGAAGTGGCGCTGCCACTCGATGATATCAATGCCGCGGCCGCACGGGAGAAATCCATTCGTCACGGTCACCCCTCCACTTGCACCTGTGGTGGGCGCGTCGCCCTTTGGCTGCCGCGCGCGCGGTAATTTTTGCCCAGATGGTCAACGATCCGGGCTACCAACAGGGTGACGGCTTTAAGTACGGCGTGAACAAACAGGAAGCAGGTGACTGCTCCCCGCCGCAAGCGGCGAGGCTTCCCACTTCTTAGGCCGCTACTGCCGAATTGGCAGATTTACGCTGGCCTCCATGGGTAGAAACGACGTGTCCCGCCGCCTTTAATTCAAATATGCCTTGTTGCTGGATATTCATGGCCGCGTTGATGTCGCGGTCATGCTCCGCACCACACGCCGGACATGCCCAGTTCCGCTGATGCAGTGGCATATCCGGCATCTTGTGGCCGCAGGCATGGCACAATTTCGAGC
>JBOFMA010000145.1:0-10380 GCA_051658125.1 Aeromonas sp.
TAAAAAAGGCGACCCGAAGGTCGCCTTAGTCTGCAGCGTGCTGGCCTTAGTTACGGCTATGCAGGCCCTTTTGCTCTAACTGACGGTAGATAATGGTTTGCTGGGTGATCGAAATCACGTTGCTCACCAACCAGTACAGGGTCAAACCCGCTGGGAACCACAGGAACATAAAGGTAAAAATCACCGGCATGAACTGCATCACTTTCTGCTGCATTGGATCGGTCACGGTGGTCGGTGACATCTTTTGCAGATACCACATAGACGCGCCCATTAAGATCGGCAGCACAAAGAACGGATCTTTGACCGACAAGTCGGTGATCCACGCCACAAATGGCGCATGACGCAGTTCAACTGATTCCATCAGTGCCCAGTACAGTGCAATGAAAATCGGCATCTGGATCAGAATAGGCAAGCAACCACCGAGTGGGTTCACTTTCTCTTTCTTATACAGCTCCATCATCGCCTGAGACATCTTCTGGCGATCATCACCAAAGCGCTCGCGCAGGGCGGTCATCTTCGGTTGCAGCATGCGCATTTTGGCCATAGAGCTGTATTGCGCTTTGGTCAGTGGGAACATAGCGCCACGCACCAGCAAGGTGAGCATGATGATCGCCACACCCCAGTTTTGCACTAAGCCTTGGAACACGGTCAGCAACCAGTGCAGCGGCTGGGCAATGAACCAGAGCCAACCGTAGTCAACGCTCAAATCCAAGTGCTTGGCCACGACGGCCATTTTGTCTTGCAGCTTAGGACCAATCCACAACTGGCTGGTCAGCTTGGTTTGTTGACCGGCGGCCACGTCCACCAGCGGCGCTTTATAACCGATAATGGCTTGGTCTTTACCGGCCACTACACGGCTATAGAAGTTGTTCTGGTCGTTAGCATTCGGTGCCCACGCTGACACAAAGTAGTGCTGCAGCATGCCCACCCAACCACCGGCGGTGGTCTTGTTTAAGTCTTTGTCGCCCATGTCATCGAAGCTGTACTTTTGGTACTTATTTTCTTCGCTAGAGAAGGCGCCACCGCGGTAAGCACTGGCGACCATGGCATGACCTTCCTGATCTTTTGGCACCGTCATGGTCTGCTTGAGCTGACCATAGAACTGCACCTGCACCGGCTCGCTAGACGGGTTGTTGATCTGGTAGTTCACACCCACAGCATAACCACCGCGCTTGAGCACGATCAGCTTGGCAAACACCACGCCTTTGCTGTCGGTAAAGCTCATCGGCAGCACGATCTCGTTTTGACCGTCGGCCAACTGGTAGCTAGTTTGCGCCACGTCATACGTTGGGCGACCTTGTGGCTGGCTGTCTGGGCCATTACGACCAATCAAACCACTTTGTGCCACATACAGGCGATCCGGCGCACTCGACAGCAAGCTCAATGCCGCCTGTTTGCCTTCTTCCAGCTTATAGTCCAGCAGTTCAGCTGCAACGATGTCACCACCTTGGGTGTCGATGGTCAGCTTCAATACGTCGGAAGCCACGGTCACCAGTTTGCGCGCCGCGGTAGGTGCTTGGCTTTCACCGCCCGGTACTTCAGCGGCATTGCTCGCCTGCGGCACAAACTGCTCAGTTTGTGCAACCGGCACCGGCTTTGGCGCTTTGTCCGCTTCCCACTGTTGCCAGAGCAAAAAGCTCACGAACAGCAAACCAATCAAAAGTAAATTGCGTTGTGATTCCATAGTTGTCAGTTTCTTCGCTTGGGTTGCAAAACTGGGTCATAACCCCCCTCAGAGAGGGGATGGCATCTTAATAGACGTCGGCTAGCCAGCCAAACGCCTTTCGGCAAACCGCAGAGTCGGATGGCTTCTATCGCATATTGGGAGCAAGTCGGGGTGAAACGGCAACGTGGGCCGAGCAGGGGGCTAAGGATGAGTTGATACGCACGTATCAACTTGATCGCTATCCATTGCAGCGGCGAGCCAAAGTGCGCCATAGCTTTTCCAATAACTTGAACAGCTCTTCGTTATCCATCTCTTTGACGCCAGCTTTTGCGATCACCACTATATCGATGCTCGGTAACTGATGCTGTGTGAGGCGGAAACTTTCCCGGATCGTTCGTTTCACCCGGTTACGCCAGACGGCACGCTTGAGTGCTTTTTTCGGCACAGCTAAGCCAAGGCGCGGGTGTTCGAGAGAATTGGGACAGGCGAGTAGCGTAATTTGCGGGGAAGCAGCCCGAACGGGCTCGGCGAAAACGCGTTTGAAGTGTTCGGGAGTTAACAGACGTAACTCCCGAGGAAAGGTGTGCTGGGTAGGCATTAAACTACCAGACGAGCACGACCTTTGGCACGACGAGCGGCCAATACTTTACGACCGTTGACAGTAGCCATACGAGCGCGGAAACCGTGAGAGCGCTTGCGCTTCAGGTTGGAAGGTTGAAAAGTACGTTTCATGATTTTATTCCGTCTAACTGTACAGTTTTAATGTCACACTTCGCCGACGCGCCAGCGAAAAGCGTGTGACGACTAGCAAAAGAGGCCAGATTCTAAACAGAGTCGGCCTTAGAGTCAATCCATCCGGCAGTTATCCCCCACGCTAAGGTGTGAGCTAGGCTGCAAATCATAAGGATCAGCTGGATCGAGGCGGCAAATTATACCTGCCGAGCCTAGTTACACAAGGATCCAAGGCAAAAAAGCCGATCTAAGATCGCGATCTTAGTTATCCCCGTGCTGTGCATAACTTTAAGATAAACCAAAATTTACCCACTAAGCACGGCGCAACCGGCGGCCTAAAAACGCCTGCGTGCGTGGATCACGAGGCGCCTCGAGCACCTGATCCGGTCGACCTTGCTCCACAATGCGCCCATCGGCCATAAAAATCACCCGATCAGCCACCTCGCGGGCAAATGCGATCTCGTGCGTCACCAGCAGCATGGTTTGTTGCTTGGCGGCCAGCTGGCGCATCAACTGCAGCACCTCACCCACACGTTCCGGATCAAGTGCCGAGGTCGGTTCATCCAATAAGATCACCGGCGATCCGGTGGCCATGGCGCGGCCAATCGCCACGCGCTGCTGCTGACCGCCGGAGAGTTGCCGCGGATAAGCGTGCGCCTTATCTGCCAGCCCCACTTCAGCGAGCACCGCTTCGGCTTGGGCCAGCGCTTGTGCTTTGCGCTGCCCGCGCACTGTGATTAAGCCTTCGGCAATATTTTCCCGCGCCGTTTGATGGGCAAACAGGGCAAAGTTTTGAAACACAAAGGCGAACTGCTGGCGCAGAGTAACCGCCTCGGCATGACTGGCGCGGGGCAAATCCAGCGTTTGCCCCGCGAGCGTCAACTGGCCGGCCTCGGGGCGCTCGAGCAAATTTAAGCAACGCAGCAAGGTCGATTTGCCCGAGCCTGACGGGCCAATAATGGCCACGATTTCGCCTAGCGCCACGCTTAAATCCACGCCATCGAGCACAGTGTGCCCAGCAAAACTTTTGCGCAATCCTTGTAAGGTAATCATACCGCCACTCCGCTATAACCACGGCTTAAGTGCCGTTCCAGCCGTTGTTGCAGGTGGCTAAACAGTGCCACCACCAGCCAATAGATCAGCGCCACAGCGGTGAAACTTTCCAAATAATTAAACGATGCCGCCGCTTCCATTTGCGCTTTAGCCATCATCTCCGCCACGCCCAAGGTAAAGGCCAGCGAGGTGCTTTTCAGCAGATCGATAAAATGGTTCATCAGTGACGGGGTGGCGATGCGTGCCGCTTGCGGCAAGATAATCCGGCGCAACGCTTGGCCGCGGCGCATGCCCAGGCTAAGCGCTGCCTCCCACTGACTGGGATCTATGCCCAAAATAGCCGCGCGCATGGATTCAGCAATATACGCGGCAAAGTGCAGGGTTAAGCCGATCACCACCGCATCGACCGCCTCAATACCAACGAGCAGTGGAAACACCTGCGGCAAGCCGTAGTAAAGCAAAAACAGCTGCACCAGCAGCGGTGTGGCGCGAAAAAATGAGATGTAGCCGGTGGCAAGACCAGCCAGCCACCGCAGACGCCCAATACGCACCAGCGCCAAACCCAGCCCGAGCAATAACGCCAGCCCAAAGCCAAGCAGCGCCATCTGCAAACTCAGCCCCAAGGCGCGCAGCAAAATCGGCAGTAAATCCAGCACATAGTGCCAGTCAAATAGCGCGGCCCCACTCATGGCTGGGTAATATCCGTGGCAAACCAATGCTGAGAGATCGCCAGCAAGCGGCCATCTTCGCGCATACTGCGCAGCGCGGCATCCGCCCGATCACGGATCGCTAATTGGCTCGGCTGCTTTAAAAACGGCCACGCATTGCTGATCGGCGCAAACGGCTGGCCAGCTAAGGCCAACGGCAGTTTGGCCTGCATGATAAGTTGCGCGCTAGACACCCGATCCATCACAAAAGCGTCTAAGCGCCCAAGCAAAACGTCTTGTTCAATGCCGTTATCGTAGGTGCGGATGATCATCGTCTGCGCCTTGTCACTGGCGCGCAGCAACGCTTCAAAGTTCGTGCCTAAGTTAACGCCCACTTTTTTACCTGCCAAATCGGCCACGCCGTTAATCGTGCTATTGCCTTGTTTAACCACAATTTGCGCGCCGTCATACACATAGGGCGCAGAAAAGGCGTACTTGGCTTGGCGCGCCGGCGTCACTGTCACTTGGTTGGCAATCGTGTCAATGCGGCCACTTTCTAAGAGGCCAAACAGACCGGAAAAACTGGCGGTGACAAATTCCACCTGATAACCGGCGCGCTTAGCGATCTCTTGCCACACATCCACTTCAAAGCCTTGCAGCTTATCTTGCTTCACAAAGGTAAAAGGGAAATAACCACCCGACATGCCGATTTTCACCGTGGGCAAATCGGCCGGCGCGATCTCCGCCTCGCTCGCTGCGGCCAGCAGTGTACTGCTCGTCATCAACCAGGCCGCGCCGGCCAACCAGTGTGCTGTTTTACTCATCTTGTCCACCTTTGCTAACGCCACGGCCGCCCTTGGCTTGGCTAAATAGAGCGTATAAGCATAAAAATCTGCGCATAAATTATTTTTGGTTATATGACATAACCGTCACGCGTTTTTATCCGCGCTGGGCTGCCGTGCCAACCATCGCTAAGGGATCGCACTTGGCCGCGCAGATCTTGGCAAGCTGTGGGTAACTTTGGGGATGAATTTTTTTGGATCGGCAGTCTATCCCTGAAAGTCAAGGATCTTATTTGCTTGATCCTTGCTTGGTTGGCTGGAGATCAGGCGGCTAAAAAAGTACAATCGCCGGTCTTTTAATCTTCCACTGACAGGAGTTTAGTGTGACCGCTTCGCTATGGCAGCAGTGCCTAAACCGGCTACAAGATGAGTTGCCCTCGGCAGAATTCAGCATGTGGATCCGGCCGCTTCAAGCGGAGTTATCAGACAATACGCTGACCCTGTATGCCCCTAATCGCTTCGTGCTTGATTGGGTGCGCGATAAGTACCTCATTCGCGTTAACTCTATCATCACCGAGATCTGTGGCGCGCAAAGCCCAACCCTGCGCTTTGACATTGGCTCACGGCCGCGTCACGCCCCTGTGGTCAAGGCGCCCCAAGCCGAGCCGGCGCCTGTGTATAACTCTGCGCCGCAGTGGCAAGCGCCCCGCGCAGCCAAGCCCGAACCGAACCACAAAAGCAACACCAACGTGAACTACACGTTTGAAAACTTCGTGGAAGGTAAATCGAACCAGTTGGCACGCGCAGCGGCCAGACAGGTGGCTGATAACCCAGGTGGCGCTTATAACCCACTGTTTTTATACGGCGGCACCGGTTTGGGTAAAACCCACTTGCTGCATGCGGTGGGCAATGCGATCAAAGCCGGCAAAAAGGATGCCAAAGTCATCTATATGCACTCCGAGCGCTTTGTTCAAGACATGGTCAAAGCCCTGCAAAATAACGCGATTGAAGAGTTCAAGCGTTACTACCGCAGTGTCGATGCACTGCTGATTGATGACATTCAATTTTTTGCCAATAAAGAGCGCTCGCAAGAAGAGTTTTTCCACACCTTCAATGCGCTGCTCGAAGGCAATCAGCAGATCATTTTGACCTCGGATCGCTATCCCAAAGAGATCAACGGCGTGGAAGATCGCCTGAAATCACGCTTTGGCTGGGGTTTAACCGTGGCCATCGAGCCGCCAGAATTAGAAACACGTGTCGCTATTTTGATGCGCAAAGCTGAAGAAAGTAACGTTCATCTGCCAGATGAAGTGGCATTTTTTATCGCCAAACGCCTGCGCTCGAATGTGCGCGAACTCGAAGGCGCCCTTAACCGCGTGATTGCCAATGCCAATTTTACCGGGCGGGCGATTAACATTGATTTCGTACGCGAAGCGCTGCGCGATCTGCTGGCGCTGCAAGAAAAGCTGGTGACTATCGACAATATTCAAAAAACGGTCGCGGAGTACTACAAGATCAAGCTGGCCGATTTACTGTCTAAGCGCCGCTCACGCTCCGTAGCACGCCCACGCCAAGTGGCAATGGCGCTGGCCAAAGAGTTGACCAACCACAGCTTACCGGAGATCGGCGATGCCTTTGGTGGTCGCGACCACACCACCGTCTTGCACGCTTGTCGTAAAATTGAGCAACTCAGGGAAGAGAGTCACGATATTAAAGAAGATTACTCCAACCTCATCCGCACGCTTTCATCGTAACGGGAGACGTTATGCAGCTCGAAATTAGCCGCGAGGCGCTCCTGCGCCCACTACAACTGGTATCTGGCGCCATTGGCAGCCGCCCGACATTACCTATCCTTGGCAATGTGTTGCTGCAAGTGCAGCAAGGCGTGCTATCGCTCACCGGCACAGATTTAGAAGTTGAGATGATTGGCCAAGTACACCTGCAAGGTGACAGCCAAGAAGGCCGCACCACAGTGCCGGCGCGCAAATTGTTTGATATCTGCCGTGGCCTGCCTGAAGGCGCGCAGATCCGTTTAACCACCGAAGGCGAGCGCTTAATCATCCGCTCCAGCCGTTCGCGCTTTAATCTTTCCACCTTGCCGGCGGCGGAATACCCGAATATTGAAGATTGGGAATCGGTACTTGAGTTTGATTTAAGCCAGTTAGAGCTAAAAAAACTCATTGATGCCACTCAGTTTTCCATGGCTAGCCAAGATGTGCGCTATTACCTCAACGGCATGCTGTTTGAAACCGAAGGCCAAGGCCTGCGCAGTGTGGCCACCGATGGCCACCGTTTAGCCACCTGCCGCCGGGAAATTTTGCAGCAAAGCGTGCCGGAGCATCAGGTTATTTTGCCGCGCAAAGGCGTGCTCGAATTAGTGCGCCTGCTGGAAAGCGAAGATAAGCCCGTGCGCCTGCAAATTGGCCGCAATAACCTGCGCGCCGTGCTCGATGGCTTTATCTTTACCTCGAAATTAGTTGATGGCCGCTTCCCTGATTGGCGCCGGGTGATCCCGCGCAACAGCGATAAGGCAATCATTGCCGGCCGTGAAGATCTGCGCCACGCCTTTGCGCGCGCGGCAATTTTGTCCAATGAAAAATTCCGTGGCGTGCGCTTAAACTTGGCCCAGCACCTGCTACGCATTACCGCCAACAACCCTGAGCAAGAAGAAGCCGAAGAGTTGCTGGATGTGGATTACGCCGCCGGCGAAATGGAAATTGGCTTTAACGTATCTTACGTGTTGGATGTGCTCAACACCTTAAAGTGCGAGCAAATCCGTATCAGCCTAAGCGATGCGATCAGCAGTGCCATCATTGAAGATTTCGATAGCCAAGACGCCCAGTACGTAGTCATGCCGATGCGGATCTAGTGGTGTCGCTGCACACATTACAGCTACACGATTTTCGTAATATCCAGCACGCCGCCCTGCAGTTTGGCCCCGGTTTGAATATTCTCACCGGCAAGAACGGCAGCGGCAAAACCAGCGTGCTGGAAGCGATCCACTACCTTGGCCTTGGCCGCTCGTTTCGCACCCATTTAACTGGTCGCGTGATCCGGCAAGGGGAAAAAGCCTTCACGCTGTTTGCCCAAACCGAGATTGATGGCCAGTCTATTCCACTTGGCCTGTGCAAAGAGAAAAACGGCGACACCCAACTTAAAATTGCCGGCAACCCCGCGCAGCGCTTAAGTGAGTTGGCGCAGTTACTGCCACTGCAATTGATCCACCCGGAAGGCTTTACCCTGCTCACTGGCGGGCCACAAGCGCGCCGCGCCTGGCTTGATTGGGGGGTGTTTCATTTTGATCGCCAGTTTTTACCGGTGTGGGCGCGCGTTAAGCGCCTGCTCAAGCAGCGTAATGCCCTGCTGCGCCAGCACAGCGACTACCGCCAACTCGGCTTTTGGGACAAAGAATTAGTCGAGCAAAGCCAGCAGCTTAGCCAGTTACGCACCGCCTATTGCCAAGCGATCTCACCGCGGATCCAAGCGATGGTGGCCGACTTTTTACCCGAATTTGCCATCACCGTGAGTTTTTATCCGGGCTGGGAGCGCAATGGCGATTTGGCGCAGTTACTGGCCCACGGGTTTGCCCGTGACAGCCAACTCGGCTACACCGGTATCGGGCCACAAAAAGCCGATATTCGCTTAAAAGCCAACGGCGTACCGGTGGCGGATATTTTATCCCGCGGCCAACTGAAATTACTGATGTGCGCCCTGCGCCTCGCGCAAGGGCTGCACTTGACCCAGCACAGCCAACGCGGCTGTATTTTTCTAATTGATGATTTTGCTTCCGAGCTCGATAGCGACAAGCGGCGCCTGCTAGCCGAGCGCCTTCGGCAATGCGCGTCGCAAGTCTTCATCACCGCCATCGATACCAGTCAACTTGCTGATATGATGGCAGGCGATGAGGTCAAATTGTTCCATGTGGAACAGGGCAAAATCTCCGAATTCAACAAGGCAGAGAGTAAGCTATGAGCGAGAACACTTACGACTCCTCGAATATCAAGGTGTTAAAGGGCCTAGATGCCGTGCGTAAACGGCCAGGTATGTACATCGGTGACACAGATGATGGCTCCGGCTTGCACCACATGGTGTTCGAGGTGGTCGATAACTCAATCGACGAGGCCTTAGCTGGCTACTGCTCCGATATCCAAGTCAAAATCCACTCGGATGGTTCGGTATCTGTACGCGATAACGGCCGCGGCATTCCGGTCGATATCCATCCAGAAGAAGGTCGCTCGGCCGCCGAAGTGATCATGACCGTGTTACATGCGGGCGGTAAATTTGACGATAACTCGTACAAAGTCTCTGGCGGTCTGCATGGCGTGGGCATTTCGGTGGTTAACGCGCTGTCCGACAAATTACTGCTGACTATCCGCCGTCACGGCCATGTCTATGAGCAAACTTATCACTTAGGTGAGCCACAAGCGCCGCTGGCCCAAATTGGCGACAGTGCGGGCACCGGCACCGAAGTGCGCTTTTGGCCTAGCTCGACCATTTTCAGTGACACCCTGTTTCACTACGAGATCCTAGCCAAGCGCCTGCGCGAGTTATCGTTCTTAAATTCAGGCGTATCGATCCGCCTGCACGATGAGCGCGATGGCCGCGAAGCGCATTTTTGCTATGAAGGCGGCATCAAGGCGTTTGTTGAGTACTTAAACCAGAACAAAACGCCTATCCACCAAAAAGTGTTCCATTTCACCACCGAGCACGATGGTATCGGCGTAGAAGTGGCAATGCAGTGGAACGATGCTTATCAAGAAGGCGTGTATTGCTTTACTAACAACATCCCGCAGCGCGATGGTGGCACCCACTTGGTGGGCTTTCGAACCGCGCTGACGCGGACGCTCAACAACTACATGGACCGCGAAGGCTATAGCAAAAAAGCCAAAACCTCGGCCAGTGGTGACGATGCGCGCGAAGGCTTGATTGCGGTGATTTCGGTGAAAGTACCCGATCCCAAGTTCTCCTCACAAACCAAAGACAAACTGGTGTCTTCTGAGGTGAAAACGGCGGTTGAGCAGGCGATGGGCGAAAAATTAGCCGATTTCCTGCTCGAAAACCCCGGTGATGCCAAAATCGTGGTCAACAAGATCATCGATGCGGCCCGTGCCCGTGAAGCGGCGCGTAAAGCCCGCGAAATGACCCGTCGCAAAGGCGCGCTCGACTTAGCCGGACTGCCGGGCAAGTTAGCCGACTGCCAAGAAAAAGACCCTGCACTCTCGGAACTGTACATAGTGGAAGGGGACTCGGCCGGCGGCTCCGCCAAGCAAGGCCGCAACCGTAAAACCCAAGCGATTTTGCCGCTCAAGGGTAAGATCTTGAACGTGGAAAAAGCCCGCTTTGATAAGATGCTCTCTTCGCAAGAAGTCGCGACGCTGATCACGGCACTCGGCTGTGGCATCGGTCGCGATGAGTACAATCCAGACAAATTGCGCTATCACAACATCATCATCATGACCGATGCAGACGTCGACGGCGCCCACATTCGCACCCTATTGCT
>JBOFMA010000146.1:0-8753 GCA_051658125.1 Aeromonas sp.
CTTACCAAAGTGCTCCGCCACCTTCAGCGACGTGGTAAATACCGCACCGTCACGACTCGCCACCAAGGCCGCCAAAGCCTGCTTGTTATCCGTCATCATCCGTCATACCCCAAGAGTTGATTAATCGCCTGCTCGGCCTCAGCCTCATTCGTAAACGTATTCACCAACACATGCCGCCAGATCACCGCAAACGCCGCGCGATACAGCGCCGCGAACTCATCTTGTGACATGCGCCCAAATTTCAGCGACTGCGCCTCCTTACGCACACAGCCATTGGGCAACGTAACCGCCGTGTAAAATCCAGCCTCCGCCACCACCCACTTGCGATAAGCCTCAAATGACTTGCTCGGTTCAGGCCAGCGCTCAGCACGTTGCGCAGCCAACTGCGCCAAAAACTCACCTCCTGCTCGCCTCAGCGCTGCAGGATCGGCACTGTAGCCCGCCAAGAACTGTGCAAAACGCTGCACCATAGCCTCTTCCGCGGGGCTGACCAGCCCGCCTTTGGACTGCCAGTAGTCAAACCCCAAATTGAGCAAGGCGAAAAACTTGCGATGAAAGCGGCTATTGCGTTGCGACACACCCTTGCCAGTGAGCAGCGTACCCAGCGGCAACGCCGCACTGGCTTCCTGATCGGCAGGGCTGGCCGCCAGCCACACCCCGCCTACCTGCTTAATCAGTGAAACCTCAACGCTCACGCCGCGCACTCCGTTGCCACCGCACGCAGCAAGCCAGCCGCCAACAACTTAGCCGTCAGCCATGCTTGCCCTTTGCCCGTGATCAACGGCGTGAAGCTAGCGCGCAATTCCCCCTTCGCCTCGAAGGTACTTTCGCGCGTCGCAAAGTAGCCGCGATCGCAATACACCTGCATCGGCAAGTTCCAGCGCTCACCGCGACAGCTCAACAAAAAACCCTGCGCGCGCAACCAGGTAAACAGCGTATTGGGCCCCATACCCACGCTTTTGGCGAACGCCGACACAGTGATCCCCTTCTCCACGCTGGCGATCTGCTTGGCAAACGCCACCGCCGGTGCATCCTGCGCCACCTTGCGCTCTAGCTGCTCCTTCTGCTCTGCCAGCTCTGCCGCCAAACGCAACGCCTCAGGTAAGGTTTGCGGAATGCGCAAGACGGGCATGGCAGCCTGCTCCAGTGCCTGCCAGCGGCGAATGATGCGCATCCGCAAGGCGGCGCTATAGCCGGAGACCAGACAAATCGTCTCCTCCTTGTCCAGCAGCAAACGCGGCTGGGTGCGCCCGCGGGAATCTTTGTAATCGCCTGATTTTTCAGGAGATTGGATTTCAACCAGCATTTTGCGAATATCCGCCATCACATTGTCATGCCGCTTACCGGTCAGCTCGGCGATTTCCAAACTACTCATCATCAGCGCGTCCTGTGGCGCCAAATTCAATCCGCTCTGCATTGCCATAACACTCCCTGCCTGCCTTGCTAAATCCAAAAAATGCCACTTAAACCGCAACCGCCGGCACTGCCAGCGACTGCCGTTTGAACAGCGCTTTGAGCTGGCTTACACCGCGTTTGCCCGCCGCCTGATAGAACTCTGCGCTATGTGTCGCCTGCCCCTTAGCGGGCAGCCCCTTGTGCAGTTCTGCGGTCAAATCCTCACCCGCCATCGCTCGGCGCAACAGCTGGGCGTAGGCATGAGCGAACACTTTGCGGTACTCATCGGCACTCACCGTTTGCAACTCAAAGCGTGTCGCCTTGGCAGCCAACTGCACCGCAGGGTGCGTAAAACGCCGTGTGCGGATCTCCACCAGAGCCGCATCGACAGAAGGCAAACCCATCTCTTCCGGCGTGGGTTCGCACCAACTGATGAACTGCCCTGAGGTCGGGAAAAACGGCACCTCACGGCCTCTGGCCACCTGCAACCCGCGACTGATCTGTTCGGTGCGAGTACACCCCGCCTCCACCAGCGCCTTAATCCAAGATTGCAATGCCGCAGCCTGCGCTTCTGGGGTTGGATAGGCGTTTCGCCAAGCTGGGAAGATGATTTTCAAGCGGTCAAACAGTGCGCCAACCACCTGCGTATCACGTGGGGATGGGCTTGGCTTACTGGGCTTAGCGCTGGCGGTGTAAACACGGTCTTGCAGCGGCATAGACCGCAATGCATCGGACAAAGATTTCATCAGAACCCCCACTCGTTTCCGTTGTTAACCGCATCGGCCATTGCCTGATGGTCGATGTCTCGCTCTAGGCTGAACGTGTTGTTATCCAGCGGCTTGATCTGCATCGCCTTGGCGCTCAGCGTGTCCCAGTGTTTACGCAGTTTCTGCGGGCTCAGGATGTTGGTTGCCCAGAAATCATCACGGTTTGCCCAGTTGAACAGCGCGCAAATGTCGCTAAGTTCCAGCTTGTCCTGCTGGCGCATCAAGCGAATGCAGTTAGCCCACATGCGCAGATTTGGCTGCCGGCTGCTTGGCACCAAGCGTTTGATACGTTGGCTCATCCACTCGGCGGTTTTCACGTCATCAGCGCTAGGTGTGGTTTTGGAAGTGCTCGGTGCTTCAGGTAACGCATCCCGCGTGACGGGCAAGCTCGGTGTCGCTAGGGCTGACTGCTCCAGCTCGGTCACCTCCTCCCACACAGGCTCTTGGCCTGCTGGCTCGCTAGATGCAAAAGGTGGTGGCGCTGTGGGCAAATCCGCCAAAGGCGCAGAATTTTCAACTTCGCCTGAGCGACTCGTTTTTTCGAGTTGCGACGTAGTGTTTAGATCTTTGTTTTTTATTTGTTTATTTGTTTTATTGTTTAAAGCTTCGGCGTGCTGCTCCGCGGGTAACTCCGCGGCAACACATTCCGCACCCCCCGCCAAGGCCTTATCTGGCGCGGCTTTGAACTCCGCGGCAAACTCCGCGCAATCGTGTTCTGAAACTCCGCACTGATAATCGCTGTAATTGAGAACAGTTATCATCGTGAAACCCTTCACACCCTGCTTAGTGGTACGTGAGATCATCCCTTCCCGCTCGAAGTAATCCAATGAACGGCGCGCACTGTCTTCAGACACCCCACACGCCTCACCCAAAGAGCGTGCCGAACCGACCAACTGGCCGCGCTGTAACAGAATGCGATTGCCGTTAAACGTGTCCTGCATCCGCTCATGGGCGCAACAGATCAACAAATGCAGCCACAGCGCTTTACGCATTGGCTCGCGATAGAAGGGAGCATCACGCAAGCTCTTGTACAACAGCACAAAACCATTGCGGCGATTCTCAGCCACGGAGTTACCCACAGGAAGAGTGTTAACTGTCTGGAGGGTAAGTTGGATAACAGCCGCGCTCATTACATCACCTCGTTCAAAGTGTTAGTTGGCTTGCTTAGCGCCAAGTGAGCGCGCAAAGCCTGTTGCAAATGGGAATAAAATTCTGCCGCCTGGGAGAAGCTCAGCTCTGTGGATTTTCCGCTGGCCATATCCACCAACCAAAAATCACGATTGCGACAAAATAAGCGCTGGGGTTGCGCAGTTAAGAAATCTCGGCTAGTCTGTTGTGGACTCATTTTGAATTCCTATTAAAGTTAGTCACCGGCCCCGTCTTCATCACGGGGCCTTTTTTTTGCCTATTCGTCAGTGCCACTTGGCTCACTTGCTTGGCTTGCGGCCACCTCCGCTTTTGTTGCCTGCTCGGCCAGTTTCTTGGCGCGACGTCTTTTTGTGCCGCGCAAATAACCCCAGTCCACATCAGGGCGCATCTCTTCGCACATCACTTCGCCGTTGGTTATTTTTTCCAACTCAATGCAGCGATTCATCGGCAATGGATACTTGCCACTTGCCCACTCGTGAATAGATGGCTGCGACAACCCCATCTTCCGCGCCAACTTCGCGATGGAACCGCCGACTTTTTTTGCAGCCAAACTAACGACAAACTTGTTTATTGGGTGTTTCATGATTAAAACCTTAGGTAAAGCTAAATTGTGCGTTGTGAAATGCAATAATAGTAGGCCAGCCGATCAATGTCAATTCGGAATTGCCTAGCAGGGCGCTACAATGGAACAATTAGCTGTTGCCTATTTTTTTGTGTTAGGGAGGGCGTATGTTTAGTGGTGAAGAGCTAGGAAAAGCATTTTTGCGGGCTTACGAACTGAAAAAGGCAGCGGGGGCGGTAAAATCAAAAACAGAAGTCGCTCGCCACTTCGGGATAAAGGCCCCGTCCATTCATGACTGGATAAAGAAAGGGTCGATTGGCAAAGAAAAGCTGCCGATACTGTGGGAATATTTTTCAGATGTAGTCGGCCCTGCGCACTGGGGGCTAAGCGACTGGCCTGCGCCAGTAGGTGTTAATTTAGCTCGCCCACAAATAACTTGTCGCATGGTTCCCCTTATCAGCTGGATGCAGGCGGGAGAGTTTTGCTGTAGCAGCGCAATTACAGCACCGGAAGATGCGCCGCTTTATGCTTGCCCGAATGCTCAGGCTGGGCCGTGCACCTACGCGCTAGAAGTGCGCGGCGAATCAATGACCAATCCATTCGGCGGCCGCAGCTATCCCGAAGGCGTCATTATATTCATCGACCCAGAACGGGCGGCGCAAGCCAAGCCCGGCGATCGCGTCATTGCCGTACTGGCTGATGGCGGCACCACCTTCAAAGAACTCGCGCAAAACACCATGGGGCAACTATTTTTGCGCGCACTCAACCCACGTTACACCATCAACGAACACGAACAGCCTGCGCAAATCTGCGGCGTCGTCATTGGCTCCTACATGCCGGAGTGAGTAAAGCTTGGCGATCATGGAAATAGATAACTACCACTACGGCGTGCAAGAGGTTGTGCGCCGTATGGATGAGGGCTACACCAGAGCAAGGCTTTGCTTGGCAGAAGACCGCAGCATTTATGTGGTGAAAGCGCTTGATGAAGTACCGGCCTATGAGTTGATTGCGGAATGGATCTGCGGCCACCTTGCTCACTGCTTTGGCCTTCCTGTACCCCCATGCAAACTTGTGATTGGTCTGCCCAAACTACTGCACCAAGCAGGGGAACGCTGCAATCAGCCCAATGACAGCGTTGGCTTTGCCTCGCAGTTTCAGCGTAGCGCCAACACACTAACCATTGAGCAAGCTCGAACACTGCCTGCGCAATTAAAAACTGACATCTTGGTCTTTGACGCGTGGATTAAAAATGGCGACCGCACCCTTTCTGATCAGGGTGGCAACGTTAACTTGCTTGCAGACTTCATGAGCGAGCGCGGGCTCTGGGTGTTTGATCACAACCAGGCTTTAAATCCAAATCAAGACTTGGCCGTGCTAGCCACTCACCATGTATTTTCTGGCGCGAATGCAGGCTTATCGCTTGATGATCTCGTGCTCAGGGCGGAATACGAAGCCAAAATGGAGTACTGCCTTACGCAGTTGCCACAGGTCATTGCTGAATTACCCCAAAGTTGGCGGGACGAAGCAAATGAGCGCCAGTCTGACGGACAAGACGTTATTGAGCATATCGTCCTGCCGTTGCTCGCCCGCTATAATGCCCCTAACTTTTGGAGCTGGATCACGCCATGACCCATCAAATTTTATATGCCATCGTGCAGTTTCGCCCCTATCGCGAAACCGAAGAATTCGCCAACGTTGGCGTGGTGCTGTGCGCGCCCCAAGCGGGCCATTTTGATTTTGCTCTTGAGGTTAGCAGCTTCTCGCGCATTACCACCTTCTTCCCTGCACTCGACAGGCAGTTACCCAAGCGCGCAACCCACTATATGGCAAACGAACTGGCACGCGTAAGGCGCATGGTGCAAATGGGCAGCCCCTCGGCGGAGGGGGTTCACCGACTCTTTCAAGAGGCGACCAAGGCCAAAGAAGGCGTGATCTACTTTAGCGCCGCTCGCCCCGCCCTGATGCACGGCACCTTGCCGGAGATCTTAGAAGCGTTATACCGGCACCACGTTCATCACAGTTTCGCCAAGCGCCCATCGGCTAATGATCAACTTGAGCACGCCCTGCGCGAATTGCTTGAACGTCACAATATGCGCAATCACTATCAGTTGCGCACACTTGAAGATGCGCAAGGCTTCGTGCGCGCTAAAATTCCCTTTACCCACCAAAAAGAGGGCAAAACCGTGCGCGCGATCCGCCCACTCAGCATGCTGGATAGCTCGCCGAGCAAGATTGTCGAGCTTGCCGAACAGTGGTCGTGGCGCTTTCGGCGGCTGTTTGATGCACAAATATTGGAGCCCGCTGGGGTGCTGGTGCCGTTGGCGATGCCATCCGCGGCGACCGATCCCCGCATTGAACCGGCTATAAACGCCGCGCAGGCGCTATTCCAAGCGCAGCGTATTCGCGTCCTCCCCACTGAAAATGATGCAGCCATCATTGAATTTGCGGCGCAGATTTAACCCCCCAGCCCGCCTTGCGCGGGCTTTATCCGCACGACAATCTTAAGAGTGGCAATGCTATATGAATGCAAAAAGCATACGCCACCCAGAACGGCGTAAGCGCTTAACGGCCCCGCGTACTATCTGCATTGGCGACCCAAGAGCAAGGCCCTTGGTGTTAAATTTTTTGCAGCAGCTAGAACGCGCCGGATTGCAAAATGGCTTGCGCCTTCAATTAGATTTCTCATCGGTAACACAAGTGCGCGCCGAGGGGGCACTGCTCCTGTTTGCCCTGATCACGCGAGTTCATCTAGAACAAGGCAAAAAGGCGCTTCACTTCTGCTGGCCTTGCGCAACATCAAACCCGAACGGCTATGCTTGCGTGGTGCAAACGGGGCTGGCTAGCGCGCTTGAATGCCGCACCAATCAAGCCTTACGCGAGGCAAAAGGATTTTACCGCTCATACAAGCTCTCTAGCCCCACAAAATTGGCGGCGGTAGATACGAATATTATTGCCAGAACTGCGCGCGATCTTATTGCCAATGTGCGGGGCAGTGGGGCGCTGAACAACGATCAAGAGCTTGTGCTAGAACAGGCGATTGGCGAAGCAATCTTAAATATTCACCACCACGCTTACGCCGCGCACTGCTTTAGCGATCTCGTTAAGGCCATTGGGCGCCGATGGTGGCAGTGCGCATGGAAAGATGACAGGACGGTTACTTTTTTAATTTACGATATTGGCATAGGGATATACGGCTCCTATACCGGCCTTGAATACATCCACCCATCGCATTGTGCAGATGAAAAAGCTATATTGTTGCAAGCGTTAGAGCCAGGGCACAGCCGCTTTAACCGCGCAGGCGAACAGCCCTCACTTTCGAGCTCGCAAAACAGAGGATTCGGGTCGGACAATATAAAATCACCTGTCTCCCTTTCATCAGAAAACATACGCACCTCATTGCGCATATTTTCGCGCAAAACGATTTATCGCTATGACTCTGGCGATGCGGCGCCGGAATGCATTGAAATCCCTGAATTTTTGTACGGCACGCTTATCGTGTGGCGAATAGAAAACCCAACGCTGGACACGAGGTAATCACATGACCACTGCCCTCATTGACCTAGGCAAGGACTTCTCAACGCTGCCTTTTGGTCGCACCAAAGACGATGGCGAATACAACGGAGAGGCGTTTCTCGAAACGCTTCTTTACCCGGCCTTTCAAAGCAATGCTGAACAAATAGAAGTTAATTTCGACCATATCGAAATGGCGGTCGGTTCATCGTTCCTTGAGTCCGCCTTTGGCGGCCTGCGCCGCAAAGGGATCGCCAAGGCGGATATTTCGCGCAGATTAAAGATCACCTGCGCGAGAAGCGGCATTTACCAAAAGCAGATCACCATGCTGATAGAGCGCGCAGACAGCCTGATGGGAAGGTAACACCATGCTCGACATTTTTGCAGCGAATGTTATCTCCCTGCTGGGCTGGATTGTGGCCTACTACACCGCCAGCGTACTGGCTGCGCGAGCTGAATCGCGCAGCATTCTTGAGGCCGCTATTTTGCAACTGCGCAACCTCAATGAATTGTGCCTTCAGGATCAAGTGCAAGCCAGCGATGCGCGCCTATTGGAGGTGCGCGCCATGATCTATATAACGCAAATACACCGTGATATTAACCGCTTAAAGCAGCGCGGCTTACTAACTAATGCGATCGAGGATGCCCTTGCGCATATGCAGAGTCACTTGCAATTCATCTCTGGCGAGATAAACAAACCGCAAGGCATATTGGAAGCGTCCAAGCTTATTGAGCGGACAATACACACCCTAAATGTTGCATTTGAACAAAAGTATCCTCCACTGCTTTCACCCACGCTAATCCCGCGTTAACCCAACCTCCTTACCCTGCCCGCCTTGCGCGGGCTTTTTTGTACCTATAAGCCTAATTAAACGCCAACAAAGAAAGGGGTAGCCGATCTTGAACAGGCTGGATAAACAAAAAAACAAAAAAAATAAGGCGAGCCTATTGATTTAACAGAAGGCTAAGCCTATATTTACCCCATCGACACGAGGCCTCGACGCAGCCCTCAATGCGCCTGTGAATTAGCCACTTCTTTGTTTTTAGCCTGCCTGTGCAGGTGACGGCCAAACTCACCCAAAAAACGTGTCGCGCTCTTTAACAATTAGCCACCGGCCACACCACCAATCCCAATGCCGGTAGGGATGCACGCTAGCCCGTTAGAACCGGAATGCGTGTGTGACGTGAAAGAACATCCTGTTTATCTATTTTAGTTATGCAATGTGACGATAACCGGTGAGAACCCTTCGACGCTCTTCACTGTTTTTTGTTACCCGCTGGCCACCGCGTGAGGTGGTCAGTCATTAGCGCATGCCAAGCCCAGCGCCAATCGTGTGCTAATGACTTGTCTTCCCCCCCCCTGCATCAAC
>JBOFMA010000147.1:0-3360 GCA_051658125.1 Aeromonas sp.
AGTCAGTGTGGCACAGAGCAGATCTGTCTTGATGAGATGGATAGCCACGAAATTGAACATCTGTATGGCTTAGACAAGAGTGATGAGCAGGTACAAGAGGCGGTATTAGCCCAGCAAGAGGCGCAAACTGACAAAATTGAGTTTGCCCCCACCTCGCACGTAGATAGCTCGCTGATGCCTGCGCTTAGTCAAAATGCATCATCGCAATTAGACGCGCCCTTTGTCAGCGCGCAAGCTGAGCAGCAATTGGCTTATCAACCGAGCGCAGAGGCGGCTGCGGTGACGCTGAGCCGCTTGACCGATAGCCAAAACCGGCCGATTGCCGGCATCGCCTATTTTACGCCGAGCACGCGTGGCGTGACTGGACTGGATGGGCAAATTGAATACCGCTGGGGGGAGACGATCACCCTGGGCATAGAAACCTTTACCTTGGGTAGCCTGAAGGGCAATCAACCTAGCTATCAGCTGGCGGATATCAATGCCGCGCCGCAGATAAAGCAAAACGTGCAGCAACTGATCGCCCGTTACGCCACCGACAGTGGCAGCGGGTTGGTGTTGGATCCGGTGGTGCAGCAGGTGTTTGCTGCTTACCCCAACGCGATTAACGAAATTATTCGATTAAATTTGGCAAGCCATCGCCCCGCGCCAGAAGGCTTGAGCGAGTTTGAAGCGCAGTTTAATCAAGGCCTAGCCAAAGAGATCGACGAGCAGTTGCGCAAAGCGAGCGAGTGGCAGCCCGTGCCGCTGCCGGCGCTGGCCAGTCAGGATGCCAATAGCCAGCTGAAAACCCTGTTTAATGGCGTGACAAGTTTCCACCTCTTTAGCGGTCAGGGCGGCTTTTATGGTGCGCCCGGTCAGACGTTTTTGGCGCGCAATCTAAATATCGGCCAAGGCGCGTTTTCGATTTTAAAGCCGCGTAGCGATAGTAACTTTTGGCTGGCGGCCGGCGCGCAAACTGCGTGGCAGCCTGAAACGGGCAACCCTTTTGTGCTCGATGCCACCACTTTGCCAAATGGTGCTAATGCCACCGCGCCGCTGCAACGTCCGCCGTTGGTGGCCGCCAGCAACATGCGCTTTGATTTGCCGGGCATCAGTGCGGGTCAAATTGGCCAAGGCAAAGTGGTGTTTTTGGGCAATGTGATGTATCCGTCGATTTTGTCGTGCCCAGACAACTATTGGGCGGGTAACGATCTTAGCGTGGACAATTATCAGTGCAACGCATCGCTGACCGACCCCGCTATGTCGGATAGCGGCAGCATGGCACAGTTTATGAAAAACCTGTTGACGTGGCTGCATGCCGAGTATGCAGGTGGCGCGCAGTCAATGGCGCTGGCGAGTAATATCGAGTTTGCCACCAAGGCGGTGAGCGGCTTGCCGGAAGGCGATCTGAGCATAGCGCAGTATCCATTTTTTGTTGATGCGCGCTTTAACCTTGATCTGCAAATCATCTCCTCTGGCGGCTTTGTTAATTTAGATCCGGCCACCACGCCGGTGCTGCTGTTGCAATCTTATCGCCCGCACGGCGTGTGGGAAAATGCCGCGGTGGCGACCGTATCGGATATCAATGCGCCGCTGCTGGATGCCACCGATATTGACGCGCTGATGGCCTACGTCCACAAGGGTGGCAATATCATCTTTGCGGATGCTATTCGTGAGGCCAACCCCGAGCCGATTGCCAAGCTGGCCGATAGCGCGGGCGTAGTGCTCGGTGGCGGCAATATCGCCGCGCACCACACCCTGCAAGCCAACTGCGCCTTGGGTCAAGATTGCGATACACCGGTGCCACAGGTGCATGCCCGCAGCCAAGGCCGCGTGGTGGTATATGAAAAGGTGGATGATGCCGCTTGGCAGGCGGCGGAAATCAATGGCGATGGAACCTTGCATTGGCCGCTGAAACCGACCGTGAGCGTGGCCAGTTGGCAAGACGATGGCAGCGTCAGCACCCAATACGCTTATTTCCCGCTGGCCGATGGTGAAGATGCGAACAGCGCCATCCAGCGCATCATGGAGGCCTATCGCGTCAATGGGCAGCCAACCGTACTGCCCTGCAAGCCAGAAAATGAGGATTATGACTATGAAGTGGGTTGCATCGAAGTGCGTGATGGTCACAGCATAAAAACCGATACTTTTTATCAACGCGCCGAATTTGCTCGCCTGCCGATCGATAGCGCCACGCTCGATGCTATGAGTAAGCCGGCCACCGTCGGTGAGGATCTGGCGCTGTTACTGGCTCATGAGCTGTATTTCCGCTCGGCTGGCGCACAGGGCCAGCGCTTGCCCAGTGGTGACTTTGCGCCGCGCTATCAGCGTTTAGCCGAGTTGCTATGGAACGATCAGCCGATTAACGTCGATACAGCCAATGACCCTCAGGGCTTGGTCGGCGTGAAAGATCTGCTCGATTGCTACCAGTTAGGCAATACCTGCCCAGCGGCGGCGCTGCGTGAACAGTTGGTGGCAAGCCAAATGTTGGGCGCGGGCGGAGAGTTGCTGCCCAGTTATCCGCTGAACTACCAAGAAAAGCCGATTACGCGCTTAATGCTGGGGCGCAGTTACTGGGATAAAGCGATCAATGTGGATACCGCCGCTTACCCTGGCGTTGCCAGTGGCAGTCGTGTGGCCGAAAGCGTGGACATGGCGATCAATACTCAGGCCGTGCATAGCACGGTTGGCAATATGCAATCGACCGGTCTGTGGGCGCCGCAGCGTGAAACTATCGCCATCAGTGGTGGTGTGGATGCGCTGGTCACCATTGCGCTGGCCGATGATTTGACCTCGCGCGCCCCGCACGAGCAGCATTTGCGTCGTCCGCCGCGTATCGCGCAGCAAGTGCAGCACAGTGCCGGCGCCACCACCCAGATCACCGCCCCGTACGGCGGCTTGATTTATATTACGCCTGTTAGCCAAGCGGGCGCCGCGCCGGGTGTGGCCAGCTTTATGCTGCAGGGCGTCTATAAAGCCGGTTTGTGGCGTGATGGCGCGTGGGTAAATCCCGCGACGGCGAGCGTGCCGGTGGTGGAAATTGACAGTGGCGACATGATTTACACCGCGCCGGTGCAAAACGTGCTCGGCTTAAGTGACGAAGAGGTCGCAGGTTTTGCCGCCAAACTCTCTGCCACCGCGCAAGCGGCCAGCGTGTTCCATGGCCGTGATGAGGTCGGGGCTGAAGATCTGCACCGCCGCTTTACCGGTAGCGAGTTGCCTGGTCATCGCCATCGTTTGGTCAATGATATCCAGCTCGGTGTGGGCAGTGCGCACTCGGGTTACCCGATGCAAACCACCTTGGGTTATCAATTAGATAACGCCACCCGCAGTTACTTGCCGCGTGCGGCGAGCCTGCCGATGAGCCAAGAGCACGACTGG
>JBOFMA010000148.1:0-1043 GCA_051658125.1 Aeromonas sp.
CGAACAACCCAGACAACGTCAATGCTCAAAATTTAAGCTGCTGACTAATTGCGTTAATACAAAAGAGAATCATAAGTGGTCGATATTTATTCGATTTGTGTATTTGTTATTAAATTTAACAAAGTGTGCTCCCGCCCTGACTAAGCAGCTGGTCGCGGTAGTGGTTGTATTGTTTTTTCCGCATGTTAAGCTCGGCGGTCAGCTCGGCGGTCAGCTCGGCGGTCATGGCGCTAAATGCGTCCAGAATACGCACGATTTCCGCCTGTATTGCCAGCGATTTTTCTGGGTTATCTGGGCAGGGGATGGGGATTTGGATTTTGGCCATATCTGTCGCAGAAACATCAATAACTTTAGTTCCTTTGGCGTATTTTCGTTTTTCTGCTGCAAACTCTTTTGTTTGCGTAAAATAGGCAAAATATTTTCCAAGCAAGATGCTGCTTGGCTTAATAATCGTGGCATGACCGCCAGTAACCGCTTGAACTTCACCAAGATAAACTAAGGCTTTTCCTACATCTTCAATATTTTCACTGGTGTTAGTGATAACAATATCGCCTTGGTTTACTTTTTTTAATTTTTCAGCTGTTTTTGGGGAAACAAAAGATTTTGTAAATTCAGTAGATAATCCATAAAAAGTATGGATTTGCCCATAATGAATTGCAGGAGTGCCAGATTCAGTAAAATCAGTTTTAGGTAAGCCATTTCCACGGACTAACTCACCTAGCTCTGCCAACACTTTCCACTCCACCGCAACGCCATCGAGCAGTTTGTTCAAAAAATTCATATTGTGCATGATTACAGCGCCTCGGTCTTAAATTCGCTATAACCTTCATAGTAATAGCTGACATCTATGCCCTTCATGAATAAAGTGCGGTCATTAATTTGATCGGTGAGTGCTTGTTGTAGCAGCGCCTTTATTTCCAAGTCTTTGACCACGCTGCGTTGCATCGCAGAAAGGTATTCTTCCTTATCCACCAAATTCCAATCCACAACTTGCTTGAGCGCGGCTTTGAGCATCAAATCTAGCCAGATACGCGTGGCGCGGC
>JBOFMA010000149.1:0-1276 GCA_051658125.1 Aeromonas sp.
CCCAGCGATGCCGCCATTTATTACCCAGAATTAATTCAGCGCCGCACAAGACGCTGGCCGCGTTACAACACTTCTAATCGCGCATAGGCCGCGACCAGCCATTTGGCGCCAACGGCATCAAATTGAATCTGCACGCGACTTTGCGCGCCGACCCCTTCAAAGTTGATCACCACACCTTCCCCAAATTTAGGATGCAAGACGCGCTGGCCCAAGCTCAGGCCGCTGGCATCAAAACTATGCTGCACTTCTAGTGGTGCAAAACGGCCAAATTCCATTGGTCGCGTTACCTGCGTGCGCAAGCGCACCTCTTCTATGCACTCACTTGGCATTTCGCGAATAAAGCGGCTGGGCTTGTGGTGCATCTCGCGGCCATAGATACGGCGACTTTCGGCGTAGCACAGATAGAGCTTTTGCATGGCGCGCGTCATACCGACATAACACAGGCGCCGCTCCTCTTCTAAGCGGCCAGACTCTTCGCTCGATTGCTGGCTGGGAAACATGCCTTCTTCCAAGCCGACCAAAAAGACCAGCGGAAACTCCAAGCCTTTGGCGGTGTGCAGCGTCATCAGTTGCACCGCGTCGGCATCTTCTTCGGCCTGATTTTCACCCGCTTCCAGCGCCGCGTGGGCTAAAAATGCGGCCAAATCACTCATGTCGGCAAATTCATCGGGTCGTTGATACTGGCGGCAGGCGCTGACTAATTCTTCTAAGTTTTCGACCCGCGCTTCGGCTTTCTCACCTTTTTCCGCTTTATACATGGCTTTTAAGCCCGATTGCTGGATCGCAATATCGGCTTGCTGATGCAGTGGCAGCAGGTTGCCGGCCTCTTCTAACTGATCGATTAACTCAACAAAGCTGCGTACAGCATTGCCAGCTCGCCCAGGCAGCACTTGGCGCTGCAGCAGATCGCGCGCCGCTTGCCACAAATGAAAGCCTTGCTCACGGGCGTGACCGCGGATCACTTCTAAGGTGCGATCACCTATGCCACGGGTCGGCGTATTCACCACGCGCTCAAAACTGGCATCATCTGCGCGGTTATTCATCAAGCGCAGATAGGCCATGGCATCTTTGATCTCTTGGCGTTCGAAAAAGCGCAAGCCGCCATAAATGCGATACGGCATAGCGTCTTGCATTAGCGCCTCTTCTAACACCCGCGACTGGGCGTTGGAGCGATACAAAATAGCGCAATCGGTCAGCTTGCCGCCTTGGGTGCGCCACTCTTTAAGGCGGCCGACGGCAAAACGCGCTTCGTCAACTTCATTAAAGGCGGCATACA
>JBOFMA010000150.1:0-6560 GCA_051658125.1 Aeromonas sp.
GGTGACATTCACAACGACATGCTCGTGGTGCTCAACGATAACGAAATGTCGATTTCGCAAAACGTCGGCGCGCTGAACAAGCACTTGGCGCGGCTGATGTCGGGCAAGATTTACACCACCATTCGTGAAGGCGGCAAAAAAGTGCTGGCCGGTTTACCACCGGTCAAAGAGTTGGCCAAGCGCGCCGAAGAGCACCTCAAAGGCATGGTCATTCCGGGCACGCTCTTTGAAGAGTTCGGCTTTAACTACATCGGTCCGATTGATGGCCACGACATCAACGCCTTGGTGGAAACCTTAAGCAACATGCGCGGCTTAAAAGGCCCGCAACTGCTGCACATTAAAACCACCAAGGGCAAAGGCTATCAGCCCGCCGAAGCCGATCCGACCCGCTACCATGCCGTGCCAAAATTTGATTTAGACGAATGCGACCTGCCGCGCCCAGCGAGTGGTAAAGCCACCTTTTCTGATGTGTTTGGCCAGTGGCTGTGCGATATGGCGGCGGCCGACCCGCGCTTAATTGGCATTACGCCGGCGATGTGCGAAGGCTCGGGCATGGTGCCCTTTAGCCAGCAATACCCCGAGCGCTACTTCGATGTGGCAATTGCCGAGCAGCACGCCGTGACGTTTGCCGCCGGTTTAGCCCTAGCCGGTCAGCGACCGGTGATCGCGATCTATTCCAGCTTTTTGCAGCGCGCCTATGACCAAGTCATTCATGACATGGCGCTGCAAGACTTGCCCATGCTGCTGGCGATTGACCGCGCGGGGCTGGTCGGGGCCGATGGCCCGACCCACCAAGGCGCGTACGACATCAGCTTTTTGCGCACGGTACCTAACTTAATCGTCATGACACCGTCGGATGAAAACGAGTGCCGCCAGCTGCTCTCCACAGGCTTTTTGGCTGGCAAACCGGCCGCGGTGCGCTATCCGCGTGGTTCAAGCCAAAGTGATGCGCCCGCTGAGACCAGCCTTGAGCCGGTGGAAATCGGCCGCGGCCGCGTGCTGCGCCAAAGCCGCCAACAAGATGGCACGGCCACAGCAATTTTGGCCTTTGGCAGCTTATTGCATCAGGCCAAAGCCGCCGCCGAAGCGCTCGATGCCACCTTGGTCGATATGCGCTTTGTAAAACCCTTAGATGAAGCGCTGGTGTTGGAACTCGCCGCCACCCATGCGCACTTCGTGACGCTAGAAGATAATGCCATCATGGGCGGCGCAGGTTCTGCGGTAATAGAATGCTTGATGGCCAATAAACAGCCCAAAGTCGTGCTGCAACTTGGCCTGCCTGATCGCTTTATCGAGCAAGGCACGCAAGCGCAGATCTACGCCAAATTGGGCCTTGATAGTGACGGCATTTTGTCCCGCATTAGTGCTTGGCTAAAAGACTAACCACGCTATTTCGCGTGCAAAAAAATTCTTGTGGCCATAACAAAACCCCCAGTCGTTGCCGGCTGGGGGTTTTTAGTTTTTACCGCGGCGTTAGCGCCGCTGCAAAATTACAGAACGTCGATCGCGTTCAGATCAGCAAACGCCTTTTCCAGACGAGCGATCATTGAAGTTTGGCCTTCACGCAACCATACGCGTGGGTCATAGAACTTCTTGTTTGGCTTGTCAGCGCCTTCTGGGTTGCCCAGCTGAGCTTGCAGGTAGCCTTCGTTCTTCTTGTAGAAGTTCAACACGCCTTCCCAAGCAGCCCACTGGGTGTCAGTGTCGATGTTCATCTTCACTACGCCGTAAGAGATTGACTCACGGATCTCTTCCAGAGTTGAACCAGAACCACCGTGGAATACGAAGTCCAGTGACTTAGCTGGGATACCGAACTTCTCAGACACGTACTTTTGTGACGCGTCCAGGATGCTTGGGGTCAGCTTAACGTTACCTGGCTTATAAACGCCGTGTACGTTACCGAAAGAAGCCGCGATGGTGAAACGTGGGCTGATCTTAGACAGACGCTCGTAAGCGTAAGCTACGTCTTCTGGCTGGGTGTACAGTGAAGACTGGTCCAAGTGGCTGTTGTCTACGCCATCTTCTTCGCCGCCGGTGCAGCCCAGTTCCAGCTCCAGAGTCATGTCCATCTTCGCCATGCGGGTCAGGTACTCGCAGCAGATGTCGATGTTCTCTTCCAGTGACTCTTCAGACAGATCCAGCATGTGGGAAGAGAACAGTGGCTTACCAGTTTGTGCGAAGTGCTCTTCGCCAGCGGTCAACAGGCCGTCGATCCATGGCAGCAATTTTTTCGCGGCGTGGTCGGTGTGCAGGATAACCGGCACGCCGTAAGCAGCAGCAACAGCGTGTACGTGCTTAGCACCAGAAATAGCACCGATGATGGCGGCTTGCTGGCCTTCCATCTTCAGACCTTTACCAGCGGTGAACTGAGCGCCACCGTTAGAGAACTGCACGATGACTGGCGCTTTAACTTTCGCAGCCGCTTCGATCACGGCGTTCACCGAGTCAGTACCCACGCAGTTAACTGCTGGCAGAGCGAAGCCGTTCTCTTTGGCTACGGCAAATACTTTTTGTACGTCATCACCGGTGATAACGCCTGGTTTTACGAAATCAAAAATTTTCTTAGACATGTGTGCGTCCTGTTGAGGCCGTTGGTTTAAAAAATTTAGGGAAAATCGTTGCGTGGTAAACGCAAACAAGCGGCCAGTCGCCTGGCCGCTTGTTAAGTAAGAATTACGCCTTAGCGCGCTCTTCTAAGATAGCCACTGCTGGCAACACTTTACCTTCAACAAACTCAAGGAAAGCGCCACCACCGGTAGAGATGTAAGACACTTTGTCAGCGATACCGAACTTGTCGATCGCAGCTAAGGTGTCGCCACCGCCAGCGATAGAGAACGCAGGTGATTCTGCGATCGCTTTAGCGATGATCTCGGTGCCTTTGGCAAACTGGTCAAACTCAAACACGCCCACTGGACCATTCCACAGGATGGTTTTGGCGTTCATGATGATGTCTGCTAGTGCTTTGGCTGAATCTGGACCGATGTCAAAAATCATATCGCCATCGGTCACTTGGGCCACTGCCTTGGTGGTCGCTGGGGTGGTTTCAGAGAACTCTGTACCCACAACCACATCAGTGGTGACTGGGATGTTGGTGTCGCTGGCCAGCTTTTTCGCGGTATCGATAAGATCGTGCTCGCACAGTGACTTGCCCACGTTGTGGCCGGCAGCCGCGATAAAGGTGTTGGCGATGCCACCACCCACGACTAACTGGTCAGCAATCTTAGACAAAGATTCCAGCACGGTCAGTTTGGTCGATACTTTTGAACCACCAACGATGGCGACCATTGGGCGCGCAGGATTGTCCATCGCCTTACCCAATGCTTCCAGTTCGCCTGCCAGCAAAGGACCAGCACACGCGACTGGTGCGAACTGCGCCACACCGTAGGTTGAACCTTCAGCGCGGTGCGCAGTACCGAACGCATCCATTACGAATACATCACACAGTGCGGCGTATTTTTTCGCCAGCTCTTCGGTGTTTTTCTTCTCGCCTTGGTTAAAGCGGCAGTTTTCCAGCACGACTAACTCGCCCGCGTTCACTTCAACGCCGTCTAAGTAGTCTTGTGCCAAACGCACTGGGCAATCCAGCACGTCTTTCAAATAGTTAACGACAGGCAGCAAAGAGAACTCTTCGTTGTACTCGCCTTCAGTAGGACGGCCGAGGTGCGAAGTGATCATCAGCTTGGCACCCTTTTCCAGCGCCAATTTGATGGTAGGCAGGGTGGCACGAATTCGCGCGTCAGAAGTCACTTGGCCGTTTTTTACCGGTACGTTCAAATCCGCACGGATCAGTACGCGCTTACCCGCCAGATCCAGATCAATCATCTTGATAACAGACATCTTCAGTCCTCTTGATTTCTAGGTAATGTTTAAAACAGTAACCTTCCTGCGCGCAGGCGAACCCTCGCTTGCGCACTGCTGCCATCGCGCATGGCAAACCACTGGCGCGCAATATACCCCTAATAAGCAGGTGACGCTTGATTTACGTCAGCAATTTGCCCGATTTTGCGGAAAAATACGCGACTAAATGCGCTTTTTCGCCAGCTCATGCGCTTGGGCCGTAAGTGGCCGGCATAATAGCACACCTTGCGCGCCATTTTCACACGCCGGCCAGTTAAAACAGCACAAGCTGATCCACCGCCTCTGGCGCCGGCAGTCCGACCACAATGCCAAGCAAACGCACCGAGCGCCCCTCTAAGCGCGGCCACGCCTCGTTTAATAAGCTGGCCAGCACGCTCGGGTCATAGCCACCACGGCGATACACAGTGGTTTGCATAAAATCGCTGCTTTTTAACTTGATGCCTAAGCCCACCAGCGCCGACAACGGCGTGTTCGCCGCCGCCACGCGCCGCTCTAACTCCTCAACCTGCGCGCAAAGCGCCGCCAAGCAATCGGCTTGCGCGCTTAAATCGCGCGCCAACGTCACCTCAACGCTAACGCTTTTACGTACGCGCGCTGGCTCCACCGCTTGCTCATCGATGCCGCAAGCGCGCAGCGCCAGCAACTCGCCTAATTTGCCAAACTCAGCGTGCAGCGCACTGGCCGTCCACGCGCGCGCATCGCGGCAGGTATATAAGCCATGGGTAGCCAAACGTTCGGCGCTTTTTTTGCCCACGCCGGGAATTTTGCCCAGCGGTAACTCATCGACAAACGCCGCCACCTCACTGGGCGTGATCACAAACAGGCCATCGGGTTTGCCCTGCTCGCAGGCGAGCTTGGCTAAAAATTTGTTCGGCGCCACCCCAGCCGAGGCGGTGAGCCCCACTTCGCGGGCAATATCGGCGCGAATGGCGGCCGCAATGCGGGTGGCACTGCCCTGAAAATCGTGGCTCGCACTGACATCTAAATAGGCTTCATCCAGCGACAGCGGCTCAATAATCGAGGTATAGCGGGCAAAAATGGCATGCAATTGCTGCGAGACGGCTTTGTACTCCGCCATGCGCCCGCACACCACCACCAGCGGCGGGCACAAACGCTTAGCGTGCGCCGTGGGCATGGCCGAGCGCACGCCAAAACGGCGCGCAATATAGTTACACGTCGAGATCACGCCGCGGTATTCACTCGGGCCACTGATGGCCAGCGGCACCTCGCGCAGGGCGGGGTTATCGCGCATCTCCACCGCTGCATAAAAGCAATCCATATCAATATGGATAATTTTGCGCGCAGTTTGTGCCAACACGAGTTAGGCCACACCCATGGGCGCCGCTACCGCCGCGGCCAGCGCATCGCCGCCAAGCGCAGCCACCAGCGCCAAGGCAAATGCCACCGCGCAGCCGGCGCCTTGCGCTGTGATCAAATGATGGGTGTCATCGCGCACCACCGGCAGCGAGCTTAACTGCGCTGCTGGCAACTGGGCCCAAAAGGTGGGATGGCAGGTCACCTGCGCTGCGCCCAGCAAGCCGTGGGCGGCGAAGACCAACGCCGGCGCCGCGCACATAGCTCCTATCCAGCGCCCAGCGGCCTGCTGCGCGCGCAATAGCGCTATGGCGGCGGCGCAATCGCGAATAGTTTCACTGCCCGCCACGCCGCCGGGCACCACGACTAAATCCAGCACAGGCAACGGCTGCTCGCTGATATGCGCGTCAGCCACCAAGGTCACGCCGCGTGAAGCCACAATTTGCCGTGCGCCGCGTGGGCAGCACGAGATCAGCTGCACAGCCACGCCAGCGCGCGCCAGCACATCCACCGCGGCCACGGTTTCTAACTCTTCTGACCCGGGCGCCACCAGCACCCAAGCGCTTAATAGTTGGTTGGCCATTGGCTGGCTCCTTACATTGCAGGCGTTATCGCGGTGGCCATGTTAGTGCCACTGGCCAGCCGGTGCAAATTGCCGGAAATGGGCGCACAGCGCGGCAAATTCTGCTAAATTGCCGGCCAACTGCGCCCACGCCATCTGCCGGCGCCGCGGCCGCATCGTTTTCAACCTTTGCCTCTATTTTGTGAAAGGAGTACGGCATGCCGTCTTTCGATATTATCTCTGAAGTGAAAATGAACGAAGTATTGAACGCGGTGGACAACGCCAACCGCGAACTGGCCACCCGCTTTGATTTTCGCGGCATCGAGGCCAGCTTCACCTTGAGCAAAGAAGAAGTGAAACTCGAAGCTGACGCCGATTTCCAGTTAAAACAAATGATTGAAATCCTGCGCGGCGCACTGCTTAAGCGCAACATCGACGGCGCGTCGATGGAAGTCGGTGATTCAGTGCATTCGGGTAAGCGCTTTAGCTTGGTGGTGAAATTCAAGCAAGGCATTGAAAAAGAGACTGCCAAAAAGCTGGTCAAGCTGGTGAAAGATTCCAAGATCAAAGTGCAAGCCGCGATTCAAGGCGAAGAAGTGCGCATCACCGGTAAAAAGCGCGACGATCTGCAAGAGTGCATGGCGCTGGTGCGCGGCGCCGAGCTCGGTCAGCCGATGCAGTTCCAAAACTTCCGTGATTAACCTTATTTAGCGCGGCTGGAATAGACTCCACGCCTTAAACGCCAGTCCTAATTTGGCGCATAAAAAAACCCAACGCCTTGGCGTTGGGTTTTTTGTTACCTCAAGTTGGCTTAGAACTTGTAGGT
>JBOFMA010000151.1:0-2722 GCA_051658125.1 Aeromonas sp.
TTTTTAGCCAACTACTTTGGCCAAAACGTTGATCTGAGCCAAGGCCACAGCGCATAAGTCTGCGCCCACGCCAGCCAATACCCACCGCGGCGGCGGCTCGTTTCGCCGCCGCGCTGTGTTACACTGCCGCCATTTTTTCGATCAAAGAGTTTTTCCTATGCCGTGGATCCAAATTCGCATCAATGCCAGCGCCAAAACCGCCGATAAAGTCAGCAACATGCTGCTCGGCCGCGGCGCCCAAGCCGTTACCTTTATGGATGCCCAAGATGTGCCGGTATACGAGCCGATGCCCGGCGAAACCCCGTTGTGGGGCGAAACCGAAGTGATGGGCTTGTTTGACGCCGAAACCGATCCGGCGCCCACTGTGGCCTTTTTTCAGCAGATTTTTGGCGCCGACGTGGGCTACAAAGTCGAGCTATTAGAAGATAAAGATTGGGTGCGCGAATGGATGGATCACTTCCATCCGATGCAATTTGGCCAGCGCCTGTGGATTTGCCCGAGCTGGCGCGATGTACCCGATCCCAGCGCCGTCAACGTGATGCTCGATCCGGGTCTGGCGTTTGGTACCGGCACCCACCCGACCACCGCCTTGTGCTTAGAGTGGCTCGATAGCTTGGATTTAAGCGGCAAAACCGTGGTCGATTTTGGCTGTGGCTCGGGCATTTTGGGCATTGCGGCGTTAAAACTTGGCGCGGCGCGCGTGATTGGCATCGACATCGACCCGCAGGCACTCGATGCCAGCCGTGATAACGCCGCGCGCAACGGTGTAGCGGAGCAAATTGAGCTCTATCTGCCAGAAGATCAGCCCACCGATGTGAAAGCCGATGTGGTTGTGGCCAACATTTTGGCCGGCCCATTGCGCGAGCTGGCGCCGCTAATTGCCGGCCACGGCCAAGCGGGGAGCCTGATGGCGCTCTCTGGCGTGCTCGAAAGCCAAGCGGCTGAGTTAGAAGTGATTTATAGCCAGTGGTTTGCCATGGATAAAACCGCGGTTAAAGAGGAGTGGTGTCGCCTGAGCGGCGTAAAGCAGGCTTAACCTAGGCCAGCGACGGCCATGGATAAAAAAACCGCCGCACACAGGTGCCGGCGGTTTTTTTATGCCCCGCGCTTAAAAATAACGCACAAAATCGGCGCTATGGCGCACGGGGCCTTTGTTTAAGGCCCCGTGCGGCGTGCCCAAATACAAAAAGCCCACCAGCTGATCGTCGGCGCCAAGGCCTAAACCGGCGCGCACCGCGGCATCAAAAATAAACCAGCCCGAGCGCCAAATGCCATTAAAGCCCTGCGCTTGCGCCGCCATTTGCATCGCCATCACCGCGCAACCGGCCGACAACTCTTGCTCAAACTTGGGCACTTTGGCGTGCGCCACATAACGCGTGGCGACCGCGATAATTTGCGGCGCGCGCAAGGGCGCTTGCCGGCACTTGGCAATCACCTCGACGCTCTCACCGCGCGCGCAGGCGGCATCGGCCAGTAACGCACCTAAGCGCTCGCGGGCGTCACCGGTAAACACAATAAATTGCCACGGCGTTAAGCCGCCGTGATCTGGCGCGCGCAGCCCCGCTTGCACAATGTTTTCTAGCGCCGCGCCACTTGGCGCAGGTTCGGCTAAGCGGCCACACGAGTGGCGCCCTAGCAGCAGCTCTAATCCGGTCATCAGCGTCTCCGCGACAAAAGCGCCACCATAGCATGACTTCGCCTGCGCATAACATGCGCGCTCACACCCGCGCCGCTAACTCGAAAGCTTGCTGGATAGCAAGGCGTGCATCCATCTGGGCCGCTTGCGCCGCGCCGCCAATTAACTGCACCGTGATACCAAGCGCTACCAACGGTTGATGCAATCCATCTACCGCGGTTTGCCCCGTGCACAGCACAATATGATCCACTGCTAACGTGCGGCGCTGGCCAGCGTGCTCGATGTGTAACCCCGCATCATCCACGCCCAAATAGGCCACCTGACTTAAACAGGTGACACCCCATTGTGCTAGGTGGGCGCGGTGCACCCACGCGGTGGTTTTGCCAATATCGCGGCCGACTTTGCCGGCGCTGCGCTGCAGCAGCCACACTTGCCGCGCGGTGCGCTGGGGCGCAGCCGCACACAGGCCGCCGGCACTGTGGCCGCTGGCATCAATACCCCACTGCGCCTGCCACGCACTAAGATCGTCATTGGCCGCACTGGGCACCGGCGCGGCTAAAAACTGCGCCACATCCACGCCAATGCCGCCAGCGCCAATCACCGCCACGCGCGGCCCCGCCACCACCGCACCCTGCAGCAGCGCGCTGTAGCTAACCACCTTCGGGTGATCTCGACCAGAAAGTAACATGCCCTTGGCAGCCAAACCGGTGGCTAGCACCACGTGCGCAAAGCCCGCAGCGTGCAGCGAGGCCGCGGTTTGCGGCGCATGCAGTTGCACGCGCCCGCCGGCGCGGGCCAAACGAGCGGCAAAATAATCCACCGTGCCGGCAAATTCACTTTTGCCTGGAATACGCGCGGCTAAATTAAATTGCCCACCAAGGGCGTCGCTTTGCTCAAACAACGTCACTTGATGACCGCGTTCGGCCGCCACACAGGCAAACGCCAAACCAGCCACGCCACCTCCGACCACCGCCAAGCGCTTGGGCGCCGTTGTGGCGCGGATCACTAGCTCCGTTTCGCGGCAGGCCAAGGGGTTGACCAAACACGACACGGGCCGCTGCAACAGCGCTTGATCTAAACACGCCT
>JBOFMA010000152.1:0-5810 GCA_051658125.1 Aeromonas sp.
ATGCTGCCAAGTAGCACGGGGAACGGGCCCACTTGCGCCACGATCAGCAAAAACATCACCACCACCAGCACCATGGCGTAAGGAATGCCGGCGATCATCAGGCCAATACCGGCCACGCTCGATTGCACTAAGGCCGTTACCACAATGCCCATCGCCACGGCGCGGATCGCTTGCGAGGCCAAAGTCACTGCGTTTTCGCCATTATCACCGGCTAAGCGCTGGGCAAAACGGCGAATAGCCGCGGCCACGGTTTCACCCGAGGTGTACAGCAAGCCGCAGATCACCACCGTTAAGATAAAATGCACCAGCAGCAGACCTAAGCCACCGGCTTGGGCCACCGCCCAGCGTGCGGTCTGGCCAAAATAGGGGGTTAATTTGGCAAACAGCACCTTGCCGCCACTGGCCAAAATTTGCTGCCAGAACTCAAATAACTTGCCACCGACCACAGGAATTTGCTGCAACCAGAGCAGTTTTGGGGGGGGCGCTTGGCTCACACCTTGCGCCCACTCCATTAGCGCTGGCGCCTTTTCCACCAGATTGGCCAGCGTCATAAACAACGGAATGACAAAGATCAGTAGCAAGGTCAGCGACATGCACACGGCGGCCAGCGCGCGCTTGCCCCAGAGGAGTTTTTCCAGCATTCGCATCAGTGGCCAAGTGGCGATGGTGAACATGCCGGCCCACACCAGTGCCGGTAAAAAGGGTTTGATGACGACAAAACAAAAGAACAGCAACATGCCGATAAACAGCACGCCAAACATGCTCTTGGCTAGATCCGTTTTATTCATACTCATGGTCTTCCCTTAAGGATGAGATTTGGGGTTGGGTAAACAGGTTTAGGAGGCAGGCGGCAACGCTTCGGGGTGAGCTGCGCTCGGTTGATGGCGACAGAGCCATACTTTAGTCCACGGAATGCCAACGGCCAGCCACAGCCCTTGTGCGCCACAGAGCACTAAGTAGCTCAATAAAATAATCAGCGAGTAAGGATTGCTCGCTTCAATCTGCCAAACCAGTAGCAGCAGGGCAACCCCACCTAAATAAGCGATGCTTGCCAACTGCCAATCAAATTGGCGCGTCGGGCGCAGTACGGTGCGCGGCGTGAAATAACCGCCCAAGGTTAAACCGGCGCCAAACGCGCCCAAGGCAGCCACTTGCGGCGACAGCGTCCACAGGGTCACGATCACGCAAAAGCTAAAATAAAACCAGCCGTGGGTTTTGCGCAACACGCGGTTCCAATAGCGATGCAGGCTCAAGGCCAGGCCGCCGAGCAGTAAACCGGCCAGCACATCGCTGATAAAATGCACGCCGAGCCAAACGCGCGCCAGACCCACACCGCAGGCAATTAGCAGCGCGGCGAGCACGCCGGCGCGGCGGTGATGGGGCCAGCGCTCCATGAAGGCGGCGCCAAAAAACAGCCACGCGGCCGCGGGGTAGCCACTGGGCATACCAAAGCCTTGCACGGCGTCACTGGCTAAATGCGGGTCAAGGTGGAAAGGGCGCGGCCAATTAAAACTCTCTTTAAGAATTTCAATGCCCAGACCTAGCCAAAGCATGGCAAACAGCCTCGGCCGCACGCGCTGCCAGCCAAACAGGCCAATGACCAGCGGCAGCAGGGCAAAATGCAGCAGGTGATGACCGAGCAGATTGACGCCGTGCAGCCATGTGGCGCCGGCCAATTGCTGCTGCAGCGCGCGGATCAGCGGCAACTCCTGCACATGCAGCGCGCGGCTGCCTTTGGCAAAGTTTTTACGCCAGCGCACAGGGCTATTGGCTAGGTGCGACCAGCGCTCGGCGACCCAGGCGTATTGCTCGGGAAAGCGCTGTTCGTGGCGCGGTAACTGGTCAATGGCAATCAGGCGCGCGTTAATAATCTCGTTGCCCAGATTGTCTGCGCGCAAAATATCCACTTGATTGGAGCCTTTTTGCGCTACCAGTGTGGTTTTGGTGCGGCAGCTAAACACGTCGGCTTTATCCCAACGGCCAAGGTAGCGCACAATTTTGCCGCGATAGCCGGTCTCTTCCCACAACTCGCGCAGCGCCGCTTCGGCCGGCGTTTCGCCAGGGTCGACCAAGCCGCCGGTAATACCAAAGCGCGAGGAGAGGCGATCTTGCACCACTAATATGCGATCACGATATTTCACCACGCATACGCCAGCGCGCGCCGCAGTGGCGCCGGCTTGTGGTGGTGTGGGCAGGTGCAGCGCGTGCGCTTGGCTTTGGCTCAGCAGCGTGAGCAGAAACAGGCAGCAGCGCCAGCGGCTAAAAAAGGTCACGTCGATTCTCTTGGGCACAAAAAACCGCAAGCCTCGCAAAATTTGCGCCAGATCACAATCAGATTGATGACAAAGTGTGCAAAACGCAGATTAGCATTTGCGCCCAAGGCGCGCCGTGCCTACTATGAGCGGCCAAAAAGCGGCGTGCCGCCAAGCTCCATCACAAAGGGATAAACTATGCGACAGATAGGCTTTTACTTGGGCGTGATCATCGGCGCCCTGCTGATTATTTTTGGCGGCGTGGTGATTTTGCAGGCGCTGCCTGCGGCGCTCAATGTGCTGGAAATGCCTAGCCAATTGCCGTTTGTGCAGGATATTTACACCTGGTTAACCAGTAGCGCCAGCGGCCTGACCGCCTCGCTCGAAGGCAGCTTTTTGCAAGCCTTTCAAACCGTGCTCAAGCTGATTTTGGTCATCACCTTTTTGTGGGTCTGCACCCGACTAGTGGCGATGGGCGTGATGATTATCAAAGCTGGCGTGGAATTGGTGCGTAGCGCCATTGAGCACAACGACGCGCCGCGTGAGCGTCCTGCCGCGCCGGCGAAGGCCAGCAAAGCCGAAGGCCCTACCCGCGTGCGTCTGCGCGATTTAGATTAAGTGCGGTGACTGCGATGCCAAGTGCCGCAAACGGCCTGAGTGTGCGCCTAGACAAGTGGCTGTGGGCGGCGCGTTTTTATAAAAGCCGCGCTCTGGCCCGCGCCCAAATTGAAGGCGGCAAGGTGCACTACAACGGCCAGCGGGTGAAGCCGAGCAAAAGCGTGGAACTCGGCGCCGTGGTGCGCTGCTGGCAAGGCAGTGATCAGCGTGAAGTGCGGGTGTTGGCGCTAAGCGAGGTGCGGCAAAGCGCGCCCTTGGCGCAATGGCTCTATGCCGAAACGCCGGCCAGCGTGCAGCAGCGCGCGCAAAATAGTGTCGCCCGTCAATTAGGCAGCCAATTTGCCCCCAGCCCGGAGCGGCGCCCCGCCAAACATGAGCGGCGCAAGTTGGTGCAAATTAAGCAAGCCCCTTCCCATGATTCATAACGTCTGGCGCCGTTGCGCCGACTCGATTAAGGACCGTTGCCATGAGCCAACACGATCTGTTGTATCGCTATCTATTTGAAGAGTACGAAGTGCGCGGCGAGCTGGTACAGCTTGATGCCACTTACCGCCATGTGGTGGAGGCGCAAAATTACCCAGCGCCAGTGCAAAAACTGCTGGGCGAATTGCTGGTGGCTACTAGCCTGCTCACCGCCACGTTAAAGTTTGAAGGCTCGATCACTGTGCAACTGCAAGGCGATGGCCCACTGCGTTTGGCCGTGATCAATGGCGATCATTTGCAGCAGTTGCGCGGTGTGGCGCGCTATGAAGGCGAGCTGCCCAGCGATGGCGTGCTGAAAAATTTAATTGGCAATGGCCAGTTAGTGATCACCATTACCCCTGCCCAAGGCGAGCGTTATCAAGGCATTGTGGCCTTAGAAGGCGATAGCTTGGCCGCGTGTTTGGAAGATTATTTTGCCCAATCGGAGCAGTTGGCCACTAAATTGTGGATCCGCACCGGTGAGGTGGACGGTCAGCCGCGCGCTGCCGGCATTTTGCTACAAGCACTGCCGGCGCAAAGCAGCGATCACAGCGAAGACTTTGTGCATTTAACCCAACTGACCGCCACCATCAAAGATGAAGAGCTGTTTGGCTTGGGCGCGGAAGAGATCCTTTATCGCTTGTATCATCAAGACAAGGTGCGCCTGTTTGACCCGCAAGCGGTGGCGTTTCGTTGCACCTGCTCGCGCGAGCGCTGCGAGGGCGCCTTGTTACAAGTGGCCTATAACGAAGTGCAAGAGATGCTGCTAGAAGGCGACGTGGCGATGCATTGCGACTATTGCGGCGCTAGCTACCAATTTAACGCCCATGATGTGGGCAGCTTGTTTGGTCAGCCACAAAGCGATGCCATTCACTAACAGGGCAAGTGCGTAGCGCCCGCTACGGGCCAATAGTAAAGAGTGCATAAGGCGGCCAGTTGGCCGCCTTTTTTGTGGCCGCCAGTTGGCCGGTTTTATCGCTAGGCTAGCGTGAGGCGTTTTTGGCGCCCGTGAGCCAGATGGCGATAAATTCGCCTGAAATTCGACCGCGGTCGCGAATCGCGCCGGTAGCACTGCTAGGATGGGGTGGCACAGACGCCAATGCCGATAAAGAGTCCAGCATGCCGACTGTCCCCACCCCTTTGTTTGTGTCCCCGCCGCCGCGCGATTTGGCGCACTACGGTTTAACCGCCAGTGAGGTGCTACCTAACCCCAGCTATGCCGCGTTGTTTGCCGAAGAGATGCGCCCCGAGTTAACCGGTTTTGCCCGTGCGAGCCTTACCGAGTTGGGAGCGGTGAATGTCAATACCGGCGCCTTTACCGGCCGCTCGCCAAAGATAAATACTTGGTCAACGATGCGCTGACCCAAGACACCTTGTGCTGGAGCGATCAGGGCAAAAATGACAACCACGCTATCACGCCGCCGCGGTAGCAGGAGCTAAAAGCCTTGGTCTGCACGCAGCTCAATCACAAGCGCTGGTTTGTGATTGATGGCTTTTGCGGCGCCAACACCGACACCCGCTTAGCGGTGCGTATCATCACCGAAGTGGCGCGCCAAGGGATTGCCTCGATGCACTGCTCGGCCAACGTGGGCGAGCAAGGCGATGTGGCGCTGTTTTTTGGCCGGTCGGGTACCGGCAAAACCACGCTGTCGACCGACCCTAAGCGTCAGTTAATTGGCGATGATGAGCACGGCGGGGACGATGACGGCGTGCTTAATTTTGAAGGCGGTTGTTACGCCAAAAGCATTGGCCGGTGTGAGGACAATAAGCCGGATATTTACCACGCCATTCGCCGCGATGCGCTGCTGGAAAACGTGACAGTGGATGCCAACGGCCACATTGATTTTGACGATGCTTCGCGCACGGAAAACCCCCGCGTGTCTTATCCGCTGGGCACATCGATAACATCGTCAAACCGGTGTCGCGCGCCGGCCACGCCCGTCGCGTGATTTTTTTTAACGGCCGATGCCTTTGGTGTGTTACCGCCGGTGAGCAAATTGATCCCAGCGCAATATCACTTTTTATCGGGCTTTAGCGCCAAACTCGCCGGTACCGAACGCGGTATCACCACGCCGATCACGACCTTTTCCGCTTGTTTTGGCGCGGCGTTTTTAACACTATACCCTACCTATTACAGTGAGGTATTGGCTACACGCATGCAGGCGGCAGGGGCTAGCGCCTATTTGGTCAATACCGGCTGGAATGGCCGCGGCGAGCGTATCTCGATTAAAGCCACCCGCGCCATTATCGACGCGATTTTAAGTGGCGAGGTCGATAACGCGCCCTCTTGTGTGCTGCCGCTGTTTAATTTGCCGATGCCGCGCGCTCAGCGCTGTGCCATCAGAAGTGCTTGACCTGCGGCGCAGCTATGTCGAAAACGTCCAGTGGCAGAGCAAATCTCACGAGTTAGTTGCGCTGTTTGTGGCCAATTTTGCCCGCTTTACCGATACAGGCAAAGGCCAAGCACTGGTCGCGGCA
>JBOFMA010000153.1:0-17632 GCA_051658125.1 Aeromonas sp.
TGATAGGCGGCCGGATTGGCTTGATAGTTATCGAGCGCTTGGCGCCAGACGCGCGTGACCTGTTCGACATAGGCGGGGCTGCGCTGGCGGCCTTCGATTTTTACTGAACTGACGCCGGCGGCAAACAGCTCCGGCAGCAAATTTAAGGTATTTAAGCTCGTGGGCTCTTCTAAGGCGTGAAACGTGTGCTCGCCCACGCGAAAGCGACCTTTGCACAGCGTTGGATAGCCGGCCTGCTCGCCTTGGGCGTAGCGATCAATCAGCACCTCATTGAGGCGCGATTCAAGGCCCTGCGCGGTCTCTTGCCAGCGGACAAATTTTGCCGGTGAGCACGCGCCTACGGTGTTTGGGCTCTCACCGGTCAGATAAGAAGAGAGATAGCAGCGCCCTTCGGCCATGATGCACAAGCTGCCAAAGGCAAACACCTCTAGTTTTACCGCGGCGGTGGCGCTATCGGCGGCTAAATCGCGGCTCAGTTGCTTGACTTGGTGCATCGACAGCACGCGCGGCAGCACCACGCGCGCGATATTAAACTGGCGCTGATAGAACTTAATTGCCGCGGCATTGGTAGCGCTAGCTTGCACCGACAAGTGCAACTCTTGCTCGGGGTATTTTTGCCGCGCGTAATGCAACACGGCTAAATCGGCGATGATCAAGGCATCGGCGCCCAAATCGACTGCGTTGTCCACTGCCTGTTGCCAGCGGGCACCTTGCCCCGGGTGGGCGAAGGTGTTGATGGCCACATGTAATTTGCGCTTATGCTGCTGCAAATAATTGACCCCGTTGGCCAATTTGGCGGCGGTAAAATTTAAGCCGGCAAAGTGGCGGGCGTTAGTGTCATCTTTAAAACCTAAATAAATCGCATCCGCGCCGTTATCGACGGCGGCTTGCAATGCCGGCAAACTGCCTGCCGGACAAAGTAATTCCATGCGTGCTCTCCTTCGCGAGGCATTGTGTTGCGTTGCTAAACGCCGCCGCAGCGGCTAAATTGTCGGGGCAGTCACGGAAAATATCCCATTTGCCGCCGATTATTGGCAGCATTGCCACGATAATTGCCGCCGTCTTGCGAGGTGCATCACATTTTTCAAGACAGCCAAGTAAAATGGCTCTATAATCAGCGCCTTTTGCTATACCCGCGGTGTTAGCCCCCGCCTCAATCTGGAAGAATCTATGTCTGATACCGAACAAATGCCCCTTTTTAGCGAACTTGGATTGGCCGCGCCAGTATTAAAAGCCCTCGAAGATGTGGGTTACGAGCGCCCATCACCGATCCAAGCCGCCGCTATCCCGCACCTGTTGGCGGGTAACGATCTGCTGGGGCAGGCGCAAACCGGTACTGGTAAGACTGCGGCCTTTGCCTTGCCGCTCTTGTCACGTCTGGAACAAGGCAACCGTGATACTCAGATTTTGGTGCTGGCACCGACGCGCGAATTGGCGTTGCAGGTGGCTGAAGCGTGCCAACGTTATGCCCATCACATGCCTGATTTTCATGTACTGCCGATCTACGGTGGTGCTTCTTACGAAACGCAAACCCGCGCGCTGCGCCGTGGTGCCCAAGTGGTGGTCGGTACTCCTGGCCGCGTGATGGATCTTATCCGTCGCAAAAACTTGGATTTGTCTGGCTTAAAAGCGTTAGTGCTGGACGAAGCCGATGAAATGCTGCGCATGGGCTTTATCGACGACGTCGATTGGATCATGGAGCAGTGCCCTGCGGGCCGTCAGGTGGCGCTGTTCTCAGCTACCATGCCTGAGCAGATCCGCCGCGTGGCACAAAAGCACTTAAAGCAGCCAAAAGAGATAAAAATCGCGTCAAAAACTGCGACCGCGACCACTATCCGCCAGCGTTACTGGCAGGTCACCGGTCTGCATAAGTTAGACGCTATGACCCGTCTGCTGGAAGTTGAGCCTTACGAAGCCGTATTGGTGTTTGTGCGCACGAAAAACGCCGCCGAAGAACTGGCCGGTAAATTGGCTGCGCGTGGTCACGCCTGTGAAGCGCTGCACGGTGACATCCCGCAGAAGCTGCGTGAGCGTACCGTGGATAAATTGCGTCAAGGTCAACTCGATATCCTGATCGCCACCGACGTTGTCGCCCGTGGTCTGGACGTTGAGCGTATCACCCACGTAGTGAACTACGACATTCCTTACGACACTGAATCTTATGTCCACCGTATCGGTCGCACCGGTCGTGCGGGTCGTAAAGGTGAGGCTATCTTGTTTGTTGCGCCACGTGAGCGCCGCATGCTGCGCGCCATCGAGCACGCCACGCGTCAAGCGATTGAGCCGATGAAAATGCCAAGCACCGATGACATCAACCAGCATCGTTTGGCTAAGTTCAAAGAGCGCATTCGCGCCACCATGATGGGCGAAGAGCTGGAAATCTATCACAACTTGGTTAATGAGTTGATTGAAGAAGATTCAGCCGATCCATTGGAACTCGCTGCTGCGCTAGCCAAACTGGTGCAAGGCGATCAGCCGCTGCTGTTAGATGACTCGATCCCTGAACCTGTGTTTAACACCGGTAACGATCGTGGTGGTTTTGAGCGCCGTGACGGTGGCCGTGAATTCGGTAACCGTGACTTTGGTGACCGTGGCGATCGCGGTGACCGTCGTGAGCGTGGCCCACGCCGCATGCCAACCCTTGACGCGCGTCCGCTTAAAGACAACCCAGACGTACAAATGGAGCGCTATCGCGTAGATGTGGGGGCTCAGCACGGCGTGAAACCAGGCCAAATCGTGGGCGCGATTGCCAACGAAGCTAACCTGGAAAGCCGCTTTATCGGTAACATCGATATCGCTGATGACTTCTCAACCGTAGATCTGCCAAAAGGCATGAGCGCGGATGTGCTGGAAGTGATCAAAAAGGCCCGTGTGTGCGCCCGTCCACTGCAGATTTCGCGTTACACCGAAGTGCCGGCCGGTGGCAACACCAGCGAGCGCCCACCGCGTGGTGATCGTCCATTCCGTGGCGACCGTCCATTTAACCAAGATCGTCGCCCACAAGGTGACCGTCCGTTTAACAAAGATCGCCGTGAAGGTGGCTTTGATAACAAGCGTAAATTCAGCGGTAAGCGTCGCGAAAGCTAAGTATTCGCACTAGCTTCAGGCATAAACTCCTCACCTCAGGTGGGGAGTTTTTTTTTAGAGCCGAAAATCTGGTAGACTAGCCAGCGGCTACCTTGGGTAGCCAAGGGTTGCACGTACCGACCCACTTTGCGTCTTGAGCCAAGACGGGTTTGCCATAGGTTTTTTATGAGTGTTGCCGATAGTCTGTTTTTCCTGCTGCTGCTGGTGGCGGTCAGTATTTTCTTTTCCTTGTCGGAAATTTCCTTAGCCGCTTCGCGTAAGTTGAAATTGCAAGTGCTAGCCGACGAGGGTAATCGGCAAGCGCAAAAGGTGCTGGCGCTACAAAGTGAGCCGGGTAACTTTTTTACCGTGGTGCAAATTGGCCTCAACACTGTGGCCATTTTGGGTGGTATTTTGGGCGAATCGGCCTTAAATCCCGCCATTGCCACCGTGGTGGCCGAATTTTATCAAGGCCCGTGGCTGAGCGAAGTCAGCTCGATGATTTCGTTTGCGTTTGTCACCGGCACCTTTATTTTGCTGGCCGATTTAATGCCCAAGCGCCTTGCCATGATCATGCCGGAGCAGATTGCGCTTAGCGTGGTGCAGCCGATGCTGGTGTGCGTCACGTTGTTGATGCCGCTGGTGTGGTTTTTTAATGGCCTAGCCAATCTTATGTTTCGTCTGTTTGGTGTCTCGACCGAGCGCAACGATGAAATTACCTCTGATGATATCTATGCGGTGATGGACGCGGGCGCCGAGGCGGGCGTGATCCAGCGTGAAGAGCACCAATTGATTGAAAACGTGTTTGAGCTGCAATCGCTTTGCGTCACCTCAGCGATGACGGCGCGCGAAAGCTTGATCTATTTCACCTTGCAAGAGGATGAAGAGGCGATCAAAGCCAAAATTGCTGCTCACCCGCACAACAAATTCCTTATCTGCGACCATAACCTCGACAGCGTCAAAGGCTTTGTGGATGCCAAAGAGCTGCTTATTCGCGTCATCAGCGGCCAGAACATTGATTTAAACAGCAGCTCTTTGGTGCAAAACGTCATCATCATTCCCGATACGCTGAATTTATATGAAGCGATGGAGTACTTTAAAAACCATCGCGGCGACTTTGCGGTGGTGATGAATGAGTACGCGTTGGTGGTGGGCATTGTCACCATGAACGATTTGATGAGTACCGTGATGGGCGAGTGGGCCAGTCACGTGGTGGAAGAGCAAATCGTGCAGCGCGATGCCAACTCTTGGCTGGTCGATGGCGTGACGCCGATTTCAGATGTGATGCGCGCGTTTGATATTGAAAATTTCCCCGATATGCAGCACTACGAAACCATCGCCGGTTTCATTATGTATATGCTGCGCAAAATCCCTAAGCGCACCGACTTTGTCGCCTATGCCGGCTTTAAGTTCGAAGTGGTGGACATCGACAGTTACAAAATTGACCAGTTATTGGTGACGCGCATTGAGCCAAGCCGCGACGCGCCGCTTGAACCCCATCTCGAGCGCACCGCGTAGGAGTTTGATATGTTAAGCAAACACTGGGCGCGGCCGCTGGCGGCGCTACTGGCTAGCGGATTACTCTCGGCGTGTGCGGGGGCATTTTCCTCCGCTCTACCGGCGCCAAAACCGCTGCGTAAAGCCGCCGCGCCAGTGGTGCGCACGGCGCCTGTGGCAGAGCCGATGGCGACGCCGACTAGTGCGGTGACGCGCTATAGCGAGACGGTGGAAGCCTTGCCTATCGAGGCGCCCGCTGCTTTAGCTGAAACCCAGCATGGCCCCGATGTGGGCAGCCGTGAGTCGGTCAGTGCGCTGTTTTTTCGCGGCTATATCGAATCGGCGCTGCGCGAAGCCATGCTGGCGGCGATCTTGCAAGATTATCCCTATTTAACCGCCAATGAGGTCAAATTGACCGATGCGGCGGAGAAGTTTTTAACCTCATCTGAAGCGCGGTTGCTGGCCAGTCGCTCTATCCGAGCGGGGTTTGAGCGCGCGATTGGCCGAAAAATTTCAATGCGGCAGTGGGAAAAAATTTGGCAAGCGCTACCACAGCGCGCGCCCCTGTCGTTTTGGGCCAAAGAGCTCAAACGGCTGATCAGTTACTTTAAAGAGCAGTAAGCTCATTTTTAATAAAATCAATAAGTTAAAGAGTATTTATGTCGATTAACTGGTTCCCCGGTCATATGCACAAGGCGCGCAAAGAGATCGCCGAAGTTATGCCGCAAGTAGATGTGATCATTGAGATGCTCGATGCGCGTATCCCTTTTTCTAGTGAAAACCCGCTGGTGCCCGAATTGCGTGGCGACACGCCGGTCATCAAGGTGCTCAATAAAGCCGACTTAGCTGATCCGGCGATCACCGCGCTTTGGGTTGAGCACATGGAAAAAGAGCAAGGTATTAAGGCGCTGCCATTGACCCAACAAGAGCCAGAGCAGATCAAAAGTTTGCTCAGCTTGTGCCACGAGATGCTGCCTGAGCGCAATTTTGAGCTACGCGGCGTGCGCGCCATGATCATGGGTATTCCGAACGTGGGTAAATCCACCCTGATCAATACCTTAGCCGGCCGCACCATTGCCAAAACCGGCAACGAGGCGGGGGTGACCAAGGCGCAGCAGCGCATCAAGCTCGATAACCACGTGATCTTGACCGACACCCCAGGCTTTTTGTGGCCCAAACTCAATCCGCCCTCATGTGGCTACCGCTTGGCGGTGACTGCGGCCATTAAAGACACTGTGTATGACTACGCCGATATCGCGATGTTCGCCGCCGATTACCTGCTTAAAGCCTATCCCGAGCGGCTTAAAGCGCGCTATCAACTCGACGAGTTGCCAGATACCGAGCTGGAATTACTTGACGCTATTGCCCGCCAGCGCGCGTGCATGAAAAAAGGCGGCATGGCCGATTTGCATAAAGTCGCAGAAATTTTGGTCAACGAGTTCCGTAACGGCACCTTGGGGCGCATTTCGTTAGAAACGCCCGTGATGGTGAGCCAAGAAATTGAGCTGGCGGCCGAAGAAGCGGAGCAAAAGACGCAAGAGAAAGCCGAACGCGAAGCCGAGCGCCAAGCGCGCGCCCGGCGTAAATACGCCAAAAAACGCCAGCGCTAAGCTTTACCTGAAAAAACCAGCACGCCCGCAATATAGCGGGCGTGCTGGTTTTTGGCGCCAAACGCTTAAGCGAGCGATTTATTGCTGCTCAATCAGCCAAATTTGAAAGGCTTTGCGCGTTTGGTTATCGGCTTGGTTATACCAATGCTGCAACTGCTTGAGCGCCGCTGGGCTAGCGGTTTGCGGCGCAGGGGCCAGCGCGGTGGTGCCTGCGGCTGCGCTTACTGCCGGCTGGTTAAAGGCTTTGCCGAGTTTAATCAGTTCGGCTTGGTAATCGCGGGCGAGTTGAAAGCCTTCCACTTTAGGCAGCATAAACTGCTCGCTGGCCACCGCTTGGCCACTGGCGGCATCGGCAAGGCGCACGCTTTGCGTGGTGGCAAAGTGGCGTGCTTCACGCGCATTACGCGGCAGGGCGTAGTCCAGACGCAAGGTTTGGTTATCTGCCACTGTAAAATTAATCACCAGCGGCTCGGCGGTGATCAACACGTTATCGTTGCGGGTGGAGTAGTTGCCTTCAAATTCCACTACCAGTTGGTGCGGGCCGGAGGTTAAAGGCAGCGCATCGCGCTGTTCGAGTAGCTTAACATTGACCGACTGGCCATCGAGCAGCAAGGCGTTATACGGGGTGGTCACGTTGATCTGGCTTTGTGCCATAGCGGCGGAGCTTAAGCACAAGCCAACAATGGCGGTGGTGATCTGTTTGAACTGCATACACTCTCCTTGAGATTTGCTGGGTTTAACACAGTGGTAAGTTTTTGGCAGCGCAAGAGTGTCTTACCTTGCGGCCAAGTTTAAGGCTCAATCCGGCGCGTAAACGGCGGCAGGGCATCGAGTAGCCCTTTGCCATAGCGTTTGGTTAGCAAGCGCCGATCTAAAATCGTCACCTTGCCGCCATCGGCTTCTTTACGAATTAAACGGCCACAGGCTTGGATCAGCTTGCGTGAGGCTTCCGGCACGGTGAGCTGCATAAACGGGTTGCCACCTTGCTGGCTGATCCATTCGGCGGTAGCGGCCTCAACCGGCGAGGTCGGCACGGCAAACGGCAGCTTGGTAATGATCAAATTGGTCAGGTAGTGCCCCGGCAGGTCGAGCCCTTCCGAAAAGCTGCCGGTGCCGCATAAAATGCTGCCTTGATTGCCATCGCAGCGCTGCTTGTGCAAGGTTAACAGCGCACTGCGCGATGCCTCACCTTGCACCAATAGCGACAGCCCTTGTGCGCGCAGCCCCGCTACCACCTCGTTCATCTGCCGATAAGAAGAAAACAGCACTAAGCAGGCGTCAGTTTTATCTAGCAGTGACGGCAGCTTTTCGATTAGCTCAGCGCTAAAGGCCGGTGCGTTTGGCTCATGGCGCATGCGCGGCAACACCAGCTCGGCTTTAGCGTAATCAAACGGCGATTTTAATTGCAGATAGCGGGTGCCATCGCCTTCGCGCAGGCCACTTTGCTGGCGAAAATAGATAAACGAATTGAGCGCGGTTAAGGTGGCGGAGAGTAAAATCGCTCCCGCGCATTTTGCCCACAACCACTCTTCTAATAAAAAACCCACCTCAATGGGCGAGGCGTGCAGACTAAGGTCGCCATCGTCTTCGCGCTGTAGCCAGCGTGCCAGCGGCGTGTGGTGGCTGGCCGTTTGGCGGCTATACATCTCCCACACCGCTAAAAAAGGGTCTAAGCGCTGCTGATGCATGCCCACTTCCGCCAGAAGTGGCTCGGCTTCTTGGCGGCGTAATTTGCCCTCTTTGAAATTATCCCCGAGCACGTTTTGCATTTTATCTAGCGCCGCGCGTATTTTTTTGCTCGCCTCTTTTAGCGCTAGCGCTAAGGTGGGCAGCGGCTCAGGCGCTTCGCCGTGGGCAAAGCGAGCGTGCGCCTCATCACCGGCAGCGTGGCTTGAGTTAAATAGCGCGCCGCGATTGGCCTCAAGCCATTGATCTAAGGCTTTTAAATCGGCCAAGGCACTGGCCACCGCTTCTTGCAGCTGGTACTGCGGGGTGGCCATCGTCTCATCTTTACTGGCGCGTGCCACTTTGCCGGCGCTTTTGACTAAGGTTTCCAGCCATTTGCGCGAGGCTTTGATCCCGGCGTGAGCGGCGCCATGATCGCGGGTGATGCTGGGCAAATGGTGCGCTTCATCAATCACATAAATGCATTCTGCCGGTGCCGGCAGCACCACGCCGCCGCCCATGGTCAGATCAGAGAGCAATAACGCGTGATTGACCACCAAAACATCGGCGCTATCTAACTCGCGCCGCGCCTGATGAAATGGGCAGTCATGGTGGTGCGCAAGGGCCTTGTTGCAGCCGTGGCGCGAGGCTTCGATGCGCCGCCAGCAGGCATCCGTGATGGGCTTTGGCCAGTTATCGCGATCGCCATCCCACTTTTTGTCACGAAACGCCTGCCACAGCGCGGCGTAACAGGCTTTATCACTGTCGCTTGGGCGTGTTTGGCTTAACGGCGCGCCGCCAAACAGATCATCGCTGCTCTCGGCTTCGGCGCCGCCGGCCATTTGTTCCAGTAGATGCTGGCAGCAGTAGCGCTGGCGGCCTTTGACCAACATAAAACTAAAGGCGACTTCGCTAAAGCGGTGATAAAGCGGCAGGTCTTTGTGGATCAACTGCTCTTGCAGCGCCACTGTCGCCGTGGAAATGATTAGCTTTTTTTTCGCCAGCACGGCAAATGGGATCGCGCCTTGGGCGTAGGAGAGCGATTTACCGATGCCGGTGCCCGCTTCGGCCACCAAAATGCGCCGATCGGGGTGATACTCGCCGCACAAGGTTTTGGTGATCTCTGCGATAAGATAATTTTGCTCTTTACGCAGCACAAAATCCGGCAAGCCTTGGGATAGGCGCCGGTAGCTAGCACGAATTTTTTCTTTGGCGCGAGTGGCCAATGCGTGCGCCGCCGCTTGGCTTAGCGCGGGGGACACAGGGGGAGTAGATGCGGGTATCGACACAAGAAACTAAGGCCTTAACAAAGTCAGGCCTTAGGATACACGCCAACGCGGGCGATGGGATCAAGATTTACGCGCACTGACAAAATCGCGGGTCGATGCGCCGACATATAACTGGCGCGGGCGGGCAATTTTGTGCTCGCGTTCAGACTGCATTTCATTCCAGTGCGCAATCCAACCGATGGTGCGGGCAATGGCAAAGATCACGGTAAACATCGACAGCGGAATGCCGATGGCCTTCATCACAATGCCGGAATAAAAATCGACGTTTGGATAAAGCTTTTTCTCAATAAAATAGGGATCGGATAATGCAATACGCTCTAATTCCATCGCCACGGCAAATAAGGGGTCATCAATTTGTAATTCATTTAATACCTCGTGGCAGGTTTGCCGCATCACCGCAGCGCGCGGGTCATGATTTTTATATACCCGATGACCAAAACCCATTAAACGAAACGGATCATTTTTATCTTTGGCGCGGGCAATAAATTCCGGAATGCGCTCCACCGAGCCAATTTCTTCCAGCATATGTAAACAGGCTTCATTCGCACCGCCATGCGCCGGCCCCCACAGTGAAGCAATCCCCGCAGCAATACAGGCAAACGGATTGGCGCCCGATGAACCGGCTAAGCGCACGGTGGAGGTGGAGGCATTTTGCTCATGATCGGCGTGTAAAATAAAAATTCTATCCATCGCCCGCTCTAAAATCGGATTAACTACATACTCTTCGCTCGGTACGGCAAATAGCATATGCAGAAAATTAGCCGCATAGGACAGATGATTGCGCGGCGACATAAACGGTTGGCCAATGGAATATTTGTAACACATGGCCGCCAGCGTCGGCATTTTCGACAGCAGACGGAATGCGCAAATTTCACGGTCGCGGGCGTTATTAATATCTAAGGCATCGTGATAAAAGGCCGATAAAGCACTGACAACCCCGCACATCACCGCCATCGGGTGGGCATCACGCCGGAAACCACGAAAGAAAAAGGCAATTTGCTCATGCACCATGGTGTGGCGCGTGACCATTTGTTTAAAGTCAGCAAATTGTTTTTCATCCGGCACCTCGCCATAAAGCAAGATATAGCACACCTCTAAATAGCAGGCTTTAGTGGCTAATTGCGCAATAGGAAAACCGCGATGCAGTAATATGCCTTGGTCACCGTCAATATAGGTGATGGCCGATTGGCATGAGCCGGTCACCATAAAGCCAGGATCAAAGGTGAAATAGCCTTGCGCCAGCAAGGGGCGAATATCAATCACCTCTGGGCCAAGGCTGCCGGTTAAGATCGGTAAGTTCACCGAGGTGTTGCCGGGTAATTGTAATATCGCCACCTGCTCTGTCATCGCGCATCTCCTTTGCGATTTGATTACTAGGTATACAAAGCAGACTGAGGAATTGTTGTCAATCCATGGCGTTAGTTTGCATAAATGTTAATGCGTGGTTGTGAGCAGGTTGACAAAATGGCGCTGTATTGCTCGCGTGATGATTGAAATTCAAATTTCTTCTCCGTAAGGTGAAAACAGTATCCCTTGGTTTATGGGCAATGCCGCAGGCACAAAGCGACCCCAGTGGCCAAGTATAGTTTTGCAAAAAATAGGTATTTTAGCCCAGCGAGCGAAAACGGACTGTGACAACAGGGAGTGTGGCATGGACAGTGGCAACAGCAGTGGCCGTCAGCGCGTAAGCGCCTCAGCCAGCGAAATAAGTTTTGCCAGCGTGGCGTATGTGGACGGCCTTTATCAGCGTTATTGCCACGATCCGGCCAGTGTCACGCCGGCGTGGCAGGCCTATTTTGCCCATGCGGTGTTGGCGCCGGCCGATGAGCTCACGGCGTTGTCTGTGGCCGACCGCGAGAGCGCCCAAGCGCTGCGCGTGCAAGGCTTAGTGGCGGCATTTCGCCAACATGGCCACCTGCTCGCCACGCTCGACCCACTGCAACTAAACAACCCAGCCGACGCGGCGCTGCAAGCGCGCTTAACGCCGGCATTTTATCAACTCGGCGATGAAGCGCTGGGCGCGTGGCCAGCAGATCTGGCCCATTTGGCGCCGAAGGCGCCGTCGGTCGCTGCGCTTTGCACTCACTTGGCCTGCTGTTATTGCCATACCGTGGGCGTGGAATTAAGCCCAAGCTGGCAGGCAGAGCGGGCACATGAGGCGCAGTGGCTGGCTGAGCGCATTGAAGGCGCTCGCGTGGCGCCCACGCCGAGCCAGCAGCGCACTTGGTACGCCGAATTAGCCGCCGCCGACGGGCTGGAGCGCTTTTTGGCAGCGAAATTTCCCGGCGCCAAGCGTTTTTCCTTGGAAGGCGGCGACGCCCTCATCCCGTTACTGCACGAGCTGCTGCGCGGTGCTATTAGCCATGGCTGCCAAGAGGCGGTGATTGGCATGGCCCATCGCGGGCGGCTAAATGTGCTGGTTAATGTGCTGGGCAAAGCGGTGGGCGAGTTGTGCCACGAGTTTGCTGGTAAAGCGGTGCAACTGCCACTGCTCGAAGAGCGGCAAGATGGCACGGGGGATGTGAAATATCACCAAGGTTATTCGGCGGATTTTGCCAGCGAACAGGGGCGGCTGCATCTGGCGCTGGCGTTTAATCCCTCACATTTAGAGATAGTTAATCCGGTGGTGATGGGGTCGGTACGCGCGCGGCAAACGCGGCGCCAAGCGGTGGCAGGTGGCAGCGTGCTACCTATCACGGTGCATGGCGATGCCGCGATGGCTGGGCAAGGCGTGGTGGCCGAGACGTTTAACTTGTCACAAACCCGCGGCTATGGCGTGGGCGGTAGTATCCGCATTGTGATTAATAACCAAGTGGGCTTTACCACCGCCGATCCGCGGGACAGCCGCTCGAGCCGCTACTGCACCGACATTGCCCACAGCATTGGCGCGCCGGTGCTGCATGTTAACGGCGATGATGTGGAAGCAGTGGTGTGGGCGGCGCGCTTAGCGCTGGATTACCGGCAGCAATTTAAACGCGATATCGTGCTGGAATTGGTTTGTTATCGCCGTCACGGCCACAACGAAGCCGATGAGCCGAGCGCCACCCAGCCCTTAATGTACCAAGCGATTAAAGCGCATCCGCCGCTGCTGGCCTTGTATGGCGAGCAGTTGGCGCGCGCGCGCGTGCAAAGTCCCGAGCAGGCGCAGCTGTGCCAGCAGGCGTACCGCGCCGCGCTGGAAGATGGGAGCCGCGTGAGTCCAGCGTGGCGGCCGATGAGCGTGCCGGTGGTCAACTGGCAGCCTTACCGCGAGCAGACGTGGCAAGCGCCTTATCCGCCCGCGCCGCCATTGGCCGAATTGCAGGCACTAGCCGGCACTATAGCCAGCGTGCCGAGCGCTTTACACCTGCAGGCGCAGGTGGCGAAAATTTATCAAAGTCGCCAACAAATGGCGCGTGCAGAGCGACCACTCGATTGGGGTATGGCGGAAAATTTGGCCTACGCCAGTTTGCTCAGCCAAGGGGTGCCGGTACGTTTAAGCGGCCAAGATGCTGGGCGCGGTACATTTTTTCACCGCCATGCGGTGCTGCATGACCAAACCAGCGGCGCCACGCACCTGCCACTGGCGGCGTTGGCTAATGCCGACACGCCGCTAACGGTGATTGATTCTGCGCTGTCGGAAGAGGCGGTGCTGGCATTTGAATATGGCTATGCCAGTACCGATCCAAAAACGCTGACCCTGTGGGAAGCGCAGTTTGGCGATTTTGCCAACGGCGCGCAGGTGGTGATCGATCAATTCTTATCTTCCGGTGAACAAAAGTGGGGGCGCCTGTGCGGCCTGACTTTGCTCTTGCCACATGGCTATGAAGGGCAAGGTCCGGAGCACTCGTCGGCGCGTATTGAGCGCTATTTGCAATTGTGCGCTCAGCACAATATGCAGGTGTGCATGCCTTCGACGCCGGCGCAAATTTTCCACCTGCTGCGCCGGCAGGCCTTGCGTCCAGTGCGCCGGCCGCTGGTGGTGATCACGCCCAAATCTTTGTTGCGCCATCCCGCTGCCAGCAGTCAATGGCTGGAATTGGCTCAAGGTCACTTTGCCCCAGTGCTCGGTGCCAAGGTAGCGGCCGCCAGCGCCGTGACGCGGGTGGTGTTGTGCGCCGGCAAGGTGTTTTACGATCTGCAAGAGGCGCAGCAACAGTTACCGGCGGTAGGCGCTGCGGCCATCGCCTTGGTGCGTTTAGAGCAGCTGTATCCCTTCCCCGAAGAGGCGTTAGCCCAAGAGCTAGACCGCTACAGCGCCTTAACCGAGGTGATCTGGTGCCAAGAAGAGCCACAAAACCAAGGGGCGTGGTACAGCTGTCGCCATCGCTTTGAAGCCTTGTTAGCGGTATTCGCGCAGCCGCTGCGCCTGCGTTATGTCGGCCGCGCGGCCAGCGCGTCACCTGCCACAGGCTCAATCAAGCAGCACAGTGCCGAGCAGCACGCGCTGGTGCAGGCGGCGCTTGCCGATGCGCCGCAGCGAGCCCCTGTGCGCCGCCCCGCGCGGGCCGCCAGCTCGTCAGCCAAGTTGTCATAAGGAGTTGCCCATGGAGTTAGCGATTAAGGTGCCGGATCTGCCGGAGTCGGTCAGTGATGCCACCATCAATGTTTGGCACAAACAAGCCGGCGAGCGGGTGGCCGCCGATGAGGTCGTGGTGTCGATAGAAACCGATAAAGTGGTGTTAGACGTGCCCGCACCGGCGGCCGGCGTGCTCGGCGAGATCCTTGCTCCCGCCGGCAGTGTGGTGCAGGCGCAGCAAGTGCTTGCAGCCTTGCTCCCCTTGACAGAAACCAGCCCGTTGCTGGTAGCGCCATCTGTGGCCGCGGTCACGCCGGCCCCTGCCGCGGTAAGCACGACTGCGCCAGCCCACAAGGCCAATGCGGCGGCGCCGATGCCCCACTTAAGTCCCGCGGTGCGGCGCATGGTCAGCGAACATGAGTTAGATGTGGCGACCTTATGTCGTGCCGAGCCTAATGGGCGCCTGACCAAAGCCGATGTGGCGCGCTTGCTCACCGCCGACAGTGCGCCCGTGGTGCCGATGTCACCCCCCCTACCGACAGCGCAATCACGGCCGGCGCCGACGCGCGTGGCCATGAGCCGTTTGCGCCAGCGGGTGGCCGAGCGGCTGGTGGCGGCCAAGCAGAGTACGGCCATGCTCACCACTTTTAACGAAGTGAATATGGCGCCTATTCAAGCGCTGCGCGCCCAGTATGGCGAGCGCTTTTGCAGCGCTCACGGCGTCAAGTTAGGCTTGATGGGCTTAACGATTAAAGCCTTGGCCAGCGCGCTTAAACGCTTTCCCCTTGTGGCGGCGCAAATCGATGGCCAAGACATCGTGACCTTCCCTTATCTGGATGTCAGTGTGGCGGTGTCAACGCCGCGCGGCTTGGTCACCCCAGTGCTGCGCCATGCCGATCACCTAAGCGTGGCGCAAATCGAGCAAGGCATTAAAGCGCTGGCCGACGCTGGGCGCGCCGGCAAATTGAGCCTAGATGACCTCGCGGGCGGGCAATTTACCGTCACCAATGGTGGCGTGTTTGGCTCTTTACTCTCCACGCCGATCATTAACCCGCCGCAAAGTGCCATTTTGGGTTTGCACAGCATTCAGGAGCGGCCGATGGCAGTAAAAGGCGAAGTAAAAATTTTACCCATGATGTACTTAGCGCTTTCCTATGACCATCGTTTGATTGATGGTCGTGACGCGGTGGGCTTTTTGGTCGCGTTAAAAGAGTTGCTCGAAGATCCGGCGCGGTTATTACTCGATGTGTAAGTGCTCGTGAATGGCAAGCCGGCGCGTGACGCAGGCAGCATGACCTAATCACCCTACAAGGACGTAATGGATGAACTTACATGAATATCAAGCCAAACAATTGTTTCGTGCTTATGGCCTGCCGGTGAGTGCCGGCTACCCGTGCACCAGTGTGGCCGAGGTGAGTGATGCGGCCGATAAACTCGGTGGCCAGCGCTGGGTTATCAAGTGCCAAGTGCATGCCGGCGGCCGCGGCCAAGCCGGCGGCGTGAAAGTAGCAGAAAGCAAAGAGCGTTTGCGCAGCTTTGCCCGCCATTGGCTAGGCAAACGCTTGATCACCGCGCAAACCGATGCCCATGGCCAACTGGTGCAAACCGTGCTGGTCGAGAACTGCTGCGAGATTGCGCGCGAACTCTATTTAGGCGCTGTAATTGATCGCGCCAGCCAGCGCATTGTGTTTATGGCCTCGACCCAAGGCGGCATGGCCATTGAACAGGTCGCCCACGCTACCCCTGAGCTCATTCATCGCATCAGCCTTGATCCCTTAGTCGGCGCACAGCCGTTTCAAGCCCGCCAGTTGGCGTTTAAATTGGGTTTAAGCGGCGCGCAAGTGGCGCAATTTATACCTATTTTTCTTGGTCTGGCGCAGCTTTTTATGGAACGCGATTTAAGCCTGCTGGAAGTCAATCCCTTAGTGGTGACGTCCAGCGGCGACCTGCTGTGCCTAGATGGCAAGATCAACGTGGATGGCAATGCCCTGTATCGCCAGCCGGAAATCGCCAAATGGCGCGATCTGAGCCAAGAAGATCCGCGCGAAGCCCAAGCCAGCGCCTTTGAGCTGAACTATGTGGCGCTAGAGGGCAACATCGGCTGCATGGTCAATGGTGCCGGCCTAGCCATGGCCACCATGGACTGCGTGCAACGGGTTGGCGGCGCGCCGGCCAATTTCCTTGATGTCGGCGGCGGCGCCACGCAACAGCGGGTGGTTGAAGCCTTTAAGCTCATTTTATCTGACCGCAAGGTGCGCGCCGTGCTGGTGAATATTTTTGGCGGCATAGTGCGCTGCGACATGATTGCTGCCGGCATCATCGGTGCGGTTAAGCAGGTCGGCGTGAAGGTGCCGGTGGTGGTGCGCTTAGAGGGCAACAACAGCGCGGCGGGCCTTACCCAACTTAGGCAAAGCGGCTTAAACATTATCGCGGCGTACAGCTTGCGTGAAGCGGCAGAACAAGTGGTCCAGGCGGCCAAGGAGCGCGTATGAGTATTTTAATTAACCGGCATAGCCGCGTTATTTGCCAAGGTTTTACCGGCAGCCAAGGCACCTTGCACAGTGAACAAGCCCTAAGTTATGGCACCCAACTCGTTGGTGGCGTTGCCCCTGGTAAAGGCGGCACCCGCCACCTGGGCTTGCCGGTATTTAACACCGTTGCTGAAGCGGTCGCCGCCACCGGCGCCAGCGTTAGCGTGATCTATGTGCCCGCGCCACACGCCAAAGATGCCATTTTAGAAGCAATCGACGGCGGCATTAGCTTGATTATCACTATCACCGAAGGCATTCCAACGCTGGATATGCTGGCAGTGAAAGCCAAATTGCAGCAAAGCGGCGTGCTGATGATTGGCCCTAACTGCCCCGGCGTGATTACACCGGGCGAGTGCAAAATCGGCATTATGCCGGCAGCTATCCACCGACCTGGGCGGGTGGGCGTGGTGTCACGCTCAGGCACGCTTACCTACGAAGCGGTGAAACAGCTCACCGATCAGGGCTTGGGCCAATCGACTTGCGTGGGCATTGGTGGCGACCCGATTGCCGGCGCTAGCTTTGTCGATATTTTGGCGCGCTTTGAGCAAGATGCGGCCACCGAAGCCATCGTTTTGATCGGCGAAATTGGTGGCAGTGGTGAAGAAGAAGCCGCCGCCTATATCCAAGCGCATGTGACTAAACCGGTGCTGGCCTATATCGCCGGCGTCAGTGCACCGCCCGGTAAACGCATGGGCCATGCCGGCGCGATCATTGCCGGTGGCAAAGGCACCGCGGCAGAAAAATATGCCGCCCTTGAAGCCGCCGGCGTGACCTGCGTGCGCTCGTTGACCGACCTTGGCCAGCGCATGACGGAAATCGTAGTGATCCCTGCAACAGTCGTTTAAGGCATCCCCACCGAAGGTCAGGTTAGCCCCGTGTGGCGTAACCTGACATTGGTCTGAATCTGAGTTTAAGGAGTAGATCTCTTACTTTCACTGTTAAAAAGTATTAGATCACCCAGCCTACTTAGTGTAACCTGCGCGCACTTACTACCTCATTGCTGTGCGGCTCGCCTGTGGCAACAGGCGATCAGAGCCGCTTTGCTGTTCAGCACCGCATAGGCCGGATGCCAAACGCAATTTGCGACTAAACCCATAAGGATGTTGTGTGAAACATTTTCTAATTCCTTGTTGTTATCTCCTGTTTTACGCCGTTAGCGCGCACGCCGCGCAATTAGTCAGCTCCAGATCTCACGATAGCGTCCGCACCTGTTACTACAGTGACGGTAGGCATACCGAAGTAGAAATTCACCAAATCTGTCCGAACTCACGCTAACACGCGTGGTGTTGTTGAGTGGTATTCTTCCGCGTAACTTACGGATTTAGGTCAAGTCACTGATACCGTCTAAGCTAAAAATTATGTGGCGTAGGCTGAGCGTAATTTTAGTTTTGCTCTCAAATCCCTTCGGATCTTGTCTTCTTATGTTCGGCATGCGTACGCTTGCGGCTAGCAAGTAACCCTAAAAAATAAAAAAAA
>JBOFMA010000154.1:0-3525 GCA_051658125.1 Aeromonas sp.
AACATGCGTGCGAGCCTCATTTGTGAGGCGCTGAACATGGCATTGGCACGTAGAGGAAAACCTAATGGTGTCATAGTGCACAGCGACCAAGGCAGCCAATACCGCAGTCACGCCTATCGGGATTTGCTCGCAAAACATGGGCTAATCCCGAGCATGAGTCGGCGCGGCAACTGCTGGGATAACGCTTGCGCAGAAAGTTTTTTCCATAGTTTGAAGACGGAACTCTTTGAAGAAGGCCCACCACCTAGCCGAACGGAGATGAAAAATCGACTATTTGAGTACATGGAAATTGATTACAACCAAGCGCGCATGCATAGTGCGCTAGATTACCAAACCCCGCTCGAGTTCGAGCTTAAACACGCCGCTTAATCACGTGTCCAGTTTTGGGGGATCAGATCATTCAGCCGATCCTTGCAGCACGTCAGGACTTGATTCGGTTAGGCGAAAAAACGCTACTTTCAATTCAGCAACCACTGCTCAGCCCAGTAAATTCAAGGAATTTCATGCGGTTTCCCTGCACTTAACGCAGCCTCAAATTCTAATAATTTTCGCTTACGGTTTTTGATTTTTTTTGCAGGTGTGCCCATATACACGCCGAAGGCGTCACAGTCTTTGGTGACCATCGATAATGAGCCTACCGCAACTCCGTCATGCAGAGTTACACCCGGCAATACCACAGAGCCAGAGCCAATAATAACATGCTTACCCAATGTCACATCTGCATGCGTCACATTAGTATATGCGACTGGCACGGTAGGGTTAGTTAGAAAATGTCCAGAATAATCGTCATTACTCGAATAAATAGCAACTCGTGATGAAATACCGGAAAAATCTGATAGCAAGATTTTTCCTGCACCGATCAGTAATGCAAATACAGCGATATGGACATAGCTACCGATCTCTATCCCACCCTCGCCTGATGACAGAACACAGAAATCATCGATACGGACATTGCTACCGATTTTTATTCGGCTAGCGCCATAAATAGAAGCCTTATCAGATATTAATACATTACTGCCTAGTTCGGCAAAGCCCAAGGCGCTTAATTGTTGTTCAGTAAGGAATGCCATTGGTTAATTCCATTTAATTAATGCAGTAATCTGTTGCAGTTCTTTAACTCTTAGTTCATTAAAAATCGGCAAACACAACACCTTCTCAGCCAAAGCATTCGCCTGTGGCAAATGCGTGGTATCGGCACTAGGTAACCCCCGATACATCGGCATATTACTGATCAGCGGGTAAAAATAACGGCGGGATAAAATGCCTTGTACTTTTAGCTTGTCATATAATTCATCACGGCTAAGCGGGTACTCTTTTTCTACTAAAATCGGAAAATACGAGAAATTACTGTTGGCATTTTGGTCTTGCTGAAAAAGCGTAATGCCTTTTACTTTGATCAATTCTGTGCGGTAATATGCATCGACGGCTTTTCTTTTGCTAATTGCTTGAGCGATATGTTTAAGCTGCACTAAACCAAACGCAGCATTTATTTCGCTCATTTTGCCGTTAATGCCTGGTGCCGTCACCGTTAACTCATCAGCAATACCAAAATTTTTCAAGCGATCAATTCGTTGCTTGCTTTTTGCATCAGGACTTATAATCGCACCGCCTTCAAATGTATTGAAAACTTTGGTGGCATGAAAACTCAAAACCGACATATCACCCCATTTGAGTAGACTCTCACCTTTGTATTGGATTCCAAAAGCGTGAGCGGCATCATAAATTACCTTGAGCCCGTAGTTATCGGCAATTTTCTGAATCGCTTCGACATCACACGGATTAGAGTAACAATGCACCGGCATAATAGCCGTCGTGCGTGGCGTTATCGCTGCTTCAATTTTAGCTGGATCAATATTAAATGTATTAGGATCAATATCAACAAATACAGGTGTTAATCCATTCCATAAAATGGAGTGACTCGTTGCAACAAAAGAGTATGGCGTAGTAATCACTTCACCTGTAATGCGTAAAGACTGCAAGGCAGTGATCAGCGCAATCGTCGCATTATTAAATAAGGAAATGAATTCCACACCAAGATAGGCGGCTAACTCTTGCTCTAATTGTTGATGAAATGGGCCATTATTGGTTAGCCACTCATTTTCCCAAATCTGCTCTAAATAAGGGATAAACTCTGATAAATCAGGTAAAAAAGGTTTTGTAACTGGTATAGGTTTTATCATTTTAATAAATAGCCAAAGACATCACAAATATTGCCCAAGTTCATTTTATAAAAAAATCATCTATAAAACTATGGGTGAGATAAAATATTTTATTTTTTCAATTTTTCAATTTCGGCTGCAATCAGTCCCGTGGCCAAAGTAATTTGATCAAAATCTAAGCCTAATGCCAATAAGCGTTTGGCAATTTCTAGCGCTTTTTTCTGCTCACCGTCAGCTTGACCTTGTGCGATACCTTTTTCGATACCTTCTGCGATACCTTTTTCGATACCTTCTGCTAAGCCAGCTAAATGCCCTTCCACTTTCGCGCTTAACAGTGCGCGGATCCGTTCGGTCTGTGCATTTTCACGCATGCGATAAAGTTCAGCTTGTGCTGGGTCTCGGCTAATACGCGCTAACTCTTCACGCGCTTCGCCTAAAGCAGAAATATTTTTTTCGGCATGGATCACTTGAGCATTATTCGGATCTTGTAAAAAACCAGCCCACAGCGTGAGCAAATCCGTTTCATTTAATTGCGTTAGTTTGGGCAATTCTATAAATTGCAATTCTAATACCGGCTCTAAGGCTAAGTTATCTTGATTTTTTAGCTGATAGACATTGTGGTAATGCGGGGCATCTTGCAGCAAATTAAAATCCAGCACATTAATACAAATCGTACGCGGTAGATCTTGGTAACGACTTTTGCCCGTGTACTCGCTGCTATAGGTTTTCGCCCAGTAATACAGACTGCGTTTGACCATATTGCGCTCATCTAAGCGCTGCATTTCAATGTTAATTAATTCGCCACTATCGGTTTTCGCTAAAACATCTAAACGGGAAAAACTATCTTCAATATGCTCTTTATTAATTTCACTGTTTTTTATTTGTGCGCTAACAATCGGTGCTGACGATGTAATGCACGCATTCAGAAATGAGAGCAGGATATTGGGGTGTTTGGCATTGCCAAATAGACTCTTAAACACGAAATCTATCTTCGGATCAAATAACTGTGTGCACATAATTTGCTCCTTTACTTCGAATGAATCGCCAGTACTGCAACTTGTTTAATAGCGACCTTTGCTATTTAATAAGTTTCGCATTCCAACACAAATATAGAAAATACGCGGCAAAATAAAATTTTATTTACGCCATTTCAATTCATTTTAAATGCAAAAAATCGTAATTCCTACCCACCTTTTTTTTATAAAAAACCTGCATATGGAAAAAATAAAATCTTGGATTCAACTAGTAAGTGCGACACTGTGTAAACAAAAACGGTAAGTTGCTGTATCATCGTAATTTACCTACCACAGTGAATCACAGATGAAATACAAACAACTTACCGAAGTGCAAAGATACCAGATCTACG
>JBOFMA010000155.1:0-1748 GCA_051658125.1 Aeromonas sp.
TCAGTACTTATCAACTGAAATGAAAAAATTTTCAAAATTAGAAGATAAAGCAAATTTAGGTATAGAGATTTTAAAAGAACGCCGCTCCGCCCTGATCTCCGCCGCCGTAACGGGCAAAATTGACGTGCGCGGCTGGCAAACGATAAATAAAATTAATTTTTCTGAAAACAAGGCAGTTTCATGAGTTTCCAACCAGATTTGATAGCGCCAAAAACTTGGGGTATTTTTCAATCCAAACACAATGGGACGTTTAATGCTTGCATTGGAAATAATAGCATCCATGACTTAAACACTTATGCTGATGGTTATATTGAAGCAGCACAGTTGCTGCTAAAAAATATTTTTGAACAGTGTTTAATTGGTCAGTTAGATACATTGGTTCATCCAATTCTTTATTGTGCTCGCCATGCCATTGAACTGACAGTTAAATCAGTTCTTTATACGTTAAATAATTGTGACTTAAAAGCAGAAGAAAAAATAATAACCGGTCATAGTTTAAATAAGCTATGGGGGATTTTTCATACTGTAGCTAACAATGATTCAAGGTTACTTGATCTATATATTGAGATTAATCCTATTCTCGTAGAGCTTGATGCAGCGGATCCTAATGGCGAAGATTTTCGTTACCCATTCCGTAATCAGAACTCAGAGCAAACTTTAAAGGGTAAATCTATTGTTGATTTGGTCACCGTTAAAAATATGATTGAAGTATTAAAGAATAAACTTGAATCATTACTCATTACGGCTGAGTTGGTTTCGGTGCAGCGAAATCTGAAAACATATACTCAAGAACTAAACAGAGATCAGCTTAAGAAATTAGCAATTGATTGTGGCAAAGATAAGAGTGAATATTTTTGTGATACGCAAGCAATATGGCAAAACACTCATAAATTGAGTAAAAGAGCTTTTAGACGAGCAGTGGATGTTATTAACAAGCACCGCGAATTTTCTGGTTATATGGGTAAGGAAAATGATTTCATTGCAATTAGTGATGATTTGTTAGATACAATCATCGACTTCAAACTAAATTATTTATCTAAGAATCAATGTTATATAAATAATTGGAACGCTAACAATGACAGTGTAGCTTCATTGTTAGAGGATACTTTGGAAAAGCCTATTTCTCATCAGGCATATCATGATTTAAAAGAATTGCTCACGCCAGAATGTGTTTCTGAGCTAATTGCCTTGTACGAACTACGCATTCACTATTGCTATAGTGAAAATTATGAAAGCATTTATAGCGGGCATCTAAATAATTTAAAGTTATCGCAAAATCTTCAAATAGATTGCATGGAATGGTTCATAAAAATATTTGACGATGGTTTTTTGTTAAAAGATTTAATAAGATCTCTAGCTTTGATTGGGAAAAATAATGCCCGCAAAAAATACCAAGGTAAAATCGATGCATTAAATAATGCATACATTGCATCATGTAAACAAAATAATGAATATGCAATTTCTTAATCAGTATGAATTTTTCTAGGCCAAACAGCGATTAGACAGCAGGGATTAGTTAATGAGCCAAGCACGCGTTACTCCTGAGAACAAAACCCAAGAACGACAATTTCAAAATGATATCCTTGCCCAAATGCAAGCCAATGGTTGGTTATTGGGCGAGTCGAATAAATACCATCAAGAGTTGGCGCTGTATCCCGAGGATGTGATCGCGTTTGTTCAAGCCACCCAACCGCAGCAATGGGAAAAATTAGCTCAGCATTTTCCCGCTACCGAACGCAATCCGAATG
>JBOFMA010000156.1:0-1297 GCA_051658125.1 Aeromonas sp.
TGTCGCGACCCGCAAGATTGTGTGATTTACGCACCGATTTGATAAACAGTTCAGGGCGTTTTTTCTGCCAAGCCTGCATCGCATCAATCGGTGATAAATGTCCTAACACACGCATCGGCAGGTGATTATTATAAAACCACTGATAGTTGGCTAGCAGTTCATGTAATGAGCGTCGGCTATCAAAATGGTGTGTGCGTAGGATATCACTGATGCGACCGTTAAACCGTTCCACCATGCCATTGGTCTGTGGGTGGCCTGGCGGTATCAGCCGGTGCTCGATATTAAGTGCTGTGCAAACCTTATCAAACGCATGCTCACCACTTGGCACCTTTTCTCGACTGGTAAATCGGTCTGTAAATTGACTGCCATTGTCGGTGAGCAGTTTCTGGATTTTTACTGGGCACTCTTTTGCCAGCTCGCGCAAGAAATCGGTGCTGCTCGCCTCGGTTTGGTCTGGGTAGATTTTAAAAAACACCCAGCGCGTGCAGCGGTCAATCGCAACGAAAAGATATTCGCGCTTATCGTAGCCTTCGAGCTTCGGTAAGTACTTGATATCCATATGCAAATAGCCAGGTTCGTATGCTTTGAAGGTTTTGACCTCTGGCATTTCTGCCTTGGCCGACTCTTTGCGCAACTGTGCGATTGACGGTACTTTATGGCGTCTTAGCATCCTATCAAGTGCCGAGCGCGACATGTCGGCATGAATGAATTCACGTGTCACTGCAAGTAGATCATCCAGACCTATTTGCAACTTATTACGAATGAAAAGTACCAGCCATTCTTGCGAAGCTGAGAGGGTGGCGCGCATGTTATGTGGGCAATGCGAGCGGTCATAAACGCCATCTTCAGCAAACTGCCAACGCCGAGCAGTCGTCCACGCGATGTTATAGCGTTTGGCGAGTTCAGCGGTCGGCAGATGCTTATTGGCCTGAATTTCCGCACGAATAGCTGGCGTGGTACGTGCATTAACATGCATTTTGATTTGCATACAATCTCCCTCTTAGTTCATTAAGTAAATGCCGAGCCGCAGCTAAAGGGTAGCAGCTACGGACTATTGAACCAAGCGGGACGCTACAATTGGCACTCTGGATGAAAAGTGAACACTCATGCGGACGCCCTGCCGCTTAATGACGTGTCCAGTTTTGGGGGATCAGATCAAATTTCATCTATGACTAAACGCGGTGATTGCAAACGCTCAAGAGCGAGTAATGCCGCCGCACGTGTTCGAACGGCCCTATCCAGATGATTCAGAGCCAACTCTTTAAGAGTAATTATTTCACATTCTGTCAGAACAAAT
>JBOFMA010000157.1:0-49243 GCA_051658125.1 Aeromonas sp.
CGGGGGCGTCGGTGCTGCCCATTTTAGCGATAGCGGCGCCAGCTTTGACGTTGTCGCCCTCTTTGACCAGCAGAGCATCGTTATGCGCATAGGCCGAAAGGTAGTCTTCATCGTGCTTGAGGATGATCAAGCGGCCATAACCACGCAGCGCATTGCCGGCATACACCACTTTACCGCTGCCTGCCGCATAGATGGGCTGACCCGATTTACCCGCAATATCAATGCCTTTGTTGCCCTGCTCAGCCGAACCGGAAAAACCAGCCACAATGCGACCTTGCGCCGGCCAGTGCCAGCGCAGGCGTGCGCCACTGGCATGGGCTTTCGGCGGCACTTGCGCCACCAAGCCTTCTTGCGCTCGCGTTGGTGCGGGTTTTGGTTTGGCTGCTGGCTGTGGCTTATACACCGGCTTGGGTTTAGCCACCACATAGACCGGCTCTGGTGCTTGGCGGTGATAAACCGGTGCGCTCGGCACCATGATCACAGGCATGGCATCTTGCACATTGAGCACTTGGCCCACCTGCAAGGTGTAAGGCGCACTCATATTGTTAGCCATCGCCAGTTGCTGCGGCGTCATATCAAATTGGCGGCCAATGCTGCTTAAGGTATCGCCACGGCGTACTTCATAGGTGCCGGCGCTGCGCCCAGATCCTGCGGCAAGACTCGAGGCATCTAAACGCAACACTTGCCCAGGATAGATATAAAACGGCGGACTAATGCCGTTGAGCAGGGCCAAGGTCGGCACATCGTTGCCGGAGTTAAACGCAATGGAATACAGGGTATCACCCCGCTTCACTTGATAGCTGTTGCCATCAATCATCACCGGCCGCCGCGTCGGCGCCACCGGCACTCGGCGATACTCATCGGTGTACAAGCCATCCACAGGGGCGGCCACTTGGCTTGGCGCACAGGCAGAAAGGACCGCGCACGCGCCCGTCACCAGCAACAGGCGAGAAACAATCAACATCACGGCTCCTTAGCGACTAAACCAGAAATAGGCCGCCACCGCGGCAACCACGCAGATCCAACCGAGCATATCGACGTAGTGCATCAGTTTGCGCTCCATCGCTTCGCCGCCCCAGCGCATCAAACCCGCCACTAAGAAAAAGCGCAGGCCACGGCCGATGATCGAGGTCACGATAAAAGGCAGCAGCGCCATGTGCATAAATCCGGCGGTCACGGTGAACACTTTGTAAGGAATAGGCGTGAAACTGGCGATAAAAATGACCCAAATGCCCCACCTCTCAAACCAAGCGTTGGCCAGCGCAATTTTGCTCTCATAGCCTACTTTGGCGATCAGCGGCATCACCACCGGATCCCACAGCGCATAGCCAAGAGCATAGCCAAACAGCGCGCCAAGCACCGAAAACAGGGTAGCCAAACCGGCAAAATGCCAGGCTTTATGCGGCTTACCCAGCGCCATGGGCGCTAACATGACATCGACGGGGATCGGCCAAAATATCGATTCGATAAACGCGGTAATCGATAAATACCACGGCGCGTGTTTGTGCCGCGCCCACTGCATCACTAGCACATACCAACGAGAAAATAGTTTCACAACAGCTCCCTTTCAGCAAAAGAACCCGCCACGAAGGCGGGGAACGAGATAAATAAATCGCACGCTTAGGCGTTAAGCCAAGCGCCCAGCGCGCTCTGCGCGTTATACGCTGTAAGATCGACCGTTAACGGCGTAATCGACACATAACCGGCCGCAATCGCCGCAAAATCGGTGCCCTCACCGCCATCGGCCGCTTGTCCTGGCGGGCCGACCCAATAGATCGGCGCGCCACGCGGATCTTGCGCGCGAATCACCCCATCGACAGGGTGGCGGCAGCCTAAGCGCGTGACTTGGATGCCTTTAATTTGAGCCAGCGGCAGATCGGGCACATTCACATTGAGGATCTGCTGTGCGCCCAGTGGCACATGCGCCAAACGTTCGAGCAGCAGGGCAGCGTAATGCGCGGCGCTGGCAAAATGGGTGTCCCCGACCAAGGAAATGGCTATGGCCGGCAAGCCTAAATGGCGCCCTTCCATTGCCGCCGCGACGGTGCCGGAGTAAATCACATCATCGCCCAAGTTAGCGCCGTGATTGATCCCGCTCACCACCACATCGGGTTTAGGATCGAGTAACGCGTTGACCGCGAGGTGCACGCTGTCAGTTGGCGTGCCGTTTACGGCATAAAAGCCGCTATCGGTAAGTTGGCTCACCCGCAGCGGCAGGGCCAAGGTCAAGGCATTGCTCGCTGCGCTGCAGTTGCGATCCGGCGCCACCACCGTGAGTTCCCCCACGCAAGGCAACGCGCCGAGCGCCGCAGCCAAGGCGTGAATGCCGGCCGCATGCACGCCATCGTCATTGCTCACCAGCACCCGCAGTGGCGCTTTACGCATGAGCGGCGCTCTCGGCCGCAGGCGCTTCACTCATCGCGCGTGGCGCAAAGTGATCGGCTTCTTGCGCATTGAGCACTTCACGCACCACGCTGGTCGCAAACGCGCCGGCAGGCAGGAAAAACGCCACGGTTAAGCTATCGCCGTCGAGCTGCCAGCTCATGCCTTCGGGTTTGAGCAGCAGTGGACGACGGTCGAGCTCTAAGCCGGCTTTTTCCAAGCCTTCGCACCAATCGGCCAGCGGCGCTAACACGCCTTGCTCAAATTCAGCCGCCGCGCCTTGCACGCTGCTGCGGCCACGGCCCCATAACGGCGCAGTCAGCTGCACATCGCCACTGGCCAAGCGCGCGCTGAGTTCATCACTGACTTCAGCTTCACTAAAAATCGAATGACTGCCGCTGAGCATCAGGCAATCACCGGCCAACAAACTGTGCGCCAAGCCTTGCGCCACGCGGGCGCTGACTACGGCGTTAAACAGGTGGCTGCGCGCGGCGGACAAATACAGCGAGCGCTTGTTGCGATCTTTAATGCGCTTGCCGGCAAACATGGCCTGCGCAGCGTCTAAGTTATTGCCGCCGCGGCCAAAGCGCTGCTCGCCAAAATAGTTCGGCACGCCTTGTGCCGCAATCGCGGCCAAGCGCGCTTCCACACCGGTGGTGTCGGAGATACCGGTCAAGCGCAGCGTAAAATGGTTACCCTTTAAATAGCCCACGCGCAGTTTGCGGTTGTGGCGCTTGGCTTCCAAGATTTGGATGCTATCTGAGGCCACTACGCTTAAATCTGGCTCAGCTTTGCCGGGCAAGTGAATGCCAAACCACTGCTCGGTCACGGCGTGGCGATCTTTTAAGCCCGCCCACGTCACCGCATTTTTGGCCACGCCCGCTGCTTCAGCCAAACGCTCGGCCACCCAAGCGGTGTTTTCACCGGTTTTGCGCACGCGCACAAAAATGTGCTCACCTTCACCGCACGGGGCAAAGCCGAGATCTTCTGTGACCACAAAATCAGTGGCGGCGGCTTTTAAGGTGGCGGTGGCGGTCGGGGCACCGTGTAAATAATTGAGTTCCATCATGCGTTTTTTACCAAAAGTACCACCGCTTCGGTGGCAATCCCTTCTTTGCGGCCCGTAAAGCCAAGTTGCTCGGTGGTGGTCGCTTTCACGTTCACCCGTGATAAATCAGTGGCGAGATCGGCGGCCAGCACGGCGCGCATCGCCTCAATGTGCGGCGCCATTTTCGGTGCTTGGGCAATGATGGTGACATCCAAATTGCCCAAGACGTAGCCGGCCTGCGTAACGCGCGCGAACACATCGCGCAGCAAAATGCGGCTGTCGATCCCTTTAAATTCTGCCGCGGTATCGGGGAAATGGCGGCCAATATCACCGGCGGCAATAGCGCCAAGCAGCGCATCGCAAATCGCGTGCAGCACTACATCGCCATCAGAATGGGCGATTAGGCCAAATTCATACGGCACAGCGACGCCGCCCAGCCAACAAGGGCCGGTGCCGCCAAATTTATGCACATCAAAGCCGTGACCAATGCGGATCATGCTTGCTCCTTAACATCTTCATCGGGATCTAGCGCTGCCTGCACAGCACTGAGATAGTGCGCCGCCAGCGCCAGATCTTCTGGCTGGGTCACTTTTAAGTTATCGCTGCGCCCAGCCACCATCTGCACGCGACCGCCGGCCCACTCGATGGCCGATGCTTCATCGGTGACCGTCACGCCCGCGGCCAACGCTTGCGTGAGAGCCGTGGTTAGTGCAGCGGTGGGAAATAGCTGCGGGGTGAGCGCGTGCCACAATTGTTCGCGACTCACCGTTGCGCTAATGCATCCGCCGGCATCGGTGCGTTTCATGGTATCGCGCACCTGCGCGCCCAAAATAGCGCCCGCGCACGCAGAGGTCGGCACATCCCTCACCGCCGCAATCAGCTGATCAAGATCGCTTAGTGCCAAACAGGGCCGCGCGGCATCGTGCACCAGTGCCCACGGCGTGCGGCAAAAAGCAAGCGCGGCGAGCACGGAATCGGCGCGTTCGCCGCCGCCTATCACGGTGCGCACGCGCGCATCGGCCGCGGCCGGCAAGTGCGCAAACCAGCGGTCGTTGTCTGCCAGCGCCACGATCACCTCGCCAATCGCCGGATGGGCCAGCAAGGCGTTTAATGTGTGCTGCAGCAGCGGCTGCCCTGCGAGGGGAATATATTGTTTAGGAATAGCGGCGCCCATGCGGCTGCCAATACCAGCGGCGGGCACAATGGCGGTGATCACCGGCGGCTTAATCATCGCTGCTCTCCTCTTCGCTCGGCTCTTGGGTGATCAGGCGGTAAAAGGTTTCCCCGCGCTTGATATAGCCCAAGTCGTTACGCGATAGCTCTTCGATGGCTTCAAGGCCGGTGGTCAGATCATCAATTTCGCGATAGATCAGATCATTGCGCGCTTTGAGCGCTTGGTTATCGCGCAGTTGCTCGCGCAACGTGGCCGACAAGTTGTAGTAATCCGACAGGCCGTTTTTTCCCAGCCACAGCTCATATTGCAATCCCGCCAACAGCAGCAGAAGTGCCAAGGCAAACAAGCGCATAACCAGCCTCTTTGGTGACAAAATGCCCGCTAGTGTCCCACATTCAAGCCAGTGACAAAAGCCACCGGCCAGGGTTAAGCACGAGCGCCGCTATGGCCGCGCAGATCATAGCCGGTTGGGCTTTGATGCAAGCGCAAATGGAACTGCTCAACGATGGCGCAGATGTGGTCAAAAATATCCGCCTGAATGGCTTCATACTCGGTCAGCGCGGTGGTGACGGTAAAGCAATACACCTCGAGCGGCAGGCCATGTTCGGTCGGGGACAACTGGCGCACCATCAAGGTCATGTCGTTACGGATGGCCGGATGCGCGCGCAAATAGGCGTCTAAATAAGCCCGCAATGTGCCCAAATTAGTTAAAAAGCGGCCGTTAATCGGGTGGCCGACCGCGCCAGCTTGCGTCAGGTTAAAATCGGTCAGCTCTTGCTGTTTTTGCTGCAAATAGCCAGCCAGCAATTTGGCTTGTTTGAGCGCGTCTTGCTCGGCCACGGTCAAAAAGCGCACGCTGGTCATGTCAATATTAAAGCTGCGCTTAATGCGTCGGCCGCCGGCATCAATCATACCTTGCCAGTTTTTAAATGAGTCTGAGATCAATAAATAAGTCGGAATAGTGGTGGTGGTTTTATCCCAGTTGCTGACTTTTACTGTGGTTAAACCAATGTCACTGACCTCACCATCGGCGTTGTGCTTATCCATTTGCAACCAGTCGCCGACATGCAACATGCGGTTGGCCGACAACTGAATACCGGCCACCAGCCCTAAAATCGGATCTTTAAACACCAGCATCAGCACCGCAGTCATGGCGCCTAAACCACTAAACAGATACAGCGGTGATTTGCCCAGCAGCAGCGCAGTCATGGTGATACCGATCATCAAGCTGGCGATGAGTTTCACCCCTTGGAAAATACCTTTGAGCGGCAAGCTGCGGCTGTGTTGGGTGTGGCTGCTAACCGACAGCACGCAATCTAAAAAGGCAAACAGCGCCAGCAGCATAAACAGCAAGATCCACAATTGGCCGACCAAATAGAGGATCTCTAGGCTACTCGAGCCGTGTTTGAGCCAAATTTCGGCCTGAGCCAGCAGCACTATGCCTTGCAATACAAATGCCAAGCGATAAAACAGTCGCTGCTGCAGCGCAAGCGGCAGCCAGCTGCGCTTAGCTTTGCCCAGCAAACCGACTAATTTAACCAGCAGCACGCGATGCAGCACCATATGCAGCGCAGCTGAAATGGTCGCGATAAAACTCACTGCAACCACCCACGACAATAGGGGCGTGACGTTAAGGCCAAGGCTCGCTAGCCAGTTAAATACTGTCTCTTTCATTACATCCTCATTGGTTGGGCGGCGGATGCCGGCGCTTAAAAAATCGGCGCATAGAGTACCGTGCCAACCCAGCATGTCAAATCGCTTTGCGCCGCAAACGACCACGCTCGGCCAAAGCCGAGCGTGGTTAACAGCATGCCGCCAGTGCGGCTAAACGCGCCTTACGCGACCAGTGTCAGCGCATCGCGGGCAATCACCAACTCTTCATTGGTAGGCACCACTAACGCTAAGCGGCTGCTGGCGGTGCTGATCGGGCCCGCTTCGCCAAGCATGGTGCGCTCGTTGGCCTCGCTATCTAGCGCAAAACCAAACAGGCGTAAACGCTCGACGATTTTGGCGCGGGTCAGAACTGAGTTTTCACCGATACCGCCGGTAAAGACCAATGCATCTAAGCGGCCATCTAACGCGGCCATGTAGCTGCCGATGTATTTGGCGACGCGGTAAGTGAACACATCCAGCGCCCGCTTAGCGCGCGGATCGGTGGCGTAGTGACCGGTGGCATGGCGGCCATCGTTGCTCACCTCGGATAAACCAAGCAGACCTGATTGCTTGGTCAGCAAGGTGTTGATGTCTTGCATCGCCATGCCGAGGTTATCGTGCAGGTGGAAAATAATCGCCGGATCGATATCGCCCGAGCGGGTGCCCATCATCAGCCCTTCGAGTGGGGTCAAGCCCATTGAAGTATCCACGGAAACACCATTTTTAATCGCGCATACCGAGGCACCATTGCCCAAGTGACAGTTGATGATGTTGAGCTCATTTAATGGCTTACCCAATTGCGCGGCCACTTCTTCGGCAATAAAGCGGTGCGAGGTGCCGTGGGCGCCATAACGGCGAATACCGTGGTCGCGGTACAACGCGTACGGCAGCGCGTATAAATAGGCCTCTTGTGGCAGGGTTTGGTGAAACGCGGTGTCAAACACGGCCACGTTTTTCTCGCACAGCTGAGGAAACACCTGCATCGCGGCGTTGATACCAATCAAACCGGCCGGATTGTGCAGCGGGGCAAATGGGATCGCCGCTTCAATGCCAGCAATCACGCTGTCATCAATGCGCACCGAGGCCGCAAACTGCTCGCCGCCGTGCACAATACGATGACCAATGGCCACCAATTGCGCGCCCAAGCTAGCGTCTTGCGGCAAAATTTGCTTAACCAAAAAGTCCAACGCCGCTTGGTGCGCCGCCCCCGCGCCTAACGCGGCTTCGCCTTTTTGGCCATTTAATTTCCATTTGATCCGTGCGTCATCCAGATTGAAGCATTCGGCCAAACCAGTCAGTGGGCTGTCACCGGTTTGCGCATCCATTACGGCAAATTTTAACGAAGAGCTACCGCAATTAAGGATAAGTACCAACTTGCTCATGTTCACCATTTCCCATGTGTCGGCCGAGGGCCGAGGAGGTTGCTGCCACGCTGTGGTGGCGGTTTGTTAGCCCGAAGGCGCACTGTTTCGCGAAAAATTAACTTATAAGCCGAGTAATTCTTTGTGCACTTTTACCACCAGCTTTTTCACCAAGGCCGGTGTATGCGGCGTACACAGCGGGCGGTGCAATTCGCCCGGCCAAAAAATGGCAAAATCGCCTGGGGCGAGGGCCAAATAGGTGGGCTGCACTGTATCGACAAACCACAAATCAGGGTGCGGATGCTTTGCATGGCTCGCGTCATAGTGATGGGGGCCTACGCCCATCCACTCCTCACCGCGCAGCAGCAGCTGAATATCTAAATAATCTTGGTGAAATTCACCGCAGCGGGCGTTAGCCGGCTCAGACATATCTTCATTGACCAAGCAAAACAGCTTTAAGCCATCAATCTCGGTTTTGCCTAAGGGCGCATCTTGCCACTTGGCCACACTTACCACGACATCACGCAAAATAGTGTTAAGCGGCGCCGGCAGCGGCGTGCGTGCGAGCGTAGTCAAACTGCCTGTGATCATGGGCTAGATCCTTTCAAGAGTTTTCTGCGCCGCCAACGGCACAAGTTTGTGAAGCGGACTGATAGTACCAGCTGAAACAACATTATTGCCTAAGCGCACGGCATAAAAATTGATTAGACGCAAAAAGTCGCAACAACGGGCGCACTGGGCGCCCGTTTTTTTTCATGCTTTAAGCGTCAATTTATACTTTGGCGGCATTTGCAGCCGCATTTTCCACCGGTTTAGCATACATAGCGCGCCAGCGTTCACGCAGCTCAGATGGCACCTCGGCTAAGCGCGCGGCAAACGCTGCTTGCTCACTGGCACTGCAATCTGCGGCTTGCCCCGCGGCCAAGCGGTGGCTTGGCCACAGGCGATAGTTTTGCCACACAGCGTTATCAATCAACTCAGCCAGTTGGTTAGCATCACTAAAGCCCGCACGGATCGGCGCGCCAAAGGCGATATGCACCCGCCCTTTTTGCCCCATGATGCCGGTGATAATGCTTTGAATGTCTTCAAACTCGCCCTTGGCATAGCCGCCAGTGCTAGCGCGCGCGTGCAGTTCGCGCGCTTTAGCGATATCGGTCGGGTCCCACTCATAGCTGATACTAACTGGCACCAGATTTAAGCTGGCCAAGTACTCGCTAAATTCGCGCTTGTGCTTTTTTCCTTCGACATAAAACATTTTCAGCAGCGCCGGATCGGTGCGATCGTCGCCCGCTTTGGCGCGCCCCTCTTTTTGCGCAATCCACACGCTGTGACCGCTGTGCACCGAGTCGCTGATATAGGCCGACAACTGGCCCAGCGCTTTCATCATTTCGCGCGGGCCTTTCAGCGCACGCTTAACGATAAAGCTTTTATTTAGCCGCATCAGTTCCGTGGCACAGGGCTTGCTGAGTAAATTATCGCCAATAGCAATGCGCGCCGTGGCCAGCCCTGCTTGGTGTAAGCCCCAGTTCACCAGCGCCGGATCCATGGCAATGTCGCGGTGATTAGAGACAAATAAATAGCCTTGGCCGGCGTTTAACTGCTCAAGTCCCGAGTACGTTACTTGCGCGCAGGTGAGCGTCACCATGCGCGCCATGTAGCTATTAACCACCAGTTGCACATCGTGCACGCAAGTAAACCAGCCCCATTGCCGCTGCAAATAACGGCGCAATAACGGGCGCAGCAACCAGCCCCCCCACGTGACCGCGCGGCCAAAACGATAGCGAGCAATGGCGCTGATAAATTCATCATCGGCGATTAAGCGCGCTACGGCGGCAGGCACTTCGCTATCAAAATAGGGGCGAATATCGGCAAAACGGTCCAGCTCGGTCACAAGTTAGCCTTTCAAGGTTAAGCGCCTGGCAGCGCGAAAAAATTGGCGGCATTTTACACGCATTCACGCCGCTGGCTAAGCGTGCGGCAAAAATCCACGCTGAACTGGCCGCATCTCGCGCCCGGTATCTCGGCTGCGCTAGCGCAAAAACTGCTCAATACCACAGCATCAGCACGCACAGCGCAGTCGCCGCGCCCATGCTGTAGTTAAAGCGCTGCCAACCGCTATCGGTGCAGATGAAGCGCTGCACCCGCGCGCCAAGCAGCAGCCAAAAGCCGCCGGTGGCAAGCCCAATGACAAAAAACACCGCCAGCACCACCAGCGCCGCCGGCCAATAAGCGGCGCCTGGCGCGGTAAAGCTGCTAATGGCGCTCATCGCCATCAACCACGCTTTAGGATTAAGCAGTTGCAGCAATGCGCCTTGCTTAGCGCCAATCAGCGGCCGCGCCGCAAACTGCGGCGCCTGACTGCGGGCAATGCCCAAGGCCAGCCAAAGCAAATAAACCGAGCCTAGCAGCTTTAAGCCCACTTGCAGCGCGGGCCAGGTGACAAACAGCGCGCCTAAGCCCAGCGCCATAGCCAGCATCAAGCCGCTAATCCCCGCCACCACGGCCAGCAAGAGCGGCAAACTGCGCCGCACGCCATGCGCGGCGCCCGCGCAGGTGAGCAGCAAATTATTTGGCCCCGGCGTGCCACAAGTGATCAAAGCAAAGGTGAGCAACGCGCTCCCGACGGTGACATCCATTTTTACCTCTTTGGTCTGTAAAGCGGCCCATGCGCTGTGGCCATGATAGCCGCGAGCGGCCAAAGGCTGAAGATCAACGTGCTTAAGCGGCCACATCGCGAGAAATCGCCCACGCAACGCGGGCATTTCGGCGCTATTTGCCGTAAAATCGCCGCCATTTTTCTGTGTTGATGCCAAAGGCTACCCATGATCGTCGCAAGTCAAATTGAACTTATTCGCGGTGGGCGCAAATTGCTCGAAAACGCCAGCGCCACCATTCACCCCGGCCATAAAGTCGGCTTGGTGGGTAAAAATGGCTGCGGTAAATCCACCCTGTTTGCCCTGATCCGTGGCGAATTAAGCCTTGATGCCGGCAGTTTGAGCATACCGAGCCAATGGCGCATGGCGGGCGTGGCGCAAGAAACGCCGGCGCTTGACTGCGCAGCGCTCGATTATGTGCTCGATGGCGACACTGAATTTCGTGCCCTAGAAGCGCAACTAGCCCAAGCCGAAGCCGCCGATGCCGGCATGCTGGTGGCCGAATTGCACGCCAAGCTCGATACCATCGGCGCCTATAGCATTCGCGCCCGCGCCGCGGAATTGCTGCATGGTTTAGGCTTTAGCGCCAGCGCGCAAAGCGCAGCGGTGAAAAGTTTCTCCGGTGGCTGGCGCATGCGTTTAAACCTTGCCCAAGCGCTGCTTTGCCGCTCGGATCTGCTATTGCTGGACGAGCCAACTAACCACTTAGATTTAGATGCCGTGTTGTGGCTGGAAAAATGGCTCAAAGGCTATCCGGGCACCTTGATCTTAATCTCCCACGACCGCGACTTTTTAGATGCCGTGGTCGGGCGCATCATCCATGTCGAAAATGGCCAGCTCAATGAGTACAGCGGCGGTTATTCCGATTTTGAATTGCAGCGCGCCGAGCAGTTGGCCCAGCAACAGTCGATGTATGAAAAGCAGCAGCGCGAAATGACGCACATGCAGGCGTATGTGGACCGCTTTCGCTACAAAGCTTCCAAAGCGCGCCAAGCGCAAAGCCGCTTAAAAGCCATGGAGCGGATGGAAAAACTGTTGCCGGCGCACAGCGATTCGGAATTTAGCTTTAGCTTTCGCGATCCTGCCGCACTGCCAACGCCATTAATGGCTATGGAGCAGTTAAGCGCCGGCTATGCTGCCACCGATAGCGAGCCTGCGAAGGTGATCTTAGAAAACATCAAATTAAACTTGGTGCCAGGCTCGCGTATCGGTTTGCTTGGCCGTAACGGCGCCGGTAAATCCACCTTCATTAAATTGCTCGCCGGCAGCCACCCGCCGCTGGGCGGCAAATTTGAAGTCAGTGCCGGAGTGAGCATTGGTTACTTTGCCCAGCACCAGTTAGAAACTTTGCGCCCAGAGGACTCGCCGCTCAATCACTTGGCCCGCTTAGCGCCCGATCGCAGCGAGCAAGAGCTGCGTAACTATTTGGGCAGCTTTGGTTTTCACGGCGATAAAGTGCTCGATAAGGTGGCGCCCTTTTCCGGCGGCGAAAAAGCCCGCTTGGTGCTGGCGCTGATCACGTGGCAGCGGCCGAATTTGTTGCTGCTCGATGAGCCAACTAACCACTTGGATTTGGAAATGCGCCACGCGCTGACTATGGCGCTGCAAGGTTTTGAAGGCGCTATGGTCGTGGTGTCGCACGATCGCCATCTGCTGCGCACCACTACCGATGAGTTCTATTTGGTCGATAGCGGCCGCGTGGCGCCCTTTGCCGGCGATTTAGACGATTATCATCAATGGCTTGGTGAGCAAGATAAAGCCGCCAAAGCCCAAGCCAGCGACACGCCGGTCAGCGCTAACGCCACCACCAACTCCGCCACGGCGCGCAAAGATCAAAAGCGTCGCGAAGCCGAATTTCGCCAGCAAACGCGGCCACAGCGCCAAGCACTGGAAAAACTCGATAAGCAACTGGCCAAGTTACAGGGCGAGCTAAGCACAATTGAAAGCGCGCTGGCCGACCCTGAGCTGTATCACGAGAGCGCCAAAGCCCGCTTAAACGAGCTGCTAAAAGCGCAAGGGCCGCTCAAAGAAGCGCTGGAAAGCGTCGAGCTGGAATGGATGACCATCAGCGAAGCGCTCGAAGCCTTAGAACAGGCGTTTAACGCCGAATAACCGACGACTTAAAGGTTTTTATTATGCTCAGTTACCGCCACGCTTTTCATGCAGGCAACCACGCCGATGTGCTTAAACACGGCGTGCAAGCGCTGATCATCCAAGCGCTCAAGAAAAAAGATAAGCCGTTTTGCGTTATCGACACCCACGCTGGTGGCGGTTTGTATGATCTCAGCGGCGAGTGGTCACAAAAGCGCGCTGAATACCAAGATGGCATTGCGCGGCTGTGGGATGATATGGCCGCGTGGCCCGATCTGGCCGCCTATTTAGACGTGGTGCGCGAGATGAACCCGACCGAGGCGCTAACCTTTTATCCGGGCTCGCCAGAGTTATCGCGCCGCCTGCTGCGGCCACAAGATAAACTCACCTTGATGGAGCTGCACAACAACGAAGTCGAGGATCTGCGCGATAACATGGGCTTTGATGCGCGCGTGGCCGTGCACCATCGCAACGGTTTTGAAGGGCTGATTGCACTCACCCCGCCGACGCCGCGCCGCGGCTTGGTGCTGATCGACCCGCCCTATGAGCTCAAAGAGGATTACTTTGCGGTGGTGGAGACCTTAAAACAGGCGCAAAAACGCTGGGCGACCGGCATTTACGCCTTGTGGTATCCGATCTTGGGCCAAAATGCCGATCGCTCGCGCGATATGCTCAAAGCCATTGCGCGGGAAAATTTTGGCAACGTACTGGTGGCTGAGTTAGAAGTGGCCGCACAGCCCGACGATTGGGGCATGAATGGCTCAGGCATGCTGATCATCAGCCCGCCGTGGCAACTCGATAGCCAGATTGAAGCTTTCTTAGCCCCGCTGTGCGCCAAATTGGCGCAAGGCGCGGGCGCGGCTTACCGCGTGGAATGGCTCAATCGCGGCGAAGAGTAAGTCACTAGCTGTTTTAAGTGGCCGGCCAAGGTTTCAGCCAGCGCGTGCCGGCTTGGCCAAGGCCATAGTAATCGGGCAAGTTAGCCACCGGCGTAAAGCCCAAACGCTGATACAGCGCTTGGGCGGCGGCATTGCTACTGGCCACTTCCAAGCTCACGCTTTGCCATGGCTTGGCCGGCGCCGGCAGGTACGCCGCTGCGGCCAGCGCTGCTGCGAGCAACTGCTGCGCCAGCCCTTGCCGCCGGTGCGCCCAGTGCACCGCCAGCGCCACCACCATCAGGCGCCGCCAGCCGCGATGCCCACTTAGGCACACATAGCCAAGCAATTTTCCCGCCTCATCTTCCACCAGCCACGTCAGGCTATTGACCCGCTTGAGCCAACCACGCCACTGCGCCGCGCCAAACGCCACTTCCGGCGCAAAACAGTAACGTTCCAATCGGGCAATAGCGACAGCATCCATGCTGCCGGCTTGGCGCAGCCGCATGCTTAAGCCGGCACCGCGGTAGGGGCGCGCGCCGCCTCGGCCGCTATTTTCTCCACCCGCACCGCTGCGACCTTAAATTCAGGGATCTTGGCGTGCGGATCGGTGGCGCTGATGGTCAAGCGGTTAGCCGGCGCTTCGGCAAAGTGGAACGGAATAAACACCACCCCTTGCTGCATACGTTTGGTGACAAACGCCGGCAGGGTGATTTCGCCACGGCGACTGCTGACACTAACCTCTTCGCTGTTGCTAATACCTAAGCGCTCGGCATCGACCACACTGATCATCACCCTTGGCCCGGCCAAGGTATTTAAGCCGTCGGTTTTGCGCGTCATGGTGCCGGTGTGAAACTGCTCTAACAGGCGGCCGGTAGAGAGGATCAGCGGATAGGCGGCATCTGGGCGCTCGGCGGCATAGCGAAACGGTGTGGGCGCCAATTGCGCGCGCGGCCCACGGGTAAAACGCTCGGTATGCAAAATGCGCGTGCCATTTGGCGCGTCGGTATGACACGGCCATTGCAGGCCCGCACGCCCCACGCGATCCCAGGTAATGCCGGCGTATTGCGGCGTCAGTGCGCAAATTTCTGCGTTGATCGCCGCTTCATCGGCGTATGTCCAAGCCGCGCCCATGGCATTGGCCACGCGCTGCAAAATTTGCCAATCCGGCAGGCTTTGCCCCGGCGCTTTGACCGCCGGATTTAAGCGCTGCACGCGGCGCTCGGTGTTGGTGAAATGGCCCGATTTTTCAGCAAATGAGCACGCCGGCAGCACCACATCGGCCAACTGCGCGGTTTCGGTCAAAAAGATGTCTTGCACCACTAAGAAGTCGAGTTTTTTCAGCGCGGCGATGGCATGGCGCTGATCGGGATCGCTCAGCACGGGATTTTCGCCCATCACATACAGCGCTTTCACCTCGCTGGCATAGGCCGCCTCGATGATCTCGGTCAGCATCAGGCCATTTTTGGCGCTTAACTCAGGCGCTTGCCACGCAGCTTTAAAGCGCGCTAGCACGGCCGGATCTTCCACCTTCTGATAACCCGGGAAGTTATTCGGTAACGCGCCCATATCGCAGGCGCCCTGCACATTAGATTGTCCGCGCAGCGGGTTAATGCCGCCGCCTTCAATGCCAAGGTTGCCGCACAACAGCTGCAAGTTGGCAATCGCCTGCACGTTATCGGTGCCGGTGGTGTGCTGAGTGATACCCATCGAGTAGTAAACCGCCGTGCGCTCGGCGGTGCCGATTAAGCGCGCCAGCGCGATCACATCGGCGGCGGCCACGCCCGTCACCAACTCAACTTGCTCCGGCGCGTAATTTGGGCTTAACAGCTCGGCTTTAAGCGCCTCAAAACCATCGACGCGGGCGGCGATATAGGCCGCATCGTGCCAATTATTTAAGATAATTTGCTGCATGATGCCGTTGAGCAGCATCACATCGGTGCCTGGGCGCTGCGCCACATACAGCTCGGCGCTATCGGCCAGCTTAATCCGCTTTGGATCAGCCACCACCAAACGCGCTTGCCCGCGCTGCACCACTCGCTTTAAGTGCGAGGCGATGATCGGGTGCGCGGCGGTAGTGTCAGAACCAATCACCAAGATAAGATCCGAATGCTCAATGCTGGCGATGTCATTGGTCATCGAACCGCTGCCGATGGCCGCTTCTAAGCCGGTAACCGTCGAGGCGTGGCACAGGCGCGCGCAGTGGTCGACGTTGTTGGTGCCAAATTGGGTGCGCACCAATTTTTGAAACAGGTAATTTTCTTCAATGGTGGTTTTGGCCGAAGAAAAGCCCGCCAGCGCATCCCCGCCATGGGCGGCTTTAAGCGCGCTAAAGCGGGTGGCGATAAGGGCAATGGCTTCATCCCAACTCGCCGGCAGCAGCTGACCGTCTTTGCGGATCAGCGGCGTGGTTAAACGCTCAGGGCTGTGAATAAAATCAAAACCAAAGCGGCCTTTAACGCACAATAACCCTTGGTTTACCGGTGAGTGCGCCGTGCCTTGGGCGTATTTAATCCGGTTTTGCGCGGCATCGACATAAAACGTCACGCCACAACCCACACCGCAATAGGTGCAAATGGTTTCCACCGGCGTAAGTAAGGTTTGGCGGCCTTGGGCGTTGTCGCGGCCATCAACCATGGCGCCGACCGGACAGGCTTGCACGCAGGCGCCGCACTGTACGCAGGCCGAATCAGACATACTTTTGCCATCATCAAACTGCGGCCGGCCGGTGGGTTGGCCTGCGGCATCGAGGGCAAAGTTGAGCACATTTTGCGCCGCTTTCTCGCGGCACGCTGCCACGCACTGACCGCAACTGATGCAGCGGTTGGCATCAAACACGATAAATGGGCTGGAATTATCCACCGCAAATTTTTGGCACGAAGGTTCATCTAGCACGCTATCGACCACCTGATGGGCGGTGGCGTAATCGCGCAGATCGCACGCAGTGTTGGCTTGGCAGCCGCACGCTAAGCAGCGCGCCGCTTCTGCGCGGGCTTGGCTCTCTGCAAGGCCCAATTCCACCTCGCCAAAGCTGCTCACGCGCTCGGCGTCATGCAAATGCGGCATTACTGCGCGGGCCACCTGCGCGATATGGGCATACGGCGCGGTAGCGACATCTTTTAGCTTGGCCGCTTTGCGCGCAGTAAACGGCGCCGGCAGCGGAGTTAACTCCACCGCGTGGCCATGAGCGATAAAGCGGGCAATGGCGAGCGCCGCTTGCCGGCCATCGCCAATCGCTTCCACCGCGGTGGCAGGACCGCGGCGCAGATCGCCAATCGCAAACAGATTACTTTGGCCAATTTGCTGGGTTTTCGGGTGGGCATCGACCGTGTTCCAGCGCGTTAACGGCAGCATAACCTGCTCTTGCGCCAAGAAATCGAGTTCTGGGCGCTGCGATACGGCGGCAATTACGGTATCAAACGCTTGGTAAAAATATTCGCCCGTCGGCTCAGGGCTACGCCGGCCCGAGGCATCGGGCGCGCCGAGCGCCATTTTTTCTAGCTTCACCTCGGCCACGCGGCCATCAGGGCCGGCGATATTTTCCACGGGATTAGTCAGCAGTAAAAACTTCACCCCTTCTTGCTCGGCCTCTTCGATCTCATACTCTTCGGCCGGCATTTCCGCGCGGGTGCGGCGATAGAGCAGTGTCGTGTCGGCACCCAAGCGCACCGCGGTGCGCGCGCAGTCAATTGCGGTGTTGCCCCCGCCAATAATCGCCACTTTTTTGCCCGTCACCAGCCGTTGTTCGAGCGCGCGATCTTTTAGGTAATCCACGCCTAAATAGCAGCCGGGCAAACGGCTGCCGGGATAGTTCATCGGCACCGCTTGGCTGGCACCGAGCGCCAAACACACCGCATCATATTGGGCGCTGAGCTCAGTTAACGAGATGTCGCGGCCCAAGCGCTGGTTCATATGCAGTTGCATACCGCTTTGGCACATAAGGGCGATCTCTTCATCCAAAATCGCTTTGGGCAAACGGTACTCCGGAATGCCGTAGCGCAGCCAGCCGCCGGCTTGCGGCATCGCCTCAAACACATCGACGCTAAATCCCTCATAGCCTAAGTAGTAACCGGCGCTCAGGCCGCCGGGACCGGCGCCAATAATCGCCACACGCTTGCCGTTAGCCGGCTGTTTTTCTGGTCGATAGCTGCGACTGGCGGCCAAATCAATGTCGGCGGCGTGGCGTTTTAATTGCCGAATAGCGATGGATTCATCTATCACATTGCGCCGGCACTCGCTTTCACAAAAGGCCGGACAGACGCGACCAATCGACAGCGGCATCGGCAAAGTTTGCTTAATGCTGGCCACTGCGCCTTGGTGATCACCAACGGCAATCAAATGCAGATACGCCTGAATATCGACCTCGGCTGGACACGCCAGTTGGCACGGCGCCTGACAATCGGCGTAGTGATCGCGCAACATGCGCTCGAGCGCCGCTTGCCGGTGGGCGGTGAGCGCCGCCGAGTCCGTGACCACCGTCATGCCTTCGGCCACCTCGGTTTCACAGGCGCGCTGCTGGCAACCATTGACTTCAACCACACACAAATCGCACGGCGTTTTCGGCCCGTGCTGGTTTTGTCCGCATAACGAAGGAATGGTCACGGCGACCGACTTTGCGGCCTGTAACAGGGTCTGGGCGGGCGCTACCGTTACCACTGCGCCATCAAGGGTGAGGGTGATCATGGGTCGTCAACTCGGGCTAGGGCGCGGGGCGCCGGCTAAAAATGGGCGCTATTGTGGCGTAAATTGCCGCTAATCCCTAGCAATTGCTGCGCAAAAACAGATCCGACCTTTGACGCATAAAAAAACAGCCAGCGAGGAAAGCCTCGCTGGCTGTGGTTAGTTGCGTTTAGCCGCTCGCGCTTAAAGCATGATGCCGCCAAAGAAGAAGCCTAAGGTCACAGCGACGCTGATGGTCGCCACACCCGGCACAAAGAACGGGTGGTTAAACACCGCTTTGCCGATACGGGTAGAACCGGTGTCATCCATCTCAACCGCCGCCAGCAAGGTTGGGTAAGTCGGCAGTACAAACAGCGCGCTCACTGCCGCAAACGAGGCAATCGCGGTCAGTGGGCTCACGCCCAGCGCCAAAGCGGCCGGCATCAGCGCTTTGGTAGTGGCGCCTTGTGAATAGAGCAGCATGGAGGAGAAAAACAGCACCACGGCCAGCAACCAAGAGTATTGCTGCAGCAGGTCGCCGGCAAACAGTTGGATGGTCGCCATGTTGCCTTTAACAAACACGTTACCCAACCACGCCACACCCAGCACGCAGATACACGCCGACATACCGGATTTAAACGTTGGCATGTTGGTCACTTGGCTGGCGTCTAATTTGCACAGCAACACCATCACGGTAGCCGCCGCCAACATGATGCCCATGATGGCGCCATCGCGTGGGATAGGTGGGTTAGTGATCAGACCCACCGTGCTAGAAATCGCGGTGGCATAAGCCATTACAGCGACAATCGCGGCCACAAAAATGCCCACAGACAATTTGGCAAACGGCTTGATCTCGGTTTGGCTGGCGCCGCGCAGCTTGATTAAGCCTTTGGCTTTACGATCCAAATAAACATCATCTTCAGCCAGTGGCTTGCCCATTAAGTTGGCCACAAAGGCGCCAACTAAGCAGGCAATAAAGGTTGAAGGAATGCAGATCGCCAGCAGGGTCAAATAATCCACGCCCATCGGCTCAAGCATGCCTGAAAACGCCACTACGGCCGCGGAAATCGGCGAGGCAGTAATCGCAATTTGTGAGGCAATCACGGCAATCGACAGTGGACGCGAGGGGCGAATACCTTGCTCTTTGGCTACTTCGGCAATCACCGGTAGGGTTGAAAACGCGGTGTGACCGGTACCGGCCAGCATGGTCATCAAATAAGTCACCACGGGCGCTGCAAAGGTGATGTGCTTGGGATTTTTGCGCAGGGCTTTTTCGGCCAAATGCACCAAATAATCCATACCACCAGCCAGTTGCATACAGGCAATGGCACAGATCACCGACATGATAATCATGATCACATCCCACGGGATGTAGGTCACCAGCTTGTCGCCCGGGATAGGCATGCCTAAACCCCAGGTCAGTACCAACACGCCTAAACCACCGGCAAAGCCGATACCGATGCTACCCATTCTCGCCCCAAGATAAATCGCGGCGAGTACGACAAGTAACTCAACACCAATCATGTTTAACACTCCATAAGTTTTAGTTTGCAGAAATCCATCTGACTTAAAGTCAATGTGTCATGGTTCGCACGCAAGCCATGACAAACGGACTTTAAAAAGGCCGGGGTTGCCCCCAGCCTTGCGTTTGACCAAATTTAACCGCGCTTATACAGCTTGGCGGTGTATTGTGGCTTCATCAGGTTTTCAATTGACAGGATCTGGTCGAGCTCTTCGGCGCTCAGCAGCCCCATTTCCAGCACAACTTCGCGCACGCTCTGGCCGGTTTTGGCACAAGTAGCGCCGACGATGTCGCCGTTGTGATGACCGATAAATGGGTTCAAGTACGTCACGATACCGATAGAGTTCAGCACGTGGTTACGGCAGATCTCTGGGTTAGCCGTGATACCTTCCACGCATTTTTCCCGCAAAGAGATACAGGCGTTTTTCAGCAGGCTTAATGATTCAAACATCGCCTGACCAATCACTGGCTCCATTACGTTCAGCTGCAGCTGACCCGCTTCTGCCGCCATGGTGATGGTGATGTCGTTACCCATCACTTTGAACGCCGCTTGGTTAACAACTTCTGGGATAACTGGGTTCACTTTCGCAGGCATGATAGAAGAACCGGCCTGCATTTCTGGCAGGTTGATCTCTTTTAACGCGGTGCGTGGGCCAGATGACAGCAAACGCAGATCGTTACAGATTTTTGACAGCTTCATCGCCATACGCTTGAGCGCGCCGTGCAGCATCATGTAAGCGCCGCAATCTGAGGTCGCTTCAATCAGATCTTCAGCCGGCATGAAGTTGCGGCCAGTGATCTCAGCTAAACGCTGGATAGCCAGCTTGGAGTAATCTGGGTGCGCGTTTAAGCCAGTACCGATCGCAGTGGCGCCCAAGTTCACTTCCAGCAGCAAGTCTTGGCACATCTTGATGGTTTTGATCTCTTCGGTCAGCGTCACCGCAAAAGCGTTGAACTCTTGACCCAAGGTCATTGGCACCGCGTCTTGCAGCTGGGTGCGGCCCATTTTCAGCACATCTTTAAACTCTTCAGCTTTGGCTTTGAAGGCCGCGATAAGCTCTTTAAGCGCTTCGATGGTGAAATCGGTGCTGTTAACTACCGCAACACGGAAACCAGTTGGGTAAGCACAGTTGGTTGACTGGCTCTTGTTAACGTGGTCATTCGGGTTGATCACGTCGTAATCGCCTTTGGCTTTGCCCATCAACTCCAGTGCGATGTTAGCCAGCACTTCGTTGGCGTTCATGTTCACCGAGGTGCCCGCGCCGCCTTGGAAAACGTCAGTTGGGAACTGATCAAAGCACTTACCGGTGCTCAGCATCAGGTCACAGGCTGCGATGATCTTGTCCGCGATTTCTGGCTGGATGGTGCCAAGTTCGCCGTTGGCCATTGCCGCGGCTTTCTTAGTTAAGATCATGCCGCGCACAAATTCAGGCACATCAGAGATGGTCTGGCTGCTGATCTTGAAGTTTTCCACTGCGCGCAGGGTGTGCACACCATAGTACAGCTCGTTAGAGACTTCTTTGGTGCCTAACAGATCTTCTTCGATACGAACGTTGCTCATAATGAAAGCCTTTGCATAGATAGGTATGAATGAAAAATTCATTTCAGAGTGGCCGCGAACTCCCTGCGCACGACGTCACCACTTAACGCGCTTGTGCGGCCGACGCGTTGCGGGCAATAGCCCTACAATAATGAGGGCGGATGCTACTCCAGCGTGGTTAAGCAAAATCAGATCTAGATCACTAAATTACCGAAAAATTTAAAATTTCTTGCCAAAGCTACAACAAATTTAGAGGTAAAACGGGAAAATCCGGCCTAAGTAGTGGCCGCAAGAGCCAGCTCAAGCCACCTGCCGCATCTGGCACCGTGGCGTGGATGACTTGATCTTTACCTCTGCGCCCCCATATTAGCCGCTCTGCTTGCCGCCGGCGGCGCCCCGCTAACCTCGAGGTATCTGTGAACAAATTATTTCTCGCTGTGATCGCACTTATCGTTTTGGAGTTCACCGTACTAATTGAAATCGGCTCAGCGCTCGGCGCGCTGCCCACCTTAGGGCTGCTGATCTTAATGGCCGTACTTGGCTCGTCACTCGTGCGCAGTGAAGGCATTAAAACTTTGCTGCTCGCCCAGCAAAAATTGCAGCAAGGCGAGGCGCCGGGCCGTGAAGTGATCAGTGCCGTGCTGCTGGCGCTGGCGGGTATTTTATTGATGATCCCTGGCTTTTTAAGCGATGCACTGGCGCTGGTTTTGCTGCAACCCTGGCTGCGCCAATGGCTGGCCAATAAATTGCTCAGTCACCCGCGCTTTGCCCGCCAAGGCACGTTTAACGCCCACGGCTTTGGCCAAGGTGGCTTTAATACGCAAAACGGGCCAAGCGGCAATGTATATGACGGCGAAAGCGTGCGCACCGATGCACCAAGCGCGCCCGGCCTAAGCGCACCGCGCCAAGCCGGCGATGCCTTTGAGGGTGAATTTGAGCGAAAAGAGTAAAGCAGTGAAGAGGGCCGCTGGCCAGCGCGTGGCGTAAGCCGTCATTAACTGCGCGGTGGCGCGGGCCCATGGCACCGGATACGCGCGAGGCCGTAGCATTAGCTAATGCGCTAAATAAGTAGCGCCGGAAAATAGCGCCGCGCATAGGTGTAAGCGATTAATCCGGCGCTCAAATTGGCAATTAAAATCCCGATGTAGACGCCGTGGGCTTGCCCAAGATAGCCGCCAAGCCACGCGGCGGGCAGCAATAAACCAAACAAGCGCACACCGTTAAGCATTAAGGCCACTTTTGACGCGCGCACGCCGTTGAGCGCGGCGGCCAGCAGCATCACCATACCTTGGCCGGCATAACTGAGCGGCACCCACTGCAGATAAAAGGTGCACAGCGCGATCACCTGCGGTTCGCGACTAAATAACCCCGCTACCCACGGCGCGGCAAACCACATCACCGCCGCCAAGCCCAGTTGCAGCGCCAGCGCAAAGCGCATGCTACCGAGCAGCGCCGCCCCCGCTCGCTCGGGCTTACCAGCCCCCATATTTTGCGACACAAAGGGCGCCAGCACCGATGACAGCGCCATCATCACAATCAATAGCAGCGCTTCAAGTCGCGCAGCCGCGCCATAGGCCGCCAGCACCGGCGCGCCAAAGCTTGCCAGCTGCGCCATCAAGACCGTGCTGGCAAGCGGCGTGAGCATGTTCGACAGCGCCGCCGGCAGCGCCACTTGCCACAGTTGCTGCCAGTGCACTTTTAACGTGGCCCACGGGCTAAAGTGCGCCAGCAGCAGCTTTTCCCGCTCACGCAGCAGATAAAAACTCACCAACATGGCGATAAGCCAAGAAATCGCCGTGGCCATCGCCGCGCCGCCAATGCCAAACGCCGGCACAGGGCCTAAGCCAAAGATCAGCAAAGGATCGAGCAAGCCGTTAACCAAGCCCGCCACCGCCATGATCAGACTCGGCGTGCGCGTATCACCGGTGGCGCGAATGGCCGCATTGCCGACCATCGGCAGCACCAGCAGCGGCACGCATAGATACCAAATCAACATGTAATCGTGAATTAAGGCGATCAGCGCGCGGGTTGCGCCCAGCCAGTGAAATAACGGCGTGATGGTGGCGGCGCCAAGCAGCGCCAAGGCGCTGACCAACAGCCAAGCGAGCCCCACGCCGTCAGTGGTCAAACGCGCCGCCTTATCGCTATCTTGTGCGCTGCCATGGCCTTGACCCAAGGCATGGCCGACCTGCGCCGATAGCCCCGCGCCCAAACCCATCATCAAGGAGGTGACAATGAAGGTCACAGGAAAAGTAAGGCTCACTGCCGCCAACGCTTGCGTGCCCAGTTGCCCGATAAAAAAGGTGTCGACCAGGTTAAAGGTCAAAATAGCAACCATACCAAGCACCATAGGCGCAGTCATCTGCCCCAACACCGAGCGGATAGGTGCATTCACAATGGCAGGAGAGGAAGTCACGGCGGCCTTTAGCAGTTGGGCAAACGAGTGCGCAGTGTAAAACAAAGCCGCGCGAAAAAATTTTTTTTGTCAGCCCTTGAAGCCGGCGGCAAAACGCCCCACATCGGTAACAACAAAAATTTGGCCACTGATGGCCATTTTTCAACGTAACGTAACAGACTCATTTTGGGAGAGTTATCGATGAAAATTCGTCCACTGCACGACCGCGTGATCATCAAGCGCATCGAAGCTGAAACTACCTCAGCAGGCGGCATTGTCCTGACCGGTTCGGCGGCACAAAAATCCACCCGCGGCGAAGTTTTGGCGGTAGGCACCGGCCGTATTCTGGATAACGGCGAAGTGAAAGCACTGGCGGTTAAGGTTGGCGATCAGGTGATCTTCAACGAAGGTTACGGCGTCAAGACCGAAAAGCTCGACGGCCAAGAGGTACTGATCCTCTCTGAAACCGACATTCTGGCCATTGTGGAAGCCTAAGGCTTTGTCACGCAGAACTCGTTTATTCCCGACTAGTTTTAAGGATTGAAAGAAAAATGGCAGCTAAAGACGTTAAATTTGGTAACGATGCCCGCAGCAAAATGCTCGACGGCGTAAACATTCTGGCCGATGCGGTCAAAGTCACCTTGGGCCCGAAGGGGCGCAATGTGGTGCTGGACAAATCATTTGGCGCCCCCACCATCACCAAAGATGGCGTATCCGTTGCGCGTGAGATTGAACTGGAAGACAAGTTCATGAACATGGGCGCGCAGATGGTCAAAGAGGTGGCTTCCAAAGCCAACGACGCCGCCGGTGATGGCACCACCACCGCCACCGTATTGGCGCAAGCCATCGTTAACGAAGGCTTAAAAGCGGTTGCCGCCGGCATGAATCCAATGGATCTTAAGCGCGGTATCGACAAAGCCGTTGCCGCCGCCGTCATTGAGCTCAAAGCGCTGTCACAGCCATGCAAAGACAACAACGCTATCGCGCAAGTGGGCACCATTTCTGCCAACTCAGACGAAAAAGTCGGCAAGCTGATTGCCGAAGCCATGGATAAAGTGGGTCGCGATGGCGTGATCACCGTGGAAGATGGCCAAGGCCTCGATGACGAACTGGCAGTTGTGGAAGGCATGCAGTTTGACCGCGGCTACCTGTCACCTTACTTCATCAACAAGCAAGAGACCGGCTCCGTTGAGTTAGACGATCCGTTCATCCTGCTGGTTGACAAAAAAGTCTCCAACATCCGCGAGATGCTGCCAGTACTTGAAGGCGTCGCCAAAGCGGGTAAGCCGCTGGTGATCATCGCTGAAGACGTAGAAGGCGAAGCGCTGGCGACCTTAGTGGTCAACACCATGCGCGGCATCGTCAAAGTTGCCGCCGTGAAGGCCCCAGGCTTTGGCGATCGCCGTAAAGCCATGCTGCAAGATATCGCTATCTTGACCGGTGGCACCGTGATCTCTGAAGAAGTAGGCATGGAGCTAGAAAAAGCTCAGCTAGAAGATCTGGGCCGCGCTAAGCGCGTGGTGATCACCAAAGACAACACCACCATCATCGATGGCGTGGGTGAAGCTGATGTGATTAATGGCCGCGTGGCGCAAATTCGCCAGCAGATCGAAGAGACCTCGTCAGATTACGACCGCGAAAAACTGCAAGAGCGCGTGGCTAAGTTAGCCGGCGGCGTGGCGGTGATCAAAGTCGGCGCGGCAACCGAAGTCGAAATGAAAGAGAAAAAAGCCCGTGTTGACGATGCGCTGCATGCAACCCGCGCGGCGGTAGAAGAGGGCGTAGTTGCCGGCGGCGGTGTGGCGCTGGTGCGTGTCGCGACCAAGCTGGCTGAGCTGCGTGGCGATAACGAAGATCAGAACGTGGGCATCAAAGTCGCGTTGCGCGCGATGGAAGCGCCACTGCGCCAGATCGTGATCAACGCTGGCGAAGAAGCCTCGGTGATTGCTAATTCAGTGAAGAACGGCCAAGGTAACTTCGGTTACAACGCCTACTCTGAGCAGTATGGCGACATGCTGGAAATGGGTATTTTGGATCCAACCAAGGTGACCCGTTCTGCGCTGCAATTTGCCTCATCTATCGCGGGCTTGATGATCACCACCGAGTGCATGGTCACCGAGCTGCCGAAGAAAGATGCCCCGGCTATGCCAGACATGGGCGGCATGGGCGGTATGCCAGGCATGATGTAAGTTAGCTTCGGCCAACGATGGCTAACGCCAGTTCGCCGGCGTTGGCCTTCACCTTGGCTAACCGCTATAGCAACGGCTCGCACGGCGAGCCGTTTTTTTTGCGTTTTTTTACCCAGGGCGCACCAATAGCGCCGCTTACCCCGCGCCGGCGTGGGCTAGCGTCGGATAATCTAACGCGGCGGCCACCGCTTGCGTGGCTTGCTCCGAGCGATAGCCAGGACGCATCGCCACAAACACCACCTCTTGCGTGGCAATGGTGCCGAGCACCGCGGCCATGGCGCCGTTTTCCACCTGCTTGGCCACCGCCGGCGCGCAGCCCACTTGGGTATGAATGATGACCAAGGGATGCGCCGCTTCAATGCGGCGTATCCAGTTTGCCCATATCGGGCTAGTCGGTGGCGGCGCACTGGGTTCAGGCACCGGGCGAGCAAGGGGCGTGATCAGTTGATAAACTCGGCGGCCATCGGCTAACGGCGCTTTATGCGCACCTAACTGGCGCAATAAACGCGAGACGGTGGATTGGCTAAGTAAGCCAACCCCTTGCGTCTGCAGGGCGCAGCGGATCTCTTCTTGGGTGCGGCATGCGGAATGCTCAAGCAAGGCGTGGCAGGCGGCCACTAGCTGCGGATCTGTTGCCATAGACGTTAAATCGGTCAAAGGCATAATCATTCCTTGATGGGTTATCGGCGATAAAAAAGAGCGCCTGCCGGTGGCAAGCGCTCTACCGGACAGGCGCGGCGCCTACTGTTTAGCGTAATGGTGGTACTCTTTTTTCAGCTTATCGACCGCGGCGAGGTGGCTACGCGCCTGCTCGCTGTCCCCTGCCGCTAGCGCAGCTAAGCTGGCATCGAGCTCGGCTTGCACCTTATTTAAGCCGGCTAAAAACTTCTCTTTTTTCTCCGCCGGCATCGCTTTGCTTTTAGCCTCGTCAATGGCGGCCTTCATCTCTTGAATGTGGCCACGCATCTCTTGGCCATCGGCGGCGCGCAAGGCGGCCTTGTAATGGCTATTGATCGCTTTCATCGGCTGCTTTAACTCGCCGGCCACCAGCGGTTGCAGGCACAACCCAGCCAACAACGGTAACCATACTAATTTGATCGCACGGGGCATAAGATCTCCTTATCTGATGGGGAAGTTAGACTAACTCATTGATAGCATTAGTGCTTTTCCAAAACACGGGCGCCATCATGCCAGCAAAGCCAAGTAAAATCTTTGCGCAAAAGGGGCATTTTTGCGCCATCTTGTAACACCTTCACTTAAATAATGCAACACAGTGATACATAAGCACAAAAAAGGCGACCCAAGGTCGCCTATGTCATCTGTGCGCGCGTCAAGCTCGCCGCTACGCGGCGGTTTGCGGTGCGCATTTAGCCATTAAGGGTTGAGCCGCACGGGCACGCCGGTGCGCGTTTCAAGGGCTTGCTTTACCACTAACGGATCGGCCTCGGGGTGCGCGATAAAACGCACTTGATCAGTGCTCATCGCTAGCGGCACTTCCACGTTGGAGTTGAACTCTTCTTCGGTGCGCGATAACGGCTGATGCACCTCGATGTAGCGGGCGCCATCCGGCTCAACCGACACTTTCACCGGCTGATTAACAAACTGTACCCGAGTACCAATCGGTACCTGCTCAAACAGATATTTGATGTCATCGTTGCGCAAACGCACGCAGCCTGAACTCACGCGCAAGCCAATGCCAAAACTGGCATTGGTACCATGAATGGCATACAAATTGCCGATATACAGCGCAAACAAGCCCATCGGATTATCCGGCCCAGCGGGCCAAACAGCGGGCAAGGTTTTGCCTTGCGCAGCATAGCGACGGCGAATGTTTTCGGTCGGCGTCCAAGTCGGGTTGGCTCGCTTGCGCTGCACGGTGGTGACCCAGTTTTCCGGCGTATCGGCGCCTAACTGGCCAATGCCAATCGGTAACACCTGCACCTTGTTCTGGTCTTTGGGGTAGTAATACAGGCGCATCTCGGCCAAGTTAATCACAATGCCTTCACGCGGCGCATCGGGCAGCAGTAACTGATGCGGAATGAGTAGCTGGCTGCCTGGGGTAGGTAAATAGGGGTCAACGCCGGGATTCGCTTCCAGTACGTTGGTCAGGCCGAGCTGAAATTCAGCGGCAATTTGCTCCAGCGGCCGATTATCGCTGGGCACCGTATAGTGCAGGTTATCCCCGACTAACCGGCTATGGCTGGCCGGCAGAGGATAATCAATGGCCTGCGCGCGGCCCATACAGGCAACTAGCAACGTCAGCCACAGATAAAGAGAGCGAGAACTCGGCATAGAAAAGATCCTTGGGTAACAAAACAAGATACGCACTCCGGCGATCAAGCGCGTGGCGCGGCAGACGTCAACACGGACACGGTCGAAATTTTAGCTTTATACACCAGTTGCTGGCGACCGTGACTGTCGGTTAGCAGCAGACTGTAGGGATCAAATTGGCTGATCCGGCCGGTCAACTTAATGCCGCTGACCAAGAAAATCGCTACCTGCGCTTGTTGCTGATACAGGTAGTGCAAAACGCCATCTTGCCCCTCAGTTTGGCTCAATGCGCAAGCTAAATTCGGGGTGGCAGTCAATGGGGTGGAATTGGGCATCATCGCGGGCTCCGTCGCGGCTGGGGCTAGGATTGTGCGAAATGACTACCCCCTTGTCAAAAGCATTTCACCGCCAGCGGAGCAATTGAGGCTAGTCGGCACGCAGTTCACCTGCGATAATCGTGCCCTTATTTTGCTCGCCCACCACGTTGGGGGTTTTATTGTGAGTTTTGTTGTGACACCAACGCCCTACACCCACGACGCTACCGCGTGCGAAGAGTGCGATCTGTTGATCCCCGCCACCCCGCTAGCGCTAGGTGAAAGCAGCATCTGCCCGCGCTGTGGCCACACCATCAGTCGCCACTTGCCCGATCAGGCCGTGCGGCCGATTGCCTATGGCTTAGCGACGCTGATTATGTTTGTGCTCGCCAACAGCTTTACCTTTATGTCGTTCTCGGCCAAGGGCATCACCCAAGGCATGACCTTTATTCAGTGCATCACCACTTTAGTCGATCAAGGCTATGTGTTTTTGTCCATCGTGATTAGCTTGGCGCTGATTGGCCTGCCGCTGGTTTATGTCGGATCGATGTGCTTGGTGCTGTGGCGCTTAGACAAAGGCTTGCACAGCAATGCCTTGCGCTCGCTGGGGCGCTTATTGTGCCGCATCAAGCCGTGGCTGATGGTGGATGTGTTTTTAGTCGGCGTGCTGATTTCACTGGTGAAACTAATGGGCATGGCGGATATCACCATGGGGCTGTCGTTTTGGGCCTTCGCCGCTTATACCGTGCTATTGCTCAAAATGCTCACCTCGTTTGACCGCATGTGGCTGTGGCAGCGCCTGTTTGGTGCCTCGCCTAGCTTAGCGCACACGCCCGAATGCAGCGCTCGCGCCGCCCAGTTGGTCAGTTGCCACATCTGCGGCGCGCTCAATCCGCTTGGCCACGTCCGCTGCTGCCGTTGCGCCGACCACCTGCACAGCCGCAAGGCCGGTGGCTTAAACCGCACTTGGGCACTACTGGTAACCTCGGCGATTTTATATGTGCCAGCCAACATTTATCCCATCATGGGCACGGTGTTTTTGGGCGATGACAGCCCCGCCACCATTATGGGCGGCGTGCTAGTGCTGTGGGCTATGGGCTCTTATCCCATTTCGGCCATCATCTTTATTGCCAGTATTTTGGTGCCACTGGGCAAAATCTTGGCGCTGTTTTGGCTCTGCTATCGGGTGCAAAATGGCGACACCTCGGCCCCGTTAGCCAAGCTAAAACTCTATCGCGTGACGGAATTTGTCGGACGCTGGTCGATGATTGACGTGTTCGTGGTGGCGATTTTGGCCGGTCTTATCCAGCTCGATAGCCTGATGACAATTTATGCCGGCCCTGCGGCGGTAGCGTTTGCTGCCATGGTGCTGGTGACCATGGTGGCGGCCATGAGTTTTGATGCCCGCCTGATTTGGGATTTACAACCGTCGGAGACACCCCCGGCTGATTTACCACAAGGAGAACGCGAACGTGAGTGAGCGTAAAAAAACCGGCCGCCTGAGCAAAGATTTCTTAAGCTCAGCCGCCGCAATTTGGATGGTGCCGCTAGTGGCGCTGTTCATCGGTCTGTGGATGCTGTTTCAGCATTGGCATTCCCAAGGCCCAAGCTTCACCCTCACGGTAGCTACCGCTGAAGGCATTGTCGCCGGCAAAACCGAAATTCGCTCGCGTGAAGTGAGCGTTGGCCGCATTGAATCGGTGCAACTGAGTGACGATTTCAGCCATGCCGTGCTGACCGGTCGCCTGACCAGTGATGCCGCTAATATGCTGCGAGGCGACAGCCTGTTTTGGGTAGTCAAACCGCGTGTCGGTCGTGAAGGCGTCACCGGCTTGGGCACCTTGCTCTCGGGGGCTTACATTGAGCTGGCACCGGGCAAAAAAGGCCGACCAAAAGATGAATACCAGATGTTGGACAAGCCGCCCTTGGGCGCGCTGGATGCCAAAGGCCTGCGCCTGACCTTAACCAGCCGCGATGCCCGCGCCATTCGTGAAGGCTCGCCGGTGCACTACCAAGGGTTTGCCATTGGCCAAATTGAAGAGGCGCAATTTGTGCCGGCCACCGGCCTGATGCAGTACAAGATCTTCATCAACGCGCCTTATGACATTTTAGTAAGCACCAACTCGCGTTTTTGGCTCACGCCTGCCGTGGAGCTGTCGATGAACAGCGAAGGGGTGAAAGTGAAGATGGACTCGCTGGAAAGCTTGATTGATGGCGGCATCACTATGGGCCTGCCACCTGGCTGGGTCGTGGGCGATCCGGTCAAAGCGCAAGAAGAGTTCTCCCTGTTTAAAGATGAAGCCAGCGTGCTGGCCGGTAGCCTTGATCAGTTCGTAGATTACGTCTTCTTGTTTGAAGATAGCGTAGGCGGTCTGCACGCTGGCGCGCCGGTTGAATACCGCGGCATTCGGGTCGGCACGGTGATTTCAGCGCCCTTTTTAGTCGGTAACGATCACGGCGAGCGCATTTTTGAAAGCCGGCAAACGCCAGTGCTGGCGCGAATTGAAATCCAGCGCTTAGCCACCAAACATTCAAAAAGCGACAAAGCGCAGTGGCGCGAGCTGTTTAGTAAGCAGTTCCGTGAAGGACTGCGGGCGAGCTTAAAAACCGCCAACCTGCTCACCGGCGGTAAAGTCATCGACTTGAACTTCTACCCTGATACTCAAGCGTTTGAAGAGACGCAATTGGGCCGCTATCAGGTGTTCCCAACCGTGATCGGCGGCTTGGATCAGATTGAGCGCAAAGTGAACGTGATCTTAGATAAGTTCGTCGAGCTCGATGTCGCCAGCACCATGGGCAAAGTCAATGGCTCGCTGTCGACCTTGGAAGATACGCTGCAAAATATTCGCGCGGTGAGCGCCAATATCAACCAACTGACCGCCGCAGAAGCGACGCAGCAGTTGCCGGCTTCGCTCAACCAGAGCCTGCAGCAGTTGCAAAAAACCTTGGCCGCCTACGATGGTCAATCGGCCACCCACAACGAACTGCGTCAGTCGGTGGAAAACCTTAACCAGTTGATGCGTGAGCTGCAGCCCTTGGTGCACTCACTCAATGAACAACCGAGCGCGCTGATCTTTGATCGCAAACGCGCCGCTGATCCTGAGCCCAAGCGAGGCCAACCATGAAAAAATCGTTTATCGCCCTAGCGGCGGGCCTGCTGCTGACCGGTTGCGCTAGCCCAGCGCCCACGCTGCACCACTACGCGTTAGATGCCAAAGCGCCTCTGGCCGCCAGTGCAGCGAGCACGCCAAGTCGCAGCCTCACACTGCGCCCAATTGTGCTCTCCAGCCAACTCGATCGCATTAGCTTGGTCTATCAGCTGGAAGGCCAAGAGCTGCACTTTGCCGAGTTTCATCGCTGGGCCGGCGCACTGGATGATCAGCTCAACCAGCTGACGCAAAATGGCTTAAGCCGCCGCCTGCCCGGTTGGGCGGTGCAAGGCAGTAACCAAGCGCAAGCGCCGCAGCTGAGCATTCACGTTGAGCGCTTTCAGGGCCGCCATGATGGCCGAGCCCTGTTAAGCGGCCGCTGGCAGCTGACTAACGCCCAAGGCCAGTTGCTGAAAACCGCGACCTTTGCCAGCGAACGCGCCCTGCCCGATGACGGCTACAACGTGCTGGTTGCCGAGCTTGGTCAAGGCTGGCAAGTGCTGCTCGATGAGATAGCGCAAGAAATTAAAGCGCTACCTGCTGCCGCAAGCCGCTAAGTTTGCCGCCTTAATGTGCAACGCCCACCGTTTGGTGGGCGTTTTTTTTGGGCTTTTTGCCGTCATCTACTGCGGTTTCACGCTTATTTCACGCGCTAAGGCCCATGCTAGCGCCATCAACTTACGCCGCCCTACGTGGGCACTTAGCCAAGGAGCTTTCATGTCTATATTCGCCAACCGCCTTACCCAGGCCGCTCTCAGCACAGCCCTTCTGTGCGCCAGCAGCTACAGCAGCGCCGCCTTTACCGGCCCAGAAGTGCACACGGTTATCACCAGCGCGCAAGTGGCTGAGCAAGCCGATGACAGCTGGATCACCTTAGAGGGGCATATCACCGCCCATTTAGGTGGCGAGCGCTATCTGTTTAAAGATGGCAGCGGCACGCTGGAAGTGGAAATTGAGCGCGATGAGTGGCGCGGCATCGATGTGAGCCCACGTGATGCGGTGCGCCTGCGCGCAGAAGTGGATAAAAGCTGGCGTAAAACTGAAGTGGAAGTTGGTCGTTTGGAGCTAATTCAAGCGCCGAGCGCCAAGCAAGGCGGCTTTATTAAGTAATTTGTATCAATTAGGTCACTCGCGCCACTAGGCGTTATGCCCGAAAAACCCCCGTGTTTGGCCACGCCATCGCGGGGGTTTAGCTTTATGCGCGGCAGCGGCTAAACGCGGCAAATTGCCGTGCGCGAAGCCTTTTACCTGCGCTTAAGGCAGCCATTGCCAGCCGACATCGCTGCGCACCACGCGCACCTGCACCTCTTGCGCCGGTAGCATTTGCCCAACCTCAAAGGCGCCATAGCGGCTTTCCAGCGCCATCAGCGTCAGCGCCCGCTGGTACGGGCCGTGACCATCAAACACCACGTCATCACTGTGCTCGCTTTGCAGCTGGCTAAGGCTTTGGGCAAAGCGCGGCACATAACGCAGTTGCAGCCGATAGCGGCCGTCACCCTCCGCTGCATGTGCCTGCACGCTGATCTGTTCGGCGACAAATAAGCCCGACATGGCCCACTGCGGCTGCCAAACGGCGGCAATTTCTGCCGCGGTGGGCGGCGAGTCGCAGGCGCTTAGCAGTAAGGCCAGCGCCGCGAGGCTGGCGGCACGCCTTACCATAGTTGCTCCAGCACACGGCTAAACTCATCAGCGGGCATGAAACCGGTCACCCGTTGGCCAACCAACTCTTGGCCTTGCCGATCAAACAAGATCAAGGTCGGCAGCCCCAGCACATTTAAAGCGCGCAGCAGCGCAATATCTTCGGCATCATTGGCCGTCACATCGGCCTGCACTAAATGCACATTGGCAAACTGCGCCTGCACCTTCGCATCGGTAAAGGTCTGGTGCTCAAACTCTTTACACGCCACGCACCAGTCCGCGTAGAGATCCAATAGCAGCGGCTTATTGGCCGCACGCGCCAGCGCTAGTTGCTGCTGCAAATCTTGATAAGTTTTGATTTGCGTAAAGCGGGCGCGCACCTCGGCTTTAGCCGTTTCGGTGGCCGGTGCGGGCAGCAGCAAGGCTTTGGCCCAAACCACGGCGCTGAGCATAGCTAGCAGCAACGCAAAGCCGCGGGCGCTTTTTCGCCACGAATGCGGGCGGCGCTGATTGTGGTGATACAGATACGCGCACACGCCCAGCCCCCAGCCCAGCCATGCCAGCACGCTGGTGGTGTCAGACCACAGGCGCGAGAGCAGCAGCACCGGCACGGCTAACAGGGCAAAACCAAACAGTTGCTTGACCACATTCATCCACGCCCCAGCTTTGGGTAGTAATTTCCCACCCGACACGCCAAGCAGCAACAGCGGCACGCCCATGCCCAGCGATAAGGCATACAGCGCGGCGCCACCTAACAGTAAATCGCCACTTTGCGCCACATAGATCAGCGCGCCGGACAAGGGCGCCGTGGTGCACGGCGAGCAGACTAGGCCAGAAATCATGCCCATGATCGCGACCCCCGCTACCGAGCCGCCTTGCTGCTGATTAGCCAGCCCTGCCAGCTTGGTTTGCAAGCGGCTGGGCAATTGCAAATTAAACACGCCAAACATCGACAGCGCGAGCAGGACAAATAACCCCGACAAGCCAATCAGCACCAGCGGATGCTGCAGCGCGGCCTGAAACTGCATGCCAAGCGAGGCGACCACTAAGCCAAGCGCGGTGTAGGTCAGCGCCATGCCCTGCACATAGACCAAAGACAATAAGCCGGCGCGCGCGGTGGAGAGCAACTGCCCCGCACCGGCAATAATGCCGGTTAAGATCGGGTACATAGGAAACACGCACGGCGTAAAAGCCAGACCGAGCCCCAGCAGGAAAAAAGCGCCCAAGCTCACCCAAAAACTTTGCGCGCCGAGCGCGGCGGCCAGCGCATCTTGTTCGCTTAGCGCCGGCGTCTGCGGTTTGGCCAAATCAGCCTTGGCTGCGCTGTCAGCCGGTAGCGTTGCCAGCGGTGCAGGCGCCAACGCCGGCACCTCGATGGTTTTGCTCAGCGGCGGATAGCACAAGCCGTCCGTGCAGCCTTGGTAGGCCAGCGTAATGTGCGCCCCCGCCTCGGCACTGTGCAATGCGAGTGGCAGCTCTAACGCATGGTAATAGACTTGTGTTTGCCCAAAAAAATCATCGTGATGCGCTTGGCCTTGGGGCAAAATCGGCGGCGTAAACTGCACATTTTGCCCCGCCACCTTGATGCTGTGCTGATACAGATAATAACTATCGGCAATCGCTACGCGCAGGGTGAGCGTGCGCCCTTGTTGCTCAGCGCTTAGGCTAAACGCCTCATCGACCGGCAAAAAGCGCGGCGCCGAGCTTAAGCCCAATGAGGTTAATAGATCGGTAGCGGCCACCGGCGCCCCACACAACAGCGCGCTCATGACCGCGCCTAAGAGCCAAACGCACAGACGACGCATTAGGCAGTTTCCTCTGTTAACCAAGTTAAGTAAGCCGGCAGCCCGGCCACGATGGGCAAAACAATAATCTCTGGCGTTGTGTAAGGGTGGCGCGCGCAGATCACGGCGCTAAGCGCCTCTTTGTGCGTAAGGCGGCTTTTTATCACTAAGCCTACCTCTTGCGCCGTTTCAATCGCGCCTTGCCAGCGATACAGCGCCGTGGCGGCAGGCTGCACCTGCACACAGGCCGCTAGCCGCTCTTGTAGCAAAGCATGAGCAATCTCCTGCGCAATCGCCTCACTTGGGCAGCTGCACAGCACAACACACGCCTCCGGCGTAGCCGGCGCCACGCCGGCGTTCTCTGACATCTCTGACACTTGGGACATAAGAAACCTTAATCGTGGTGTGTAGCCAATGCGCGCGAACCAAAAGGCAACCTGCCAAGGCCTGCAAAGCGCGCGATTATACCGATCTTGCACGCAATGGTCAGCCTTTGCGCGCGGCAAAGTGTGCGCCACAAAGCCTTGCTATCGGCGCGCATTACTTGCCCTGCTCGGCGACTCTCGCTAGCATGTGCCCCCTTGTGCGATATCTGCATCGCCTGCCCACCTAAGGCCTTCGCCGTTGACGAGTATTTCCATGACGACTAGCTCATTTTTCATGCCGCGTTTGGCGCTATTTTTTTCACCCGTTCTCGCTTTGTGCGCGGCCCTGCTTGCGCCGCAGAGCTTGGCCGTGCCCGCCAGTCAGCCGCTTACCCCCGCGGTCACGGCCGAGGCTAACGCCCCCGTGCCGTTAGTGGTGCGCGACACGCCGCCATCAGCGCCGCTGCAGGTGCCTGCCCACCTGCGCAAACCCGCACCGAGCTATGACGTGCCCACCAGCTTGGCCGGCCTACTTAGCACGCACAGTGAGCAATTATTTAACAGTGTGACTAGCCCGCAACTTGGCGCGGCGAATCCGAAGCTCACGTTAGTGCTGTTTACCGACTACGATTGCCGCTATTGCAAGCTGTATGACCAGTCAATTTTGCGTCTGCTCGCGCAGTACCCGCATGATTTAGCGGTGGTGATCAAATTGTTGCCGTTTAAAGGCTCGCTGTCGGTTAAAGCCAGTGCCTACAGCCTGACCATGTGGCAACAGCAGCAAAGTGGCTTTTTGCCGCTGCATCGCAGCCTGATGGACAGCCTCGGCCGGTTAGATGCAGAAAAAATCGAGCAGGCGTTAATTAAAAGCGGCAACGTAGCCCTGCGCGCAGACCCCAGCACCCACCGCGAATTGGCGCAAAATTTACGCCTCGCACAGCGTTTAGGCATTCAAGGCACGCCGGCCACCTTAATTGGCTCGAGCTTAATATCTGGCGCACTGCCTTACGCGGAGCTAGAACTGCGCGTTAAAGCCGCGCTCACCACCCTACAATAATCCCCTGACCGTAAGGCGGCGTATGAACAACTATTTTCGCGTATTAGGGGTTAAACCTAGCGCCAGCGAGGCGGAGATAAAAAAAGCCTACCGACGCTTAGCTAACCTGTATCACCCCGACAAATTGCTCGCGGCCAGTGACGACGAGCGCGCGGCGGCGGCCGATAAGCTGCACCAGATCAAAGCCGCGTATGAAGTGCTCAATGATCCAAAAGCGCGGGCCGCGTTTATTAAAGAGTTTAACAATGTCATTGTGACCGATCCGAAAGCGGCCATGAGCGACATTTGGGACCAATTCTACCCTTAAGGTGCAGTGTAATGGCAACCTCCTTTGCTTGGGATCACGACCAGTTGGACACCTTGCTGTGCGACGCCCGTGACAATATTGAATCGTACCAAGATCAAGACGATAAACAGGCGCTGGCCCAGTTCACCGCGCAGATGAAAGGCATGTTGCAAGCCGACACCCGCTTGCTGAGCTTGATGCCGGAGTATTTACCGATCGCGCTGTATGGCCGCGTGAAATTCCCGCCGCAAGCCCAGCCGCTGTGGCGTCAGTGGTTAAGTGGCGCGGCCGCGCCCACTTGGGATGAATTTAAAACCTCGGTGGCCTTTGGCAAAGAGGATTTAGCCTTAGTAAAAACAGTGCGCGAAGTGAGCGAACGCCAACTTATCGAAGCGTGCGCGGTGCTGTTTATGCTCGCCTTCCCTGACGCCCTTAAACGCGGCTATGAGCCGGCGGCCTTGGCGCGGGACGAAGACGAAGATGACCGCGATGAGGCCGATCGCAATTACATGGGCTATGACCGCGCCAACGACAATGACGACGATTTAGCTGAAGTGCGCTTTTAAGGAGGCAACATGTCGACCAACTTAATTATCAGTGCGGCGCAAGAGATCAAAGCCTTAGCCGTGGTAGAGCCCAAAGAGGCCAGCGAACGCTTTGAGCTGATGGCGCACACCATGAGCGATGAGCAATTGATCGAAGTGATTGAAAACATTGATATTGTGACCCTGACGCAGATCAACGGCCAGCACGATATCTCTTACCCGTCCATCATCAGCGAATTGATGACGCCTGAGCGCATCCGCGACATCGTCTGCCAGCAGCCGCTGTATTGGGAAGAGCAGATCAAAAACAACGCCGATGAACTGCAGCAGCACACCTTTGATTTTTTAAACTACCTGATCCGCTCACAAGACAGCGAAGCCAAGCAAGCTGAGATCTTGACCTGCATCGCAGACGATCCGGCGGGGCTGTTTTACTTAGCCATTCCGTTTATAGAGTTTTATCGCACCGATCGCTACGCCGAAGAGGCCGGTTATGACGATAGTCACTTGGCCGAAGAAGAAGATCTGGAAGAGGCGCTAAGCTACAGCGAACGCCAGCAAAGCGAAAACACCCACGACTATGGCTTAGATGATCCGCGCAGCTTGCTGATGCTGATCCGCGAACTGGCTCCTGACGTGGAACAGGCAATTAAAGCGCTGCTGCGCAACGAGCACTCGAGCTGGGAAGGCATTATCAGCAAATTTGCCAGCGAATTGGTCATGCAAGCTAAAGATAAGCAAGCGCCGAGCGATGATGAGTACGGCGATGACGTCGATGACATGTTTAGCTTCTTAGATTAAGGAATGCCGATGCAAATTGCGCTGCGGACAGCGACCGAAGGGCCGTTTTTAACTCAAGTGTTGCGCTATGGCGCCGAGCAGCAGCGGCTTTCCGCCGCAGAATTGGCCCAGATTAAAAGCAAAGCCATGCTGATGAGCCTGAAATTTGCCGACAAGTACTACAACAAATACAAGCTGCACCTGCTTGAACAAGCCGCGCACGATGTGATTGGCGTAGTGAGTTTAGGTCTGATGGCGCTTAGCGAGCACGATGTGGCCAAAGCACTATGGCTGCTCAAGGCGCCCGAAGGGCCAGTAAAGCCCTTCCAAAAAGGCTGGTCTATGCTGGTGAGCGTTAGCCAAAAAAGCTTAGGCGGGCCGTCGCTGTTTGGCGAAGTTGACGCCCAGTTGCTGGATAAAATCTCCAGCCCACCGGACTGCGAAGAGTGGCAAGGCTGGCAAGACTACCAAAGTGCGTTAAACGAGCAGCGCCAAGCCGAACTGATGCAGCGCGTGGATGCGCAATTTTTTGCCTACAGCAACGATCTACCGACGGTGGAAGATAAATTGGCCGAAGTGCTGGTGTATCGCCTGTTGTGCGCCGAGGGCAACGCGGCGGCCGCGGTGAAAGTAAAGCCAGATCTCAAGCGCCGCCTGCACAAGCCGCTGGTCTGGGAAGAGTTGTGGTTTGACACCGCATTTTTAACCCGCGCACTCGATTGCGTGCTGGCGCAGCTACCCGAAGCCTCGGCGCAATTGCTGCGCGCGGATTTAAGCCCCGCGTTTTATTTAAGCATGCTGCACACCTTGGGCTTTGCCCGCCAATATCAGCAACTGGCCCTCGCCGATGCCTCCCCCGAACGGCTTGACCGCTTGGAGCAAAAAGCGGGGCAGCGCCACCCGCTGCTCGGTTGGCCGCTGTATCTGGAGTTTTAAGCCGCGGCCGGTGTGCTAGCCAGCAAAAAGGGCGTCTCCTTACGGGGACGCCCTTTTTACACGCGGCTAACGCTTAGTTGGCTTTCGCGTCGCTCACGGCAGCTTCCAGCTTGGTCGCTACATCAGCGGCAGCCGCTTCAACAGTCGCGGTCGCTTGTGAAGCCACAGTTTCCACGGTAGCGGTTGCTTGTGATGCAACCTGCTCGATGGTGGCAGTCGCTTGGCTCACAGCGCTTTCAACTTTAGCGGCCACTTCAGCCACAGGGGCGGCAACAGGCGCAGGTGCTTCTTCTTTTTTACCACACGCGGTCAGCATCAGGCCCATCAGGGTAGCCAGCAGTACTTTATTCATAATTATTCCCTCAGAAATAGTCAGATGGTTAACCACCATCAGATTAGGTTCTTTGCTCCAAAAATCAATAGCTTGGAAAACAAAGCGACCTTGGCAATATAGCGTCCTTAGCGAACAAAGCAAATGGCCTAAACGGCAAAGCCTTAGCGTTAATGCTAAAAAAATAACTATTTACAGCAGTAACGCGGCATAAATGGTCATATCGCGCAATAAATCACCCATAGCCCGCCCAGTGCATACCAAAGCAGCTAAATGATGGTGCTGCGCTTAGTCAGTTTTTAGCGCGATGCGGCGCATTTGTCATCTGCGTGCAGAAACATTCGCTCGCCGCGCGCGCTACTGTCGCGCGCCGCGTCCAATAACTGCATCACCGCCAGTGCCTCGCTCGCCGGCACCGGATTGGCGCTGCCGGTTAATAGCGCCGCGGCAATCCCACGATAATAGGCGCCATAATCGCCAGCAAATCCCGCGCGCGGGGTCTGCACTAGCGCGCCACCGCACCATTGGCTCAGGGTGCCAGGGGCCGATTCCACGCCCCAATCGGGCGCGCTGCGCCGCTTGCCGGCTTTTAGTTGCTCTTCTTGGCTGTCCATGCCCATTTTCAACCAAGAGCCCAAGGTGCCGTGCACCATAAACCGCGGTGTGGGCGCCGCGCACAAGCAACTGGCGCTTAAACTCACCCGCCGCCGCGCGCGGCCATCAGCCGCGTCATAGCCAAGCAAGATAGTAAATGCATCATCGCTTAAGCCACCTTGACGCAGCGTGCTGATATCCGCCTGCAGCCACGTCGGTGGGCCAAACAGTTGCAAAGCTTGGTCAAGTAAATGCGGCGCCAAGTCGTAGCACAAACCTGCACCCGGGCCGTCACCTTCACGCCAACGCACCCGCACCTCGGGCCGGTAACGGTCGATGCTTGACGTCAACTGGGTCACCTCGCCGAGTACACCTTCAGCCAGCAGTGCTTGCAAGGTTAAAAAATCGCCGTCCCAGCGCCGATTGTGAAATACGCTCAGCAGCAACTGGCGCGCTTCGGCCAAGGCGATTAACTCGCGAGCCTCGGTCACATCCAGCGCAAAGGGTTTATCAATCACCACATGCTTGCCCGCTAGCAGCGCTTGACGGGCCAGCGGCGCGTGGGTGTCATTGGGCGTGGCGATCACCACCAAATCCACCTCGCTGTCGGCCAAGGCATCCTCCAGCGTGCCAACCTTGCAATGCGGCAATTTATCCTGCACCAAGGCAAGGTTACTGCTCACCACCCAGCGTAAATTAAGCCCCGAGGTAGTGGTTAAAAATGGCGCATGAAACGTCTGCCCAGCAAAGCCAAAGCCCACCAGTGCCACATTGAGCGCACTTTTTACCGCCGTCGGCGCGGGTTTAAACACTAACGCCATGATAACTCCTGTTGGTTAAGCCTTGATAACGGGCTCGCTATCAAGCCGCACATAAGCGCCGGCCACGGCGAGTGAACAAGCCAAGCAGTGGCGGCAATAGCAGCCACATGTGCAGTGCCAACTGCTCAGTCGGCGCCAGCGCCAAGTTACCGAGCAAGCCGACCAAGGCGCCGGCGCCGCTCATTTGAAACAGGCCCAATAATGCCGCCGCCGTGCCCGCACAATGGCCAAAGGGCGCCAAAGCCAAACCGGCTGCGGCGCCCAAAATTAGGGTAAAGCCTAGGCTGGCGACAAACACCGGCCCCATCATGGCCAGTGGATGCGCCACGGTTAAGCCCAGCGTTAAGCCAGTGGCTGCCAGCATTAACAAGCCAAGGCCCGCGCGCAGGGTGCGGCGCGCACCAAACTGGCTGATGATGCGTGGCGCGGCAAAGCAGCCGACGATATTAATCACCGCATTGGCCGTAAACCACTGGCTAAAGCCGGCCATATCCAGCCCCAACTGCATCATTAAGTGCACGGGCGCGGCGGTGACATAAGCCAAAATCACTGCCATCGCCAGCAAACACAGGCTGGCATTAAACAAAAAGGTCGGTGAACGCAGCACCGGGGCATAGCGCGCCCAGCTTAATAACGCGCCCGTGCTTTGCGTCTCGCTTGGCCGCGTTTCGGGCATTTTGCGCCATAGCCACGCCCCCACCAGCAGGGCATACGCGGCCATAAACCAAAAATTGCTGCGCCAGCCGGCTTGCAAGGTCAGCCAACCGCCGAGCAGCGGTGCTAGCGCAGGAATAAAGCAAATCGCGCCATTTAAATACGAAATCATCTGCCCACTTTTTTGTGGACCAAAGCTATCGCGCACCACAGCAAAAGCCGCCACCGAGGTGGCGCAAGCGCCAAAGCCCTGCAGCACGCGGGCCACCAGCAGCCAGGCCATGCTGTGCGCCGCACCGGCGGCCAGTGCGCTCACGCCATACAGCAGTACCCCCACCAGCGCCACCGGTTTGCGACCAAAGCGATCGGCCAGCGGTCCGGCCAGCAGCTGCCCCAGCCCCATGCTAAATAAAAACCAAGTAATAGAGCCCTGTAGCGCGGTCACCGGCGCGGCGAGATCAGCGGCCATCGCCGGCAAGGCGGGCAGATAAATATCTATGCCTAGGGGGCTAAATAACACCAATAAAATAAGCAAACTGATCAAGGGCATGGGCATCTCAACATCAAAGGAGGGCGGCAATTATGGGCGGCGAGTCTACGCAAATTTGGCCCCACTGGCGAACGGCTTTATCCCGCGCCAGCGAATTTCTTTCCCAGCAAAAACCTTTGCCAGCCGCCATTTGGCGCCTAAAATGCTCGCCTTAGCCCAAGGAGCTCCCCCATGCAGACTCTCGTGCTTGCCACTGGCAACCAAAAAAAAGTCAAAGAACTCGCCGCCATGCTGGCCGATCTGACGATTGCCGTGCGCCCGCAAAGCGAATTTAACCTAAGCGACGCCGATGAAACCGGCACCACCTTTGTGGAAAATGCCATTATTAAGGCGCGCCACGCCGCCGAACTGACCGGCTTGCCGGCAGTGGCCGATGATTCTGGTTTAGAAGTAGACGCCTTAAACGGCCAACCGGGCGTCTATTCCGCCCGCTTTGCCGGCGACAAGGCCACCGATAGCGATAACATCGATAAATTGCTCGCTGATCTGCGCGCGCTCAATTTGCCCGCAGACACGCCTGTTACCGCCCGCTTTTGGTGCGTGCTGGTGTTTATGCGCCACGCCGCTGACCCAACGCCACTGATTTGCCAAGCCAGTTGGGAAGGGCGCATTTTGCCGGCGCGCCAAGGTGAGCAAGGCTTTGGCTACGATCCGGTGTTTTATGTACCCAGTGAAGACCAAAGCGCAGCCGAGCTTTGCGCCGCGCGCAAAAATCTGATCAGCCATCGCGGCCAAGCGCTGGCACAACTCAAAGCTGCGCTCACCCAGCGCGCCCTGATTTAAAGGATCTGTATGCTGCAACTGCCGCCGCTGTCGCTTTACATCCACATTCCGTGGTGCGTACAAAAATGTCCCTATTGCGACTTTAATTCCCATCGCTTAACGGGCGAGCTGCCGGAACAGGCCTATGTCGACGCGCTGCTCGATGATCTGGCCGCAGACGCGCATTGGGCGCAGGGGCGCGCGCTGCGCTCAATTTTTATCGGTGGCGGCACGCCGAGTTTACTCAGCGTCGCGGCCATGACGCGCCTGCTCGATGGCGTGCGCGCCTTGCTGCCGCTGGCCGATGCGTGTGAGATCAGCATGGAGGCTAACCCCGGCGCCATGGAGGCCGATAAGTTTGCCGGCTTTAAAGCCGCCGGTATTACGCGCCTATCTATCGGCGTGCAAAGCTTTCAGGCCGAAAAGTTGCAGCGCTTAGGCCGCATTCACGATCCCGAGCAAGCCCAGCGCGCGGCGCGCTTGGCCAAGCAACTGGCGTTGCCTAGTTTTAATTTAGATTTAATGCACGGCCTGCCCGAGCAGAGTGTGGCCGAGGCATTAAGCGATCTTGATACCGCCATTGCGCTGGCGCCGACCCACCTGTCTTGGTATCAACTGACCATTGAGCCTAACACCGCCTTTGCCAAGCAGCCGCCACGCCTGCCAGAAGATGACGCGCTGTGGGATATTCAAGAGGCGGGCCACGCCAAACTCACCGCCGCCGGTTACGCGCAGTATGAGATCTCGGGCTATGCCCAGACCGGCTTTGCCTGCCAGCACAACTTAAACTACTGGCGCTTTGGCGACTATTTGGGCATTGGCTGCGGCGCGCATGGCAAAATCACCGATGTGGCTAAGCTGCGCGTTTTGCGCACCGAAAAAATCAAACACCCACAAGGGTATTTGGATCCTACCCGCGCCTACACCGCCGCGCAGTGGACGGTGGCAAGCGACGATTTGCCGCTGGAATTTTTTATGAATCGCTTTCGCCTGTTTGAACCCGTGCCGAAGGCTGAATTTGTCGCCCGCACCGGCGTGCCGCTGGCGCGCATTGGCGGCGACATGGCGCGGGCGCAAGAAAAAATGCTCATCGAAGACTTGGGCCACGCTTGGCAAGTGACGCCGCTGGGCCATCGCTATTTAAACAGTTTGCTTGGCCTATTTATGGATGAATAACCGCGCCTTGACGTCAAGCGCCAAGCAATGTGTTATGGTGGCGCCACTTTAAAAACACTAAAAGAGCGGCCAAACGCGCCGCACCTGTTGGCGATGCGCCAACTCAATTCCGACTTTAAGGGCTGCCTATGTCGCAACAAGACCCCTTCCTCCAGCGTGAGGCCGAAAAATACGAAAACCCGATCGCCAGCCGCGAACTCATCCTTGAGGTGATCAAAGCCCACGACAAACCGATGTCGCGTGAGGCACTGGCCGAGAATTTACGCATTACTGACGAAGAGCCATTAGAAGCGCTGCGTCGCCGCCTACGCGCCATGGAGCGCGATGGCCAACTGGTGTTTACCCGCAACCAGTGCTACGCCCTGCCAGATAAACTCAATCTGGTCAAAGGCACCGTGATTGGCCACAAAGATGGCTTTGGCTTTTTGCGCCCAGAAGGCGGCGGCTCGGATCTGTTTTTAAACAACCGTGAAATGCAGCGCCTGATGCACGGCGACTACGCCTTAGTGCAACCGACCGAAATCGATCGCAAAGGCCGCCAAGAGGCGCGCTTTGTGCGCTTGCTTAAAGCCCGCGAAGCGGAAATTGTCGGCCGCTACTTTGTGGAAAACGGCATCGGTTTTGTGGTGCCCGATGACACGCGCATTGGCCAAGATATTTTAATTCCCAGCGGCGAAAGCCAAGGCGCGCGCCAAAGCCAAGTGGTGGTGGTGAGCATCGATCAGCGCGCTACGCCGCGCTCGAATGCCGTTGGCCACGTGCAAGAAGTGTTGGGCGAAAATATGGCGCCCGGTATGGAAATTGAAATTGCCCTGCGCAGCCACGGTATTCCACATACCTGGCCTGAAGAAGTGAGCAAAGAGATTGCCCACTTAGGTGAGCAGGTGCCAGAAGAGGCCAAAGTCGGCCGCATTGACCTGCGTGCCCTGCCGCTGATGACCATAGATGGCGAAGATGCCCGCGACTTTGATGACGCTGTGTTCTGTCAGGCGAAAAAAAGCGGTGGCTGGCGCCTGTGGGTAGCGATTGCCGATGTGTCGGCCTACGTCAAGCCCGGCACAGCGCTCGATAACGAAGCCTATCAGCGCGGTAACTCGGTCTATTTCCCTGAATTTGTCGTGCCGATGCTGCCGGAAGTGCTGTCTAATGGCCTGTGCTCGCTCAACCCACAAGTGGATCGCTTGTGCATGGTGTGTGAAATGACCATCTCGGCCCAAGGCAAGATGTCGGGTTACAAATTCTATGAAGCGGTGATGAACTCCCACGCGCGCTTAACCTACAGCAAAGTCGCTGCCATGCTCGACGGCGATGAAGCCCTGCGCCAGCATTACGCGCCGCTAGTTGAGCACATCGAAGAGCTGAGCCATCTGTATAAAGCGCTAAAAGATGCCCGCCATCAGCGCGGCGCCGTGGAGTTTGAAAGCGAAGAGACGCGCTTTATCTTTAACGCCCAACGCAAAATTGACCGCATCGTGCCGTTAGTGCGCAACGACGCGCACAAGATCATCGAAGAGTGCATGATTTTGGCCAACGTGGCCGCCGCGCGTTATATCGAAAAAAATGAAGCCCACGCCCTGTTTCGCGTGCATGATCGCCCCGGCGAAGAGCGCTTAACCGGTTTTCGCGACTTTTTAGCCGAGCTGGGTCTTGAGCTTAAAGGTGGCTTAGAGCCAGAGCCGAAAGATTTTGCCGAACTGGCAGCCAAGTTTGAAGGCCGCCCAGATGCCGAGTTACTGGCGACCATGCTGCTGCGCTCCATGCGCCAAGCGATCTACCAAGCCGACAACATCGGCCACTTTGGTCTGGCGTTAAAATCCTACGCCCACTTCACCTCGCCGATCCGCCGCTACCCCGATTTGATTTTGCACCGCGCGATCAAATACCAAACGGCGAAAGAGCAGCACGGCAGCGTGCGCAACAAGTGGACGCCAAGCGGCGGCTATCACTACCAGCTCGAAGAAGTCGATCCGATGGGCGAGCACTGCTCGCTGACCGAGCGCCGCGCGGATGATGCCACCCGCGATGTCGCCGACTGGCTCAAATGTGAATACATGCAAGATCACATTGGCGACGAGTTCGATGGCGTGATTGCTAACGTCACCGGCTTTGGCTTTTTCGTGCGCTTGGCCGAAATTCACATCGACGGCTTGGTGCACGTCAGCACCCTGACCAACGATTACTACCAGTTTGACCCAACTCACCAGCAGCTAATTGGCGAGAACTTCCGCCGCCGTTACCGCTTAGGTGACAAGGTACGGGTCAAAGTGATGGGCGTGAACTTAGACGATCGCAAAATTGACTTTGTGATGGTGGAAGAGCCGTTGCCAGCCGGCAGCAAAGCGCCTAAAGGCGCGCGCAAAACCAATGCCAGCAAGCACGCTCCGCACAGCGCGGCCAAGGCCGAGCACGGCGAAGCCAAGCCCAAGCGTCGCCGCAGTAAACCGAAAAATCGCCGCCCGAGCGGTGCGGCTAATTAGTTGCTAATCAAGAGTTAAACATGAGTACGGAACTGATTTACGGCATCCACGCCGTCAGCGCGCAATTAGCGCGTACGCCCGAGCGCTTTATTGAGGTGTGGGCATTAAAAGGGCGCGATGATGCGCGCCTACAAGCCCTGCTTGATGAACTGGTGGCACTCGGCATCAAAGTGCAAAGCGTCAACCGCAGCACCTTAGATGACAAAAGTGAGGGTAATAATCACCAAGGCATCATGGCTCGGGTCAAAGAGGCACCAAAATTAGGCGAGCATGACCTAACCGCGCTGCTCGATGCGTTAGTCGCTAAGCACGTAGCGCCTTTTTTGCTCATCCTAGATGGCGTCACCGACCCGCATAACTTGGGCGCGTGTATCCGCAGCGCCGATGCGGCCGGCGTGCACGCGGTGATTGTGCCGCGAGATAAAGCCACTGGCCTGACCCCGATTGCGCGCAAAGTCGCCTGCGGCGCGGCCGAAGTAGTGCCGCTGGTGCAAGTGACTAACCTTGCGCGCACCTTGCGCGAGCTGCAAGAGCGCGGCGTTTGGTTAGTCGGCACGGCGGGCGAAGCCACGCATGACCTATATGCGGCCAAACTCACCGGCGCGCTGGCCCTTATCATGGGCGCCGAAGGCAAAGGCATGCGCCGCTTAACGCGCGAACATTGCGATGAGTTAGTCAGTATCCCGATGGCCGGCGAAGTGTCGAGCTTAAACGTGTCGGTGGCCAGCGGCGTATGCTTGTTTGAAGCGGTGCGCCAACGCGCGCTGTAATCTTACCCGCCAGTAGCTTATAACGCGCCAAAGTGTTGCTTTGGCGCGTTTTTTGTCTTTTTTCGGAGCTGTTATGACTGACGATCGCGATCCGCGTATTCCTGTCACCCTGCTGACCGGTTTTTTGGGCAGCGGCAAAACCACCTTGCTTAACCACTGGCTCAAGCACGCCGAGTTGGCCGACAGCGCGGTGCTGATCAACGAATTTGGCGCCATTAGCTTGGATCACCACTTGGTAGAAAAAGTCGATGACCACGTGGTGCTGCTCGGTTCAGGCTGTATCTGCTGCAGCGTGCAAGGCTCGCTGGTCGATGCGCTGCAAGATCTTCTGATGCGGGTGATACGCGGCGAGTTAACGCCGTTTAAGCGCTTAATTATTGAAACTACGGGCTTAGCCGATCCGGCCTCGGTGCTGTTTACCTTAAGTGAAGAGGGCTTGGTGGCGGCCAATTACCGCTTTGATGGCTGCGTCACCTTGGTCGATGCCAGCCATATTTTGCCGCAGCTTGGCGCGCAATTTGAGGCGGTGAAACAGATCGCCTTAGCCGATCTATTAATTGTGAGTAAAACCGACCGCGCCGAGGCCACGCCTCTGGCCGAACTCACCCCGGTTCTAAACGCATTAAACCCCGCAGCGGCGGTGATCTGTGCCAACCACGGCCAGGTGGCGCCCAGTGTGGTGGAAAAATTGGGCGCCTATAACGCGGCGGCCGGGCGCGATGTACGCCAACTGCTCGCTTGGCTACGCACCGCGCCTATCGCGGGCGTCACCGGCGCCCCCGCGCCGGTCAAACTAACCTCCGTCAACCCACGCGCGGGGATTGGCGCCGCGCCCGCCCCATTGGCGCATGCCGCGATTGAAAGCTTTTCCCTGCGCTATGGCGAGCCATTGGCCGCCGAGCAATTGCTGCATGCCATTGACACCGTGCAAGCGCGTTTTGGGACAGCGATTTTGCGCCTAAAAGGCATTTTGCAATTAGTCGGCGAAAGCCAGCCCGTAGTGATCCACGGCGTGCACGGCCAGCTTTATCCGCTACAAACCTTGGCCGATTGGCCAGAAGGGCGGGCGCAATCGCGTTTGGTGTTTATTGTTAAAGCCCCCGAGCGCGCGGCGATTGAAGCCCTGTTTCACGCGGCATTAAGCGGCCAAGTGCCGCCGCTTAGCCTAATGGATCAGCTGAACGCGCAATTAGCCACCCAATAAGCCGCGGGCAAAGTGACTGGCTGCAAAGGCGCCTGCACGCCCGCCGCGGCCATGGTCTGCCACAGCGCAGCAAAAGATTGCCCGCAATGCGGATGTATCATTTCAGGGGCTAATTCTGCCAGCGGGCGCAGCACAAAGGCATGGGCCAAGATATCGGGATGCGGCAGCGCGATTGGCTCGTGGCATATCAGCGCGTCATACAGCAACAGATCAACATCAAAATGTCGCGCACTGCATTTTTGTGCGTTTAGCGGCCGCCCCAAGCGATATTCCAGCGCGCGCAAGCGCGCTTTTAGCTCCGCCAGCGGCCAAGGGCTGTGCGCTTGCACCACCAAGTTATAAAACGGCTCGCCGTTAAACCCGACCGCCGCACTTTGGTAGATAGGTGAGAGCTGCAGCGGGCCTAACAGGGCATAGAGCGCCGCTAGCCCGCGTGGCACCTGCTCAGCAGGCGCGATATTAGAACCAATACCTAAATAAATCTGCGCCATGGCTTAGCTCGGCTGCTGGCGGGTAATTTCCACCCCCACCGCAGCGGCATTGGCCACCGCGGTCGGCTTGCTCAAGCGCACCGTGACATAAGCCACCCGTTGGTCTTGCAAGATCAGCGCCGCGACTTGCTCGGCCAAGGTTTCGACTAACTCCACCACGGTATGCGCCACATGCGCGGTCACGCGCTTGGCCACATCGCTATAATCTAGCGCCAAATCAATGGCATCGTTGGCGGCCGCTGGCCGATTATCAAAGCCCATTTCTAAATCAAATTCGAGCCGCTGTTTGATCTCTTTTTCCCACGCATACACGCCAATCGTAGCCAGTACGCTTAGCTTTTGAATAAACACCTTGTCCATAACCGGCCTTCTTCTTTACTCTAGGGACTGCGGCCTTATCGTTGGCCGCGCCAGGATGTACACTGCACCAAGCAGCGCGCCCGATGGCCTTTGCCATCGCATTGGCCCTGCATCATACCTGATCCCTTTTTTTGTGGCATGCGAGCATGACGGCCTTAACTTTATTGATGATTATTTTGGCCTATTTAGGTGGCTCGCTTTCCAGCGCGGTGCTCATTGCGCGTCGCGCCGGCTTACCCGATCCGCGCGACCACGGCTCAAAAAACCCCGGCGCAACCAATGTGCTGCGCTTAGGCGGGCGCGCCACCGCGCTGGCCGTGCTGCTGCTCGATATGATCAAAGGCATGGCGCCGGTGTATCTGGCTTGGTTTTTTGGCATCAAGCC